>JBAZCM010000209.1:0-2524 GCA_041654935.1 Sphaerochaeta sp. | reverse complement strand
TAGAAGGGACCGCCCAGACTACCGGCGGACGCTGTGTCACTGTCGTAGGTATTGGATACAACATCATGAACGCTAACAAAAATGCCTATAAGGGTGTGGAGCACGTGCACTTCGAGGGAGCATGGTACCGAAAGGATATTGGAGATAAGTTCTTCGAAAACTGATCGAACCAACCGCTCTCTCTACAATCCTCGATGTATGTAAAGGATTGCGCCAAATACATCCACGTTGATTGCATTTGCCTCTGAGTGTAGGTACTATAAGGTATCGGCACTCCAATACGAGGGAAAACGTGGAACTGATACTCATTGAACTGCTCTGTCTTACCATCGCCGGTGGGTTGGTGGTGGCCTTGTTGCATGACGACCTGTCAGGCAAGAAGGTCGACTCCTCATTGAGGTCTTCTGCCCTCGCCTTTTTCCTCTACCTCACCTTGGCCATCACAGTCCACTTTGCTACAGAGGGATTGCTCACCTACCCCTCGGTCTTTTTGCAGCTGATGATGATTGGCCAAACCAATACCCTCCTTATCTTCATATCACTGTGGTCCGATCGCTTGGCTCTTCGTCCTCTTCCCACCAAAGCCAGCAAAATTGGAAGAACAATCCGCTTTATGGTCATTGTTGCAGCCCTTTTGTACTCCTTCTTCCTTTTGGCAGGTGACCGTCTTTTCACCTTTGGACCAAGTGGAAAGCCACAAGGCGGTCTTGGCCTGACAATCTTTCTCGCCCTTTGTGCCCTCATCACCCTCCGAGGGATGATTAGCCTGATTCTCAATAGGTCTCATTTCACCCTGTTCGCTCTGATAAGCATCGCCTTCTCTCTCTTCTTCCTTCTCATCTCCCTCTTCTTCTTCTACACCTTCCAGCGCCCCTACCTCGTAAGCCTCACCGGAACCTTCATTCTGGTCTACAGCTATCTTGTCTGGCAGCGTCATGAACTGACCCTCGATGTGATGACAAAGATCCCCAACTACACAGCGTTTCTCAATCGCCTGGAGTTGCTGATCAACTACAAGACCCCCAAGACGATTTTCATGATCGACATCGAGAACTTTCGCTTGATCAATGACCGATACACGGTCCATCGCGCTGATCAAGTGCTCATTCACTTTGCCCAGGCCCTCGCCCAGAGCACCCCAGATGAGAACGCCTACCGTCTCTACGGTAACCGCTTTATCTTGATGATGCCTAAGCTCACCCACAATGAAGTAGTACGGGTAGTCAACCAGGTCCGCACCCTCGGAGCAGTCGGCTGGATCATTGATGGGCAGCACATCTCCTTTCACATGAACTTCGCCATCGTGGAGATCCCCTTGGTTTCAAACACCATGGAGGAGATCACTGAATCGTTGGAGTTCACTATGGCGGAGATCAAGGAGAATCGGCGCTTATCGGTGATTATCTTCAACCAACGCCTCATTCCCTTGCGTAACCGCCGCTTGGAGATTGTCTCCATCCTCCGCCAGGCTACTATCGACCACTCGATGGTCAAGGTTGTCTACCAACCGATTATCGACGCCAAAGACAACCGAATCATCGCTGCCGAAGCACTTATGCGGATCGTTGACCCCCATCGTGGAATAATCAGTCCTTTCGAATTCATCCCCACCGCTGAGCGCACCGGCCTGATCAAGGACCTAACCGCCATCATGGTCTCCAAGGTATGTACCTTCTTGAATGAACATATCCACCTAGCCAACAATCTCAAGTACATCTCGATCAATATCAGCAGCGAAGATATTGGATCGGCAGATATGGTCTCTCGAGTTCTGAGCATCATTGAGAAATCCAAGGTCAATCCTGCAAAGATTGTCTTTGAAGTGACCGAATCAATGCTTCTTAAAAACAACGAGCAGGTGAGGAAAAACTGGGATATATTTGCTGCCAATGGGGTGGACTTCATGCTCGATGACTTTGGTACCGGCTACTCAAACCTTGAGAGTCTACTCACCCTACCCTTCAACTTCATCAAACTCGATCGCTCCCTGATTGCCAACAAGACGAATGACTACCAACTGCTCGCACTCACGACGACATTGCTCAAACAGCTTGGCAAGCAAATGGTTGCCGAGGGAGTGGAGACCGCTGAGCAACTGAAAATTGCAACCGACCACGGAGTGACATACATCCAAGGCTACTACTTCTCAAAACCCGTTGACGAAGAGCAGCTCATTGAGTGGATGGGCGGCAGCATGTGCATTGTTCCACTGCACCCGCTCACCTCATAAAAAAGAAGGCCACCTTGCGGCAGCCTCCCTCTCATCAATCATTTTTATGATTACATATCCAGATCAGTAACCAACCCAGCCAAGTCGTCGGTAATCACTTCTTCCTCTTCAGCCATTGTTACCGCGTAGGTGGGTGGCTCGTAGAGCTCCAACCAAAGTGACTGATCGGCATCAGGATTGGCGACCAAGACCGGCAGCAACACCATCACCATATCCTGCATCAATGGGATTTTGATGGTGCGGCGAATGACATGCTCTTCCCACATTTGGTCAGTATAGGTCACCGTCAAGCTA
>JBAZCM010000208.1:0-2536 GCA_041654935.1 Sphaerochaeta sp. | reverse complement strand
GACCTGATCATCCTCACCGGAGGGTTGGGACCAACCAGTGATGATTTGACTCGATCGGTAGTTGCCCAGCTGGCCGGTGTGCCCCTGGTACGGGATCCAGTGAGCTTTAAACGCCTCTATGAACGCATCGGCGAGCGAATTTGGGGAGCTAATGAGCAGCAGACCATGATCCCCCAGGGCTTTGTCGCCATCCCCAACCCCAACGGGACTGCCGCAGGTTTCAGAGGCATTATCTCTGTCGAAGATCGGGAGGTGGCCCTCATCGCCCTGCCAGGCCCACCACGGGAGATGGATCCAATGTTCTTCAATGAGGTGTTGCCCTACCTGGGCAGGCTTGCTGGGCACAATGACTTCAACCGTAGCGAGTACTCGACTTTCTTGATTCCGGAGGCAAAGCTTGAGGAGCTATGCCGCCAAGCGGCCTTCAATGGACTGCAGTGGGGCACTCGCTTCCAAGAGCTGCGGATCAGCCTCTACTTGATCGGTGGCAGCGACGGGGAGCGCGAGCAAATGGCCAATACCTTGCGCTCGATGGTCGGTCCCTCCTTAATTGAAGATGGGGATATCTCACCGGCTCAGTTGTTGACTCGCACCTTGCGTGAGCGCGGCCAGACGATCAGCTGTGCTGAGAGTTGTACAGCAGGTCTTGCCAGCAAGCTGCTCACCGACGAGAGTGGAAGCTCTGCCTGGTTCTGGGGCGGGGTAGCCTCCTATGCAAATGAGGCGAAGACTACCTTGCTCGGAGTCAGTGAAGAGGTGATCGCAGAGTATGGGGCGGTCAGCGAGGAGTGTGCTCTCCAGATGGCCGAAGGAATGCTCGCTCGCTCACAGACCGACTGGGCCTTCTCAATCACCGGCATTGCTGGCCCTGATGGAGGCAGTGAGGAGAAGCCGGTAGGGACGGTTTGCTTTGGATTTGCCGGAAGGCAAAGAGAGAGTGTTGCCCTGACCGTTCACCTGACCTCCTATGGTCGGGATTCGGTGCGTCGCAAGGCGTCAACGGTGGCAATGATCCTTGCTGCCCAGTACATCAAAGGAGGTCGCTTGCTTGACACTGTCGAGAAGTGGCAATATATTTAGAGTGTCAGTCGCGGGATTGAAATCGTATCAAAACTTGTTCCCGCATACTCATATACCTTGAAATTAGCAGTTTTATTAGGAGTCGGGCCCCAGCTACATTGTCACGTAGCGCCCTTTCCGTTGGAGCGTATCCCATGTCATCTGAAAAAGTAGTAGAGCTTGCTGCTGCAGCAGAAGTTCCCAGCACTGTCGAGACCGAAAAGAAGACGGTCAAGCGTGTCACTCGCAAAAAAGTAGCTGCCGTTGAACCACCAGCTGCTGTCGCTGAGGCAACAGAGAGCCAAGAGGTGGTCGAAGCTGAACCAAAGAAGCGTCGTGGCCGACCACCGAAGAAGGTCGAGGAGGCCGCACCAGCTCCCAAAGAGAAGGAGCAACCAGCACAAGCAGAGGAGAAAGCCCCTCGTGAGGAGCCAGCACCAAAGCAACGCCCTCCGCAGAGCCGTAAGACCCAGCCCTATACCAACCGCCCGGCACGTAACCAGCAGCGCGGTAAGAAGAGCCAGAGCTTTGGCACAAACCGGCCCCCACGCCAAAACCAAGTGGACGAGCCATCCAATGATATCAATATAGAGGAGCACCCCGATGCTCCGGTCCTCAAACTTGAGAATTATACCACCCTCTCCATCGATGAGCTGCGCAAGGCAGCCGTTGAGCGAGGTATGGACAGCACGGCAATCCTTGATTTACGCAAGCAAGAGATTGTTGCCGAGATCCTTCGCCTCCATACCGCAACCGGTGGCGTCATCGTGGGAACTGGAACACTTGAGATCCTCCCCGATGGGTTTGGATTCTTGCGCTCTCCCTCCAACAGCTATCTCAGTGGCCTTGAGGACGTCTACGTCTCACCGGCGCAGATCAAGAGCCTCTACCTGAAGACCGGCGACGTGGTCTACGGCCAGGTGCGCACCCCCAAGGAGAATGAGCGATTCTTTGCTATCCTCAAGATCCTGAAGGTCAACGACGATGAGCCTATCCAGGCCAAGATGCGTGTGCCCTTCGATAGCCTGACCCCCCTCTTCCCCGATGAAAGACTGCGTCTGGAGACTGTCGATGAAGACATGTCCACGCGCATCATCGATATGTTCTGTCCCATCGGTAAGGGCCAGCGCTCTCTGATCGTCGCTCCCCCCAGAACCGGTAAGACGGTCCTACTACAAAAGATTGCCAACTCAATCTCGACCAACCACCCTGAGGTGGTCCTGATGGTCCTCTTGGTCGATGAGCGACCCGAAGAGGTCACCGACATGCGCCGCCACGTCAAAGGGGAGGTCATCGCCTCTACCTTCGATGAGCAGGCAAGCCGTCACGTCCAGGTCGCCGAGATGGTCATTGAGAAGGCCAAGCGCCTCGTGGAGCACAAGCGCGATGTGGTAATCCTCCTCGACTCGATCACCCGCCTGGCCCGAGCCTACAACCAAACAGTTCCAGCAAGCGGTAAGATCCTCAGTGGAGGAGT
>JBAZCM010000207.1:0-2570 GCA_041654935.1 Sphaerochaeta sp. | reverse complement strand
GTGTGAACGAAGTAGTTACGGGAGGTCAAACCGTAAATCCAAGCGTTAAAGATTTAGCTGAAGCTGTAAATAAACTCCCCCATAAAAAAGTTCTAATACTACCAAATAATCCTAATATTATTATGACGGCAGAGAAAGTTTCTGAACTTACAGATAAAAAAGTTGTAGTAATTCCTACTAAGCATGTTCAAGAAGGTATAAGCGCAATGTTAGGATTTGATGATAATCTTGAAGAGGAAGAGTTAAAAGAATCAATGATGAGCTACGTTAAATCCATAGTACCAATAAACGTTACCTATGCTATACGAGATTCTCAAATAGATGGCGAAAAGATAAAAAAAGGTGAATATTTGATATTTGTTGGTAGAGATTTGAAAGCTCACAGTAGGTATGTATATAAAGAAACAGAAAAAATACTTGAAGAATTAATAAAGAAAGGATATCAAATTGTAACTATTATATATGGAGAAGGCGCAAAGAAGGAAAAAATAGATGAAATGGTTAAGAATTTAACAAAAAAATTTCCTAATATTGAACTGGAGATTCATGAAGGTGGTCAAAAACATTATCCGCTTTTAATATCTGTAGAATAATGGAGGCATAACAAAATTGTTTATTCAAGATGTGATCATGACACTAGAAGAATTTTGGTCAGAATTAGAGTGTGTAATAGATCAACCTTATGATTTAGAGATGGGGGCGGGAACGTACAGCCCCTCAACTTTTTTTAAATCTTTAGGGGACAACATATGGCGTGCAGCATATGCTCAGCCTTGTAGAAGGCCAACTGACGGTAGATATGGAGAAAATCCAAACAGAATGCAGAGGTTCTATCAGTATCAAGTAATCTTAAAACCTTCACCTGAAGATATTCAAGATATTTATCTTGATTCCTTGAAAATTTTAGGAATAGATCCTAAAGAGCATGATGTACGGTTTGTAGAAGATAACTGGGAATCACCAACCTTAGGAGCTTGGGGTGTAGGTTGGGAAGTATGGCTTGATGGAATGGAAATAACTCAATTCACTTATTTCCAGCAAATGGGTGGAATCCCATTAAGATATATACCTGTAGAAATAACGTATGGTGTAGAAAGAATAGCTATGTATTTGCAAGGGTTAGATAATGTTTATGAGACAAAATGGAATGCTAATGTTAAATACAAAGAACTATACAAAGAAAATGAAAGACAATTTTCTTACTATAATTTTGAAGTAGCAGATACCGAAATGCTTAAAACTCTATATAGTTTATACAAAAAAGAATTTATGAACTTAATAAATATTGATTTCTATTTACCAGCTTATGATTATATGATAAAAAGTGCCCATGTTTTTAACCTCTTGGATGCAAGAAATGCTATAGGTGTAAATGAACGCCAAAAATATATTTTAGATATAAGAGATATGGCCAAAAGCTGTGCTAATTCTTATCTAAAAAGTTTAAACATGGAGGTTGTCAACTTTGAATAAAGCATTATTTGAAATAGGTGTTGAAGATCTGCCATCTAGTGAATTTGATAGTATAGTAGAACAACTTGACTCAAATCTTAGGGAATCTTTAAAGAAAAGTAATATCACTTTTGATAAATTGGAGATTTTTATAACTCCAAGAAGATTTGGGGCATATATAGAAGGGTTACCTTTAAAGCAAGAAGATCAAAAAGAAGAAAGAAAAGGTCCTCCAAAAAGTATTTGTTTTGATAAGCAAAATCAACCTACAAAAGCCTTAGAAGGTTTTGCAAAAAGTGTAGGGGTTTCTATAGAAGACATACAATTCAAATCATTTAATGGTCAAGATTATGCATACGTAGAGTTAGTAAAAATTGGCGAATCTACCAAAAAAGTACTAGAAAATATAATTCCTGAAGTTATCACAAAAATGACATTCAAAAAGCCTATGAGATGGGGAACAGGTGAATATGCTTTTGTAAGACCGATACATTGGGTTTTAGCGTTATACAACGATGAGATAATTTCTTTTGAAATATTTGGCAAAAAGTCTTCAAATATAAGTTTTGGGCATCGGTTCTTTGGCGATAAGATAACTGTAAATACTATAAATACTTTTTTTGAGCAATTAAGAAATCAGTATGTCCTACCATTCTATGAGGAAAGAATTCAAAAGATAAAGAAAGAAATAAAAACTTTGGAAATTGAGAATAAAATTTCTGTATCAATTGAAGAACATGAAGATCTCGTGCAAGAAATTGCTAAAATGACTGAGTATCCAACAGCGGTATTAGGAAGTTTCAATGAAAAAAATTTATTTTTACCTTCGGAAATTGTAACGGTTACTATTAAACATCATCAAAGGAGTTTTGTTGCATCGAAAGAAGATAAATTGTTAAACTTATATATATCATTTCAAGATGGTTTTGGAAGAGAACAAAATGTTGTAGCTGGATATACAAGGGTTATCAATGCCAGATTAGACGACGCTGCATTCTATTTTGAAGATGATATGAAAGCAGAAATTGAAGACAGATTGGAAGAACTTTCAGAGATTACATATCAAAGAGAACTAGGAAGTTATCGAGAAAAGGTTGAGCGCATATCTATAATTTCGG
>JBAZCM010000206.1:0-2585 GCA_041654935.1 Sphaerochaeta sp. | reverse complement strand
GATGGAGCGTCTTTTCCGGCCCACCGATGAGCGTCTCAGTGACCGTATTAACGCACTGCTGCTCGCCCATATCCAGAAGAGCATCGATACCTATGCCTATGCTCAATGGGACAAGGAGACCCTCGGTGGAGCGACTGCAGTCCATCATCTGATGACCAGCTTGGACAGCCTTGATGACTGTGGCTCCTTTGGGGCGACAGTGCTGGAGATAGCGAAGGACCATCAGGTGGAGGGGTATGAGCTTTTGGCCGATGTTGTTGGCCAATATATCAGCGAAGAGCAACCACGACTGCCAAGCGGCGCTTTCTATCGCACTGGCTTGATGCATGAGTTTCATGAAAACACCATGTGGGTGGATGACCTGTATATGTCAGTCCCTTTCCTCATCCGCTACGCGGCCCTAAGAGATGAGAGCTGCTACATCGATGATGCAGTGACCCAATTCGATGGTTTCTTCGATCTCCTCTACATGGAGGAGGCGCAGTTGATGAGCCACGTCTATGACTTTGAACGAGAGATTGCAACAGGAATTCCGTGGGGTAGGGGCAACGGATGGGTACTCTTCAGTCTCAGTGAACTCTTGGCCGTTATGGATGACTCCCATCCGGCTCGCCTTCGGATACTGGAACGTTTCCGAGCACTCAGTGCAGGCTTTCTCCGCTGCCAAGATGCAGATGGGATGTTCCATCAGGTCTTGGATATGCCTTCTTCTTACCAAGAGAGCAGTTGTACAGCAATGTTTGCCGCAGCATGTGCTCGGGGAATCAAAGCTGGATGGCTTGAAGAGGATGAGGTATACAAGGAAGCGATCAAGCGAGCGGTTAGCGGATTGCTTACCCATGCCATCGATAAAGAGGGACGTGTACTTGGCGTGTGCCGCGGCAGTGAGTTCTCCTGTTCACGCCACTACTACGTAGAAGAGCTGTTGGCGCGCATCGATGATACCCACGGTATCGGCATCATTCTCTTAGCGCTTGGAGAGTACGAGCGTCTTTTCTAGCCCTTCAGTCCTGTGGTCACCAAACCCTGGACGATGTGCTTTTGGAAGATCAGGAAGATGATGAGCACTGGCAGTAAGCTCAGTGTGCCCATCGCGAAGATCGCAGACCAGTCCGTTGAGGTCATCGGGTCGCTGAACATTCTCAGCGCCAGTGAGACAGTGAAGAGACGAATCTTATTCAGGTAGAGTAGTGGACCGAGGAAGTCGTCCCATCTCCAGTAGAAACTAAAAATTGTGCTGGTGATGATCGCCGGTCCGATGAGCGGAAGAATGATTCTGGAGTAGATGCTGAAGCGGTTACATCCATCAAGCTTTGCCGAGTCATCCAACTCATACGGAATTTGGCGGACAAACTGGACCATCAAGAAGATGAAGAATGGTGTTCCTGCAAATTGGGGGATGATCAATGGCTTGAAGCTGTTGATCCACCCCAATTTGTGGAAGATGATGAACTGCGGCACCATGACCACCTGGTAGGGAATCATGATAGTCAAGAACATACAGGCATACCAGAAGGAGCGTCCTCTGAAGGGGATTCGACCAAAGCCGTAGCCCACTAGTGAAGAAGCGATCACCGTCCCGATAGTCGAGATGGTCGTATAAAAGAATGAGTTGTAGAAGAAGACTGAGAAGGAGACAGAGCGGTTGAACTGCCACCCTCTGATGAAGTTATCCAACTTATATGATGAGGGGAGTAGGGAGACGGAGTTGAAGATCTCGGCGTTGGTCTTAAAGGAGCTGGCAATCATCCACAGGATGGGGTAAAGCATTACGAATCCGAGAGCGATGACGATGATATGAAAGATGCTCTGGCTAATGAGGTTGCGAATTCGGTACTTATTCATGTTACTTGCCCTCCTTGGATTCGTAGAAGACCCAGCTCGTGGAAGTCTTGAAGACAACAGCGGTCATCAGGCCGATGATGAGTACAAGCACCCAGGCCATGGCGCTGCTGTAGCCCATGTCGTAGTACTTGAAGGCCCGTTGATAGAGATAGAGCGCATAGACAAGCGTAGAGTTCAATGGATCACCAGATCCTCCTGAAACGACGAAGGCTTGGGTGAAGACGGTGAAGCCGTTGATCAATTGCATGATAAGGTTGAAAAAGATGACCGGAGTAATCTGTGGGATGGTGATGTGGACAAACTTGCGTAGCATGCCCGCTCCATCGATGGAGGCTGCTTCATAATACTCTTGAGGAATTTGTCTGAGACCTGCAAGGAAAATCAACATCGAGGACCCAAACTGCCAGACGGCAAGGATGATAAGCGTCCAGATAGCAGTATCGGGATTTCCAATCCAAGAGTAATCGGTAATGATACCGATTTTGGCCAGCGCTGCGTTGAGAACGCCATCGGCCATGAAAATGCGTCGCCACATCACCGCTACAGCAATCGAGCCACCAACAAGTGAAGGGACATAGTAGACTGCTTGGTAAATCCGAATTGCTCTGGTTCCACGGTTGAAGAGCAGTGCGACGAAGAAAGCAAAGATAAGACGAAGTGGGACAGAGATAAAAGCATAGAAGAAAGTGACTTTCAACGATTGCCAAAAGAGCGTATCTTTCGCCATCCGTCGAAAGTTC
>JBAZCM010000205.1:0-2592 GCA_041654935.1 Sphaerochaeta sp. | reverse complement strand
ACTCTTCGGTAATTTCGAAGGGAGGCCAGAGATAGGAGACGGCCTCTTGGGCTGAGAGAGAGGGAAAATCCTGCATCACAGATCGTTGAAATTCTCCGGCAGGATGAAGTCTCCCTTATAAATCTCCTCATCTACCTCTTCAGGCTCCTCTTCCACAGCGAGGCCTTTGCTGCGTCTGCGCTCCTGCTTGCGTAGATACTTTTCAATGACCTGCTGGCGGGCACTTTCGCGCTGGTAGCCTTTACCACTAGAGATGAGGATTGCCACTGCCCTGAGGCTCTTGATATTTGCACAGAGGATTTGTAGCACACTGGTCAAAGGGACCGCAATAAACATGCCTGGCACTCCCCAGATGAAGCCCCAGACCGAGAGAGAGACGAGGATTACGAAGGGAGAGAGGTTAAGTTGACCGCCCTGTAGGCGTGGGTCAATGATGTTACCCAGGATTGTCTGCGTACTGATTGTCAGCACTGCAACCCAGAGCACATTGCTCCACACTGGGGCGAATTGAATCAGGGCCATCAAGATTGTGAGGGCTGTGACAATGACCGATCCGACTGAGGGAATGAAGTTAAAGATAAAGGCCAGCACTCCCCAAAGGATCGGCAGATCCAGGCCGGTCATCACAGCGGTAAGGAAGAAGAAAACACCGGTAAAGGCACTGATGACTGCCTTGAGCAGCAAGTACTTGGAGACCTGACGAGTGATGCGCTCAAACATGACAGCTGCTCGCATGCCTCTCTTGGGGGCTGCAGCGAGCACTTTGGGGATGATCGATTGGCGCTCAAGGAGCAAGAAGAGAAAGAAGATATAGACGACCATCGCCACCTTGGTGAAAGAGAAGAACTTATTGGAGATCGAGGTAAGGCTCGAAATTGCCAGGTTCGACCAGTTCACTGGCAAGATTGCCAAGAAACTTGCCCCTTCGGGCAGTTCAATGAAAGCCGATACACTGCCAGAGAGCAGGCGGTCCAGTGAGACAACCTTATCAGCATAGAAGGGAATCAGGCGAATCAGAGAGTCCACGGTCATGACAATGAACCAGCCGGTGAGGAGGAACAGGAGCAACAGAAGCGCCATGACAAAGGTCACTGAGAGGAAAGATGGGATATGTAATTTGTCCATCCTTCTCAACAATGGACTGAAGAGAAGGAAGCAGAAAAAGGAGAAGACAAGGGGAACAGCAACATCCCGGCTGACCTTCAGGACAAACAGAATAGCAACCGTGGCAACGATCACGAGGCTCGTTTGGGTGAATTTATTGGTTGTGCTACTCTTATCAGCCATGGGACAACTATAGACCAGCTTGGATAATCGTGCAATATCTGTTACTACTGAGCCATGGATTGGCAAGATCAGCTGAACAGAATCCAGATAGTATTGGTTGAACCTCAGGACGGGGCAAACATTGGCTCGGTATGTCGTGCCATGAAGACCATGGGTATCACCAACCTGGTCATCGTCGGTGAGCGAGAGTACAACGAAAACCGAGTGCGCACAATGGCCCTTCATGCCCGAGATGTCTGGGAGAAGGCGGTGCGCTACCCAACCTTGCAAGAAGCTTTGGAGCGGAGCGTACTGACAGTTGCGATGACTCGGCGCCGTGGAAAATTTCGTAAAGCCGCCGCCTACAGTCCTCGCCAGTTGGCCCAGCGCATTAATACGACTGCCGAGGGTGCCGTCTCTTTGGTCTTTGGTCGTGAATCTGATGGCCTTACCGATGATGAAGTCGCCCTTTGCTCAATGGTGACCACCATCACAACCAGCGATGACTTTCCCTCACTGAATCTCTCCCAAGCAGTGCAGATCATCACTTATGAACTCTTCAACTCCTTGAAGCCATATGTCACCGAGAACACCCCTGTTGATCAAGGGCGATGTGAAATCGCCGCACGCCTCTGCTCAGATGCCCTGCAATCAATCGAATACTTTAAACTTGACCATGAGGGGATATGGACCTATCGTTTTCTCAAGGATGTGCTGGTGCGCGCTTCCCTTACCGAAGGTGAGGTCCAACGCTTTGAGAAAATCTTTACCAAGATGAGCCGAATCAAGAAGCACAAGGAGGCTGATGATGTATAAGTCGTTCTTTGACCCAATGCCCCGCGTTGTCGCCCATCGCGGCGATAGCGCCCACTTTCCAGAGAACACGCTCCCTGCTTTCCTCAGTGCTGACAAGATGGGTGTTGATGTGATTGAGACCGATGTTCACCTCTCAAAGGATGGACACTTGGTCGTCTGGCACGACCCCACCCTCGATCGTAATACCAATGGGAGCGGACGAGTTGAGGACCACACCCTAGCCGAATTGAAAGAACTGGATGCAGGCTTCACCTTTACCCCCGATGGAGGCAAGACCTTTCCTTTCAGAGGCAAGGGAGTGCAGCTATGTACCCTTGAAGAGGCGCTTATTGCATGTCCTGCGCGACGTTTCAATGTTGATTTGAAGAGTAAAGGTGAGGCTACCGTAGATGAATTCATCAATGTAGTACAACGCCAACAAGCCAAAAAACGAGTAGTTGGAGCTTCATTTAGTCTATCAAACCTGAGGATGCTCCGTAGAAAAGAACCACGCATCCAAACGAGCATCAC
>JBAZCM010000204.1:0-2601 GCA_041654935.1 Sphaerochaeta sp. | reverse complement strand
CCTCATCCTTCGCTTTGAAGACCGCCCTATCTGCTCGCTCAATGAGTGAATCACTGGAGAGAGGATTCTCCAGCGTTGAACAAGCTATCCCAATACTAACAGTAATTGGAGGGTCTTGGGTCTCAGCTTGCTCTATGAGCTTTCGTAGTTGCTCGGCCTGTTCAAGTAACTCTTCTTCGGTATCCTGATAAGAGATCCCTACAAACTCCTCACCGCCGTACCGGAAGAAGGTAAAGTCCCTCTCTTCTTCGAATCGCTGAAGAATTGCTGCCATGCTCTGCATTGCGCGGTCGGCAGCAAGGTGGCCGTGCTTGTCGTTGTACTCTTTGAAGTGATCGATGTCGATCATCAAGACGCCTGAAGGAGCCTGGTCGCCTCCGATTACATCAAAGAGCTTACGGCGATTATAAAGACCAGTCAGCGCATCGGTCTCCTTTTCAATGGTAAGGAGGCGATGGGCTTCATAACTCTCTACCCGTATAACCGTAGTGAGATTGCCAAAGAAACACCCAAGCAAGCCAAAACCGAGGGTATTGATGACATCATCGAGAGCAAAAAGAGGCTTGAGGTAGATAGCAAGGATAGTGTGAATGCCAAACCAAAGGAGCACGAAAAGGTTCACGCGCCAAGGATTATCGATAAAAGCCAACGGCATAATGCAGAATGTCCCAATGAGGACCGTTGCCCGCATATGAGGAGAGTGGATTACGCTCAGATACACCGATAGGGCAAAGAAGATTGAGAAGCCAACGTATAAACCCCAAAGTGCATAACGTTTCATTTGAGGAATCTTATTCACTGCATAAAGAACAAGAAAAATGATGATAATCGTGGTATAGAAGGGAATCAAACGACGTTTGGAAGGGCTGAATGGTATTGAGATTAAAGGGAGGAGCATCATCATGGCTCCCATGAGGGAGAGGTTTGAGAGGTTCTTTTGATTGTACTCATCAATAGCTTGTTGGTTTTTGGGCGCAAGAAGTCGATAGGCGCGTCCGTGACCAAAGATGCGATTGACCATCCTCTTCATACTCTATCCCTCATTACTGGACATCCTAACACGCAGCCTCTGTTCCAACAATGTTTGCGTGTATAGGACTCTACCCTTTTATAAAGCGAGTATCTCCGAGAGGCTTGATATGGCGAAGACCTCAGGGTCTGTATTATTCGTATCGTGCTTTCTCCTCGTTGACGTATCGATCGGTAACCTCTCGTATTTGCTGTACCGCTTGCTCTAGGCGCTCTGGTGAACTCGAGGCAACTTCCCATCGGGCAATCCCCTCTTCACTGCGACTAATGCGCTGAGCAACTTGCAGCCAGTCTCCATTAAGATTTGTATTTGCATCAATTTTTGCTGGAAGACCTGCACGCATCAGCGTTGCATCGAGGCTCGACCCATCTTCCATCTCTGTGAAGACGGTCAATCCCTGGCCTTCAAAAATTGCCTGAACCTCAGCTACTACCGGCTCGAGGTACTCATCACTGAAAAACTCACAAGGCCATTCACGCTCTCGGTGAATAGCCTGCTGCATGGCGAAGGCCTTTTCATAGCGTTTGGGGTCCCTACTCCACGCTTTGGCAGTGAGCAACGTAAAGTACAGTGTATTCTCAGTAGCGGCAAAACCTTTGGAGAAGTCAGAAAGGTCATAGGGGAAATTCATGTAGTAGTGGGCACTCTCCTCACTGGCCACGATGTACTGTTTGGAGAGATTGCGTCTTAGAGCTTCCTTGATAAACGAATGCCCGTTACGGATGATATGCACCCCGATACCCTGGCGTGCTTGCTCAACAATAGAGGGCGGATTGGCCTTCACATCGTAGTAGAGGTGTGGGTCAAAGGGGTCTGAGCCAAAGAAGCCACTCTCATGGACTTCCTTGAAGAAGTGCTTCACCTCGGGTATTAAAAGAGAGAGGTTGAAGGAGGGGGTAATTTGCTCTCCATGAGAATTCATGATGTCCATTCGATCCCCATCTCCATCAAAACAGAATCCAAAGTCATAAGCACCGCTTTTCATCAGATCCCAGGTGGGGGCGATGGAGTCAGCGACGATCGGGTTAGGGTCTCCGGCAGGAAACTTCCCATCCGGAACGAGATTACGAATTCGTAGATTTGCCCCAACATTGGCCAGTGCCTCACTGATCTCAGCACCACTGCTACCGCAGAGAAAGTCTGTGAGAATGGAGACTCCATCAAGCTCATTGGCTGACAAGCCAGCAAGGCGCGTTGAGTAATCAATGAATTGATCGAGGTACCGAAATACCCGAACCCTTCCCCGCTCATTTGCTCTTAGGGGAGCATCTTCAATATAGAACTCCCTGATAGCGGCTATACCGCCGCGCGGTCCATTGCCCATAGCCAAGGTGACCAAGTTGGGAGCGACAAGCTTCATACCAATATAGGTGCCCGGGTTGTGACTCGCGGTAATCATCATCCCAGCGCTCTTTGGGTGTTGCATACAGCTGTAGTAGAACTGACAGGTGGAGATCTGGTTGGGGTTCACAAATACATCCAGCCCGATCGCACTGAAACCTTCAATTGCCGCTTCCATCACCGCCGGAGCATAAAGACGTGCATCACGCCCTATTACCACCGACTCTACT
>JBAZCM010000203.1:0-2749 GCA_041654935.1 Sphaerochaeta sp. | reverse complement strand
CTCACCTCGGCATTATAATATTTAGCGAGTGAAACCAAACTTGGCAGGATCAATTGAAACTGCACCAGCGTCCCACATCAAGTAGTTCGCCTTGGAAGCGAAGTTATCCAAGTACTTCTGGCTTTCAGTTCTGCCCATCGGAATGACGGAGAAGGAGCGCTGAGCGGCAAAGTCGAGGAAAGCCTGATCTTTGACGGCAACGTCAAAGGCTGCATCCAGCTTGGCGAGCTTATCTTCGCCCAAACCGTTAGGTAAGAGGATACCGGTCACTTCACCCATGGGGACAAAGTTCTTCGCCTCGGGGTAGCTGTGAAGAATGGACTTTACTACGACGCCAGGAGCAAGCTCGATGTCTTCATCGGAGAGTGTTGCAAGACACTTAACATCACCGCTGATGATCAAATCTTTATACTCAGCGAGCAGCTGTGGGCAGAAGTCAACTTCGCCAGCGAGGGTTGCCGTAAGAGCTGGGCCACCGCCTGCGTAGGTGATGTGCTTGTAGGGAGCACCTGCAATTGCCTTGATGACTTCAGCACCAAAGTGTCCACCAGAACCAATACCTGCGGTTCCCGCGGTAATTTTGTCAGGGTTAGCTTTGATGGCTGCCACCAGATCTTCAATGGTGTTGTACGGTGAGTTCTTGGGAACGATGATTGCGTTGGGAGCGAAAGTTGCAATCCAGATGTCCCACTCACGGTAGGTCTTTTCTGTGTACCCGTTGATCGGCATTGTTACAAAAGCGAGCATGCCGTTTGCCAACATGGTGTACCCATCGACCTTGGCGTTTTGCACGTTCAGTGAACCTGCGCTACCACCAGCACCAGGGGTGTTCACGACGTTGATCGTGGTGCCCAACTCCTGACCCATTGTCTTGGCAAGCGCCCTTGCGGTCAGGTCGGTTGTTCCACCAGCGCCGTATGGCACGGTCATGTTGATCGTTTTGGTGGGATAGGCATCCTCGGACGCTCCTTGAGCGAAGATGATACCAATTGCGAGCAGAAGCACAATGCTAATAGCAATTGTTTTTCTCATGTTTGTTCCTCCTGGGAAATATTTCGTACAGAGCTGCCTGCGACGAGGGTACAGTCCTGTATGATATGCTGGTATGGGATATCCTTGTCCTGCACTTGAGCTAAAAGAAGTGTAGCTGCCTTCTTTCCCAAGGCAAGATCGTTCATATCCACGTGCGTAAAATCGTTTTGTCCAGCGCCAACCCATTCGGGGCTTCCAATGATTACCACCGAAAGATCTTGGGGAATGTTCACCTTACGATCAGTGAGACAGCGTATTCCTCCAAGGGCCTGGACGTTAAAGCCGTAGAAAATTGCGGTGATCTGAGGTTGTTGATCGAGTAGTTGTGCGGTGAGACGATATCCCTCTTCGACTGAAAAATCCCCTTCAACAATATGGATAGAATCAGAGGGAAGATGATGCTCTTCAGCTGCGTCATAGATTGCCTTGCGCCTGGCATCAAGGTCTTTGATTCCACTCTCCCATCCAACATATCCGATCTGTTTGTGTCCATTGGCGAAGAGGTGATTGGCTCCAACGTACCCACAACCATAGTTGTTGGTGGAGACCCAGAAGTAGTCTTCAATCCCATCCAAAGGACGGTCAACAACCACCATTTTCATACCCACCTTCCGTAAAAGACGGGTGTTTTCATTTCCTTTTTTTGTAGGAGTGAGGATGATGCCGTCGACTCGCTGTTGGGTCATACGATTGAGAATTGCCTTTTCACGTTCAGGTTTGTCCAACGTGTTGCAGATAATCAAATCATACCCATGTTCAACAAAAACCTTTTCACTAGCCACGATGATTCGGGTGAAAAATTGGTTCTCAAATTGTGGGATGAGTATTGCAATGAGTTTGCGGCTTTTTCCTTTGAGGGAGGAGGCTCCAATGCTCTTTACGTAATCGAGCTCTTTTGCTGCGGCAAGGACGCGTTTTCGAGTCTCATCGCTAATATAGCGCCCCTCTTTTTCATTGAGGACATATGAGACGGTAGCTGCTGAAGTACCAGCTAATTTTGCCACATCTTTGAGCGTTGTGTACTTTTTCAAAGAGCCCTCCATTTGTTAAGTAAACGTTTGCATATGGACAAAATTGCATAGGCAAACGTTTGCCTATGCAGAATTGCACGGTTTTTGAAAGATGTCAATAAAAATCGACAAAAAAGTATCTATTGGGGTGACTTTGTTCCCAGAGCCTTCTTTGCGTGATATACTCGGCCCATGAGCAAGACAGGATTTGCCGCCGAGAGAGAAGCGGTAGCTGACTACATGAGACGGTTGTATGACCGAGGCCTGACTACCGCCAGCGGTGGGAACATCAGCCTCCGATTGGACAAGAATCATTTCTTGATCACCCCCTCGGCTTTGGACAAGGGGCGCTTACAAGCCAATCAAATAGCCGTGGTCTCTTTGGAGGGGAAGAACTTTACCCCTCACCTGCGCCTTTCCATCGAAACAGAGATGCACCGTCTTATCCTCTTAGCTCGTGAAGACGCCCAAGCAGTCGTGCATGCGCATCCCACGTATGCGTCCGCCTTCACCGCCATCACCAAGGATGGACAGCCTGCGATCAACACCCGCCTGATTGCCGAAAGTTACTACATCCTCGAAGATCCGGTCTTCGTCGATTACCGACTCATGGGTACTGTCGACCTTGCCGAGCAGGTGGCGATCAAAGCTTTCGACCACGATGTCTTGCTCTTGGAGAACCACGGGGTGCTGACGATTGGGTCATC
>JBAZCM010000202.1:0-2766 GCA_041654935.1 Sphaerochaeta sp. | reverse complement strand
CACCATCACCAACCGAGCCGTCGACGGCTCCACAATCCACGACTTGGTTCTGCTCGAGCAAAGCGGGTCGCGAGCTGGGCAGGTGATGAGCGCCCCGACCGCCCAGGTGAACCTCATTGACCTGGCGACCTTCACCTATCGCCTGGATCTCAACCAACCGACGATTCTCACCAGTGAGACCAATGACGGATGGTCACTCTCCCAGGCTGAGCAGGCTACTGTTTTGCTGAGCTTCAAAGACCAGCTCTCAAGCCTTGCTACCGCTCTTCCCTCCCAACTCTCCATCCGCGAGCTTCAGACCAAGATCGCTGAAGAGAGGCTGGTCCACCAAGCCGACCTAGAGCGCCACACCGACCGGGTTGTGGTGGCCCAAGAGCGTCTGGATGCAAGCCGTGCTCAAGAGGAGGCAGACCCTGCAAGGGTCGCAGCATTGGAGCGCGACCTCATTGACCTCAAAGGCCGACCCCCGATCAACTTCTACTATCAGTACTATCGGGCAGAGCTAGCTAAGAAGTATGCCCTCAGCGCCGCTTGCACCCTCTTGGTCCTCCTCACATTCTCGCTCTCAATCTTTCGGGTAAAACACGGACGGCTTGTTGGCTTTGGCCTGTCCATGCTTGCCAGCGTCCTCTATTGGTACATCCTCTTCTTCAGCCAGATGCAGATCTTTGATCGCACCTTTGGGGCTGAGCTGTGGATCTGGCTTGCCAACATCGTGATGACAGCTGCCGGGCTCCTGGCCCTGCTCTTGGTGAGGCGCCTATGAGAACCCTCACCGGCCACACCATTCGTCAAGTCGGCTCAGTTGTCTTGGTGACGTTGCTGTTGACTACCCTGATGATGCTCTCAGTCGATTTGTTCACCAATCTTGACTCCTACCTCACCGGAGAGGTCAAAGGCTCGCTGATTGCCATCCTGACGCTGCTGGGAACCCCCCAGGCCCTCCTCTTTGCCCTCGGTCCATCGACGCTCTTCGCTGTCTCGTACTTTCTCTCCCAACTTGAGGCCAATAACGAGATGATCTGCCTCTATGGGTGTGGGGTCAGTTACCGGCGCCTGATCATTCCCATCCTCCTCTTGGGCCTGGTTCTTTCGGCGGCCCAGTTCACTGTTGCCGAAGCGGTGCAGATACCGGCCCAGGTCAAGCGCCAACAGATCGAGGATGGCATCTTTGGCCTCAGGTCGACCCACGATAGCCGAAACCTCACTATCAGCGATCCCCAGGGACGATACGTTGTATGGGCCAAATACTATAACGACCGCGAGCTACTACTCAGCGAAGTTGTGTTGTTGCTCCTCGATGAGGGTGGCAGCCTCGCCGTCCGCATCGATGCCGACCGGGCTCGGTGGAACCCGGCCGAACACCTTTGGGTCTTGGAAAATACCCGGATCCAAGAGATCCTCTCTGATCAGGGGAGCCTGGCGATCCGCAGCGCCGACCTTCTCCGCCTTCCAGAGTTTTCTATTGAGCCCTCCTACTTCAAGAACATCAGCGATGATATCAAGACGATGGAGCTGAGCCTTGCCATCCGCTATCTGGCCACCATCAAGGCCCTGGACCAAGAGCGCTACCATCCGCTGGCCACCGATTTCATCAAACGCCTCTATGACTCGCTCAATCCACTTCTGTTGACAATCATCGCCGTGACGATCAGCTATCGCTACAAGAAGAATATCCTCCTCTTTTCGATCATCACCAGCTTGTCGGTAGCCGTCATCTTCTACGTGGTGCAGATGGTCACCCTGATTCTCGCCCGCCAAGCGGTAATCGGGCCACTTTGGGCTATGGCAATTCCCACGATTGTGCTACTCTTTGTGGCGTTCGCCGAGCGGGCGATCATCGGGAGACGATCATGACTATCTTTGAACCACTACACCAAGATACCCAAAGTGCGGCACGACTGGGTCGCCTACACCTCGGCCACGGGAGCGTGGAGACACCGGTCTTCATGCCGGTAGGGACCGCTGGCACGGTCAAGGGCATCCTCCATGAAGATGTCGCTGCCATCGGCTACAACTTGATCTTAGGCAATACCTACCACCTCTATCTCAGGCCTGGCACCGAGGTCCTGCAGTCGGCCGGAGGCCTGCACGCCTTCAGTAACTGGGGAGGGAACCTCTTGACCGACAGTGGGGGCTTCCAAGTCTTCAGCCTCTCCGGACTGCGGAAAATTGAAGAGGAGGGGGTGCACTTCCAAAGCCATATCGACGGATCGCGCCACCTTTTCACCCCCGAGAGTGTCATCGATACCCAGCGCATTATCGGCAGCGATATCGCCATGGTCCTCGATGTCTGTACCGCACCTGAGATCACCCACCGCAAGGCCAGCGAGGCAATGCACCTGACCCATCGATGGGCAGAGCGGGCCATCGCCCACCGCAAACACCTCGGTGAAGCGTTCAAGGGCAAGCTCTTTGGCATCGCTCAAGGCAACTTCTATGAGGATCTTCGTAAGGAGAGTGCCCTCTTTCTCAACGATCTGGACTTCGACGGTATTGCCATCGGCGGCCTTTCAGTAGGGGAGAGCAAGGAGACCTACAATCACTTCCTCGCCTATACAGCGGCCTTGGTCTCCAAGGAGAAACCGCGCTACGTGATGGGCATCGGCAGCCCAGACTACATCCTTGAGGCAGTGGAGAACGGTATCGACATGTTCGATTGCGTCCTGGCCACCCGTATGGCACGCAATGGAGGACTCTTCACCGACGATGGTGTCCTTGCCATGAAGAAGGTCCGCCATAAGTTCGACCACAACCCTGTGGAGG
>JBAZCM010000201.1:0-2846 GCA_041654935.1 Sphaerochaeta sp. | reverse complement strand
TCTCCTTGATGTAGGCCGAGAGGCTCGGCCCGTCCCAGACGGGAAAGCCATGCCGCTTCGGGTCATCCTCCTCGAGCACATCCTTGATGTGCGACAGCTGCTGCGGCGACAGCTTCGGGGGCCTGCCGGGCTGCTTCTTCGCCCTCAGTGCATCGAAGCCGTGCTCATCCACCGTCTTCACCCACAGCGTGATGGCGTTCTTGCTGTCGCCGCAGCGGGGGCTGAGGAAGGATGGGGTCAGGCCACTGAGCACCAGGTTCACGATCTCCACCTTGTGGTGGAACTTCGCATCGTCTGAGGACGATACGATCATCTTCCCCTCCGCGAGCAGAAGGGCCGGGTCGGTCTTGTATTGGCGTGTGGGCATGCTGTGCTCTCCTGGGCAGAGTATAGCACGCTGATATCCAAAATCTCAAGCACAAATATTAATGTCGTTTACTATAATAGCATACAATCGCCTCTTTCATTGAGAAAGCATACTCTGCATCGTGGTGAAGAAACCACATAATAAACGCCTGGAATGAGGATCCTATCAAATATTGAATGAAGTGGAAGTAGTCGATTGTTCGATCTGAGCACTTTTATTTAGAGATTTTTGCTGTCTTACCTAGTCAAGTAGTGAATATTCTCGTTACCGATGAACAGTGGTTGGCACCCACAAGGTACTGGTTTGTTTTCTATTTGGCCCAACAGGCTTTAGCTGCTATGATCGTCCACTATCGCGACCAACTCATCTAAGAGAATACCAGATGCATAGCAACCAGAATCATCAGTAGTCATGACACTCGCTCTACGCCACCTCTGCATGTATTGGTGTAACAGTATAATTCTGAAGTATACAAATTCCCTCTAGGCTATCATCACGTTGGTTTACGCCTCCTGTTTAAGAATCCTATCAACGACAAGTTGACGAAACTCAGGTGTCAGCATACAGAAATAGGCAGCAAACCCAGTCACACGTACAACTAAGTCAGGGTACAGTTCGGGATATCGATTCGCTTCAAGTATCTGTTCCTTATCGACAATATTCACATTGATTAGCGTACCACCAAGCGCAAAGTGTGTCAGAATGATTGACTTCACCAACAGTCCTGGGTCATTGTCTTCTAAAAAGGGATCAAACTCCAATTGCAATGGAGCTGTGTTCCCATATCCAGGTTGCATTTTTGCTATTGTGGTTGAGAGTGTAAGTGCATTCACATTATCATCACCGTGAGCATTGGGATTTGCTCCATGTGTGATGGGTTCACCAAAACGTCTTCCGTCAGGAGTAGCTCCTACCACTCTTCCTAAAAGATGAGACTTAGCCCATGAGAATAAGCCTGGGATAAACACCAAGGTCGTAGACCGCTGTTGAAGGACCAAATCGGTAAAGCTCTTGACAATCCGTGATGCCCACGCATCGCCTTCCTGACTATTACCATAGCGTTTGCTTGATGCCATCATTAGCCGCAACTCTTCACCATCCAGTCCCGACCAACTGGTCCGAAGCTTAACATTTATCTGATTCCAGTCGGTCCTCCGCTCGCACTCAATCCGCTGTTCTAGAGCAGTAAAACTATCAGCAACGGTCCCTAGCGCGGATGCATCTATTGCAAGGTTATAATACATTGCTCCTCCGCTCGATACATCCAAGCCTGTTTCGATTGGACCATGACTGAGCAAATTCAATAGAAGTTCAGTCTCGTTATCTTCTTGTATTGTTAGATGGAAGCGCATAGCTTCAGCGCATGTTTCAACTGCACGAGCCAGATGTTCTGTAAAAAGCATCCATAACAAGGAAGTGCTTGGCTCACTGCGTGACTGTATTACACTTCCTTTTACTACCGGAACATATACTCCAATGTCCCCTCCAAGACCGGGATATCCACATCGTAACATCATGTCTTGCCAAGCAACCTCGAACACCTTTGCAAGGTTGACTTTATATAAATCATTGAGCGTATATTCCATTCCTGGTAGTGACATCCAGTTACATCCTACCGCAATACGTTTACGCGCAAGTTCAGCATCATAGCCCAGTCGAGAAAACCCTTCCACCAATGCCTTATCTCCACTGAATCGAGGCCATCCTTGCTTATATGTTACTAATAGGTGAACTGCTCGATCAAACAAAGCCATATCCATCCCATCATGTACCCGTAACGTCAAGTTCAACGATACATTGATTTTTTCAGCGGCATCAAGAATTATATAAGACATTTCGCAACTCTGGTCATTGCCCGATGCATCCGGACCTCCAATTTGCCAATACACGGGATCATTCAGCAAAAAACAACCTAGATAATATACCGCAAGTGACCGGTCGATTCTCCCAAGCCGAAGATCCTCCTCATAATATGGCTGCAGGAGGGTATCCAACTGACCTCCCGCTCCATCCCTGTTGAACGTGCGGGATGCGAGGTGAAAATACGTTATCCACTGGAGTGCCTCCAGCAAAGTCTGAGGTTTTCCCTCAACAATGGCTTCACTGACTTTTTGTTTCTCTTTATATTCTTCAACAAGATCTGGATCTTGCGTGGTCGCCACTAGAAGTTGCAGATCCTCAATATGATGCAAGATCCAACTTTGGATACTTTCAATTACCCTTGTATGACAATCATAAAAATTCGATGCCTTTGGATTGATACTCCTATAGTGCTGAATCTTTCGCAATAGACCGCCCCATCCTACATCAAGACCGATTGTATAATCAGGGCAGAAATGAGCATCATACCCAATACCTGCATCCACTGCATACTTCGCTATTGTCTCTTCCAACGATTGCGGTAGTAGTGATTGACGAAACTTCGTGGGTCTCATCTTTGACATGAAGTACATCCATCTACCACAAAGTGCGTCATCTT
>JBAZCM010000200.1:0-2851 GCA_041654935.1 Sphaerochaeta sp. | reverse complement strand
GATTTATTTCTTTTGTTGGAAGGATTTTGAGGTCAGGACAGATTATCAGTATGAGACGTATGTACAAAATCCACGAAATTCAGGGAGAGTGCGGTCCGTGAGGGAATCCGCGCCAAGACCCCATGGCAAGACTATGGGTTTACCGTTGTAGGCGAGGCAGGCAATGGTATCGAGGCCCTTGAGCTTGTTGAGGAGTTCAAGCCCGATGTCATTATCACCGATATCAAAATGCCTTATTTGGATGGTATCTCCCTCGCCCAGCGTATTAGAGGTGTCCACCCAACAGCTACCGTAGTCATTCTCAGCGGCTACGATGAGTTCACTTATGCCCAGCAAGCGATGCGTTGGGGAGTCAGTGAGTATGTACTTAAGCCAGTCTCGGTAGAGGACCTGACTCGCCTCCTAACCCGCCTAGCCGCAAGCCTTGATGAACAGATCCAGCGCAGCCAGGACCAAGACCGTCTGGCAATCGCCTACCAGCAAGCCCTACCACTAATCCGCGAGAAGTTTCTCCTCTCACTTTTGACTGCCGGCCACCCCGGTCCCAGCTCCTCCTTGGTGACCAAAGCCCAAGAGTACGGCATCGATCTTGATTGCGATGAGTTTATGGTAGCGGTGATCGAAACCGACCACACCAGCGAAGATCCGCTACGTAGCATGGCGATGTTTGAGGTCGTCCAAGAGGCCCTTGCTGACAGAGAAGGGGCGATTCCCTTCCTCTTGGAGCGTGAATTGATCATCATCTTCAGTGCAAAGAGCCACGGACAAAATCACTACGATTCGGTTTTCCGCAAACAAGTGAACCGCAAAGCCGAACAGGTCCAAGCCTACCTTCGTAAGTACTCCTTTGGATCGATCATCGGTATGGGGACCTTGGTCCACTCTCCCTCTTCGATCAACCAATCATATAAACAGGCTCTCTCAGCATTGAATTACACCTCGGTGTACCCCGAGCGTGAACTGCTCTACATCAGCGATTTGGAGCATACCATCCCAGAAGAGCACCATCGTCGGCTCGAGGAGCTCAAGCAAAATGTGCTGCTTGCAATTAAGATTGGCACCGAGGCCCAAGTCCTCGATTCGATCAATGAACTCTTTGGCATGCACTTTGCCTCTACGTCCATCGAAGAAGGCCAAGCCCTGCTCTTGGATCTGATCTCGCTCCTGCAGTCGCTGGCCCACTCCTATGGGCACAGCCTCTTCTCCATCGCTGAGCAGGAAGGGCACAACCTCTTCGGTGACCTTGCTACCCTGACGACAGTGGGTAAGGCCAAGCGCTGGTTTACCAGCCTTTGTGTGACCTTGCACCAACTGTTGGTCGGAGCACGCCAGGCAAGCCACATCCAATTCATTAGCGAAGCGAAGAACCTCATTGCCCGTCACTTCGATGAGCCAGGATTTGGACTGGATGAGATCTGTGAGATGATTGGTATCAGCCCTTCGTACTTCAGCTCAACCTTCAAGCGTGAGGTGGGGCTGAGCTTCGTCCAATATTTGACCGCCATCCGCATGGATCGGGCCAAAGAGCTCTTGGCAAAGACTGAAAGCAAGACCTACGAGATTGCCGAGGCTGTAGGGTTTACCGAGCCCAATTACTTCAGCTTCAGTTTCAAACGCCATGTGGGCCTCTCCCCATCACAGTACCGGCAGGCCAATCGATGAGACGAAAAGCGGCCCCTCTGTCAATTAAGACCATTCTCTCGGTAGCAATCGCAGCAGTCTCGATCATCTTCATCCTCTTGGTCAGTATCACCCTCTACATCCAGTTCTCCCGGACCATCAAGAGCAACGCCACCGTCTCTACCCGTGAGATCGTGCGTCAGGTCAATGCCAACCTCAACTACTACACCAACGATATCCTCACCATTGCAACCTACGCCCGTGACCTCGCCAAACAAACCGATGTGCTTCCACGGGCTCAAATCGAGGAGCGGCTGCGTTCCATTGTCGAAAGCCGCCAGGATATTGTCTGCCTGCTGCTCTTCTCCCCTGATGGAGAACTCCTTCTCTCAACCGATGACGCGCCCCTACGTCCTACCGAAGAGATCATCAGCCAAGCCTGGTTTGAGCGAGCGGTGGGTAAGGAAGGAAGTTTTTACTTCACTGGCCCCCACGTCCAGCAGCTCTTCAAATCCAACTACCCCTGGGTCATCTCCTACAGCCAACAGATCAGCTACCGCAACGATGATGGGGAGCTTGACCGGGGCCTCCTCCTCATCGACATGAACTTCATGTCAGTCAGTGAGCTGGTACAGACCGCTCGTCTGGGTAAAAGCGGGTACGTCTACTTCATCGATAACGAAGGCAAAATCGTCTATCACCCGTATCAACAGTTGATCAACAGTAACCTCTTCAATGAGGACTTTGCCTCGATCGAGGAGCATATCTTCGGCACTTTCGAGTCTACCTTCGAGGGGCGTGAGCGCCTGGTAATCGTTGATACGGTCAACAATGCGCGTTGGCGCATCGTCGGTGTTGCCTTCATCGACGAGCTCATGGCAGGTCTACAGCGCTATACCGCTCTGATGATCATCGTCGTCATCCTCTGTATCGTCGTGACCATCTTCTTCGCCCGCTCAATCGCCGCTCGGATCAGCCGTCCGATCAGAGAGCTTGAGCGGCTGATGAACAGCGTAGAGAAGGGAGACTTCTCCACCCCTACCTCAGTGGGAGGTAGTTTGGAAGTTGCCTCCCTTTCGGCCACTTTCGCAGTGATGGTAAAACGGATCCGCGCTTTGATGGATGACATTGTAACCAGCCAGGAGGCCAAGCGTAAATTTGAGCTCGATGCCCTGCAGGCGAAGATCAATCCACACTTTCTCTACAACACGCTGGATTCGGTGGTCTGGAT
>JBAZCM010000199.1:0-2868 GCA_041654935.1 Sphaerochaeta sp. | reverse complement strand
GCGCTCCCTGCTCCAACAGACGAGGGATATTGTAGATCGCTGGCGCTTCTCGTAGGTCATCAGTACCAGCTTTGAAAGCTAGGCCCAAAATTGCGACTTTGATGCCATCGAAGGTAATCATACGGTTAGAGGCTTTTTTGAAGAGCCGAAAGCGTTGGTCATTGTTCACATCAACTGCAGCGCTGACGGTGCGAAGGTTGTAGCCCACCTGGCTGGCTAGGTACTGAAGAGCCTTTGTGTCTTTAGGAAAGCAACTGCCTCCATAGCCAATGCCTGCTCGTAAAAATTTTGACCCGATGCGATCATCGTAACTCATCCCCAATGCCACATCCTCAATATCTGCCCCTACCAGCTCACAGAGGTTGGCAAGGTCGTTCATATAGGAGATCTTCAGGGCAAGAAAATCGTTAGCTGCGTATTTGGTCATCTCTGCACTACGGCGACTGACCACGACCATGGGTTGGTCAAACGGCTCGTAGAGCTGACGAAGTATCGATTCAGCGTGGCGGTCTTCCACGCCAATGACAATGCGCTGGGCGTGCATCATATCGTGGATGGCACTGCCTTGTGCTAAAAATTCGGGGTTGGAGGCTACCTCAACTCGTACTGGATTGACCAGTGAGTCCTTGATGAACTGCTCAACTTTGTCATTGGTTCCAACTGGAACAGTCGACTTGACAACCACCAGGCAATCGCGCTCCACATTCTCGGCAATCTGACGGGCAACGGAAGCCACATAGGCAAGGTTTGCCGATCCATCCGGCAGCTCCGGAGTCCCTACTCCGATAAAGATCACGTCAGGGTTTTTATAGGCAGTAGCATAGTCCGTAGTGAAGGTCAGCCTGCCACTGTCAAGCCCATCCTTAAGGTACTCCTCTAGGTCCTTTTCAAAGATTGGACTGATACCCTTATTCAGCCTTGTAACCTTCTCTTCGTCGATATCAACACAGGTTACGTGATGGCCTACCTTGGCAAAGCAAACCCCAGCTACCAATCCGACATACCCAGTGCCAGCGATGGTTAATTGCATGTATCCCTCCTACAGACAAGACGCCTGTATCATAGCATAGAGTGTGAGATTTTTGGTTATTAGAAGTGCAATTCGAAGGAGATGCTTATCTTCCACTCGATATCTGACCCCTCAATCTCTCCCTTGAAGGCATCGACAATGTCCAGCAAGTTAAAACCCAGTGAAGCTCGTAGAGGATGGCTTGGGAAGCGCCTGAGCACTCCCCATCCCTCCAGTCCAATGCTGGCCAAGAGTAGGTGTCCATCGTCAAAGCTTGGAGAGCCAAAGTAGCCAATATCTATGAAGGGGTTAGCGTACGATTTGGCAAATCCAAAGTCGATGAAGTCGATCAACATGCTGAAGTTTGCAACTACGCCATAATCAACCACGCCATTGGCTTTTTTGATTTGGGAGCTGGTAGAGAGAGAGCCGCGCATGTAATCAGAGACGTCAAGATTCTTATTGGAGGGTAAGAATTCGAATTTCGTCTTAGCATTGTTATCCACATAGAAGCCATTGAGACGAATAGCGGGGTTCAGACGCCACACCGCAAGGGGGAACCAAGTCACATTTCCTTCAAGGTACCAATACGTGTCATCAATGTATTCATTCTGTGGGAAGAAACGATAGAAGTGCTTGACCGAGTAGGTCAGGCCTCGCCGGAACTTGTGGAGGCTGGAGAGATAGTTAATTCCCCTTCCACCACTGACGGTATTTACGAGATCAAAATAAAACTGGTGAAAGGGCTCGCGGTTTTCTTTGTAAGAGACGGCAGCACTCGCCGTAGTTGCCCATCGAATCCTGAAAGGTAGGGAGAAGGATGTGCCCAGCGTTGAGCTGACAACGATGGTATCCACACTCTCCTTATTCAATCGTTGGTTAGTGGTCGCCTTGATGTTAAATGAAAGAGGTTTTGTAAGGAAACGCAGGTCATGCTGGGTGAGCACCATCTCAGTCTTTAAGTTGGTCAACTTGCTATTCACCTCAGCGAGTATTGAGATAGAGTAGCGTGCTTCGTTTTGCTTAAAGGGCCCATAGGCAAATGAAAGACCAAAGAGATCGGCTCCGAGATCAGTGGGGTCCTCTGTGGAGGGTAGCAACTTACCCCACGTCTTGATAGTCGCTTTTGCTCCAAGAATGTCCAGGTTTCCCAAACCTATGTTGTACTCAAATTTTTGCCGAGCGGCAGTAGGATCGGCTATTCCCTCAAAATGAAAACTTAATCTCTGGGAGAAGAGAGGAACGCCTGACCAGTCAATAGCGTAAGAGAAATCTCCAAGTGGATTCTTGGATTTTTGTCGGTTATAGACCAGATTGAGGTTAAGGTTTGTATTCCAGAATTTCACCTGCTTAATGTCGAGGGAGACATGCTCTTTCTTATGATCCCATGTCTCCAAGGTCCCATCATTTTGAGAAATATAAGCGGTAAGATTCAACTCTCCAAGAGTGCCAAAGAAGTTTGTATCCTTGGCCTTAACTCCCAAAAGCAGGCCGGTGGTATCGTTGTCAAACTTTGGATATGGGAGGGCGAGAAAGGTACTGGAGTCTTCAATATAGAAGGTAGCCTTATAGTTGACGATGCCATCGACGTAGGAGATGATCTCCCACTCATACTCAACACTCATGAAGATCTGTCGGTTGATCAGATTTTGTCGCTTACGCTCCAGGGCCGCTACCAGTGCATCCTGACTCTTATAGATAGGATCTCCATCGGCTGGAACAATTGCTTCTCGTATAGCAATCTTGTTGGTTTTACCCTTGATGGAAAACTCATATGAGGCAATGGCATACCCACTGCCTTCGGCAACCGGAATCACCATCTGTTGGGCGGCAAGAGTCATCACTGTCCCGAACAACAG
>JBAZCM010000198.1:0-2900 GCA_041654935.1 Sphaerochaeta sp. | reverse complement strand
TCTATTGGCAAGCGACACACTGGGGCGAACTCTTCTTGCTGCGGAAATCCCCATCGGATTGGTCACCAGCCTCTTTGGGGCAATTATCTTCATCATCATCCTCAGCATGCGCCAGCAGGAGGGAAAGGCATGAACGCTCTTAGGCTCAATGGTGTAAGTTACACCTACCCTAGTGGTACCCAAGCACTTAAAGAGGTCAGCTTCTCAATCGCCGAAGGATCGTCGGTAGCCTTGCTCGGTTCAAACGGAGCAGGCAAATCAACACTGCTAGATCTCATCCTCGGCCTCTATCCCCATGTAGATATCACCCTCTTTGGCCGCCCCCTCTCCTCCTACAGTCGCAAGGAGGTTGGCCGGTGTGTAGCATTGGTTCCACAAAGTGAGCAGTTCAACTTCTCCTTCACGCTCCTTGATTACACTCTCTTTGGTCGCAGCCCCTACCTCAACCAATTGCAAACGCCCAGTGAGGAGGACGCAGCCATAGCTCTCGCTGCCTTACACCAAGTGGGCCTTGATTCTTTTGAGCACCGCTCTGTTACCAGTCTCTCAGGGGGAGAACATCAACTGCTCCTGCTCGCCCGTGCCATTGCCCAAAAGAGCCGGATGCTGCTCCTTGATGAACCAACCAGTGCCCTCGATCCTGCCAACCGACGAAAAACTCTTACGCTCCTGCAACAATTGCATAGCCAGGGCAGAACCCTGCTCTTCTCCACTCACGACGTAAACCTTGCCTGGCAATTAGCCACTCATGTGATTATGCTCAAGGCTGGAAGGCTCTTGGCAGCAGGCCCAAAAGAGGAGGTGGTCAACACCGAAATGCTGACCACCCTCTACGAGACCGAGATGCATGTCTCTACCGTCGATCACACGACCTTGATCTATTGAATCTCCATGTCCACAAAGTCAAAGACTCGCACATCAAAGAGCCCCATATCAGTGAGCTTATAGGAAGGAATGACCGGCAGCGCCATAAATCCTAAGGTCATGAACGGATCGATATGGGGATGAACTGCCAATTCGCTGTGGGCGATTCTATGAATTTCATCAAGGGCCTTGGCAATGGCAGGGCCATCCTCATAACTCATCAAGCCACCGATTGGCTGGGCAAAGGAGGTGAGGATTTCTCCATCCTTGACGATGGCCATCCCTCCGCCGATCTCAATCAAATGCTCAACTGCTGTGGCCATGTCAGCATCATTGGTGCCACAGACGATGAGATTATGACTGTCGTGTCCCACCGTTGTCGCCATAGCCCCTGCATTCATTCCCAATCCACCGAGAAGCGCAACTCCTACATTGCCCGTCCCCTTGTGCCGTTCTATGACCGAGAGCTTCACAATATCCTGCTCGGGATTATAGACCCATTTGCCATTTTGGATGGTGACGTGAGCTTGGCCAGCATCGGTGGCAACACTGCCTTCAATGACTTCGATGACTCGCACATGATCGCTCTTCAACAGCAGATCCAATCGGCCTAGGCTAAAGTCCTTGATATTGATCTTAGAGGTGACACGCTCATCACGCTTGCCGACAGCCGCTTTGAGGATCTTCCCATCCTGGGCAACCAATTGGCCGGCCACATAGACCTGATGCATTGTAAAGTCTACCAGGTCTTCGGCCAAGACAAAGTCTGCCCTGAGCCCTGGGGCGATTGCCCCACGATCAGTGAGGTTATAGCAGTCACTGCTGTTGATCGTCGCCATGCAGATTGCCTCAATTGGATCTAGGCCAGCTGAGACGGCCAGGCGTACGTTGTTGTTGATATGCCCTTCTTCCAGGATCGACTTGGGTTGTCGATCATCGGTACAGAAGCAACAGCGTCGGATATTGCGGTCGGTCACCCCACCGAGGAGAGTGAGCACATTGTGGCTTGCCGATCCCTCACGCAGGAGGATGTACATACCCCGTCTGATCCGGTCGTGCATCTCCTGGACACTCTCACACTCATGATCGCTGCGGATCCGCACGCTCGTATAGGCATCCAGACTCTTGTCTGCAATCTCCGGGCTATGCCCATCGACCACCTTACCAGCCTCTCGGGCTGCTATGATCTTCTCCAATACCTCATCGTCAGCATTGATGACCCCAGGGTAATCCATCATCTCACCTAAGCCCAGTACTCGCGGATGGGAGAGCGGCTGGACGACATCCTTTGCCCCGATGGTCGCCCCGCTATGTTCGAAGGAGGTTGCCGGCACACAGGAGGGGACCATGAAGAATGCCTGGACTGCAGTCTTCTCAGTGGCATCAAGCATGTAGTAGAGCCCATCAAGACCGGCCACATTACACAGCTCATGAGGATCGACTATTGCAGTGGTGGTCCCACACGGAACGACGAGGTTACTGAACTCTTCTGGTGTCGCATGGCTGGATTCAATATGCACGTGACAATCGATGAAGCCCGGCAACAGATACCGTCCGCCGGCATCTACGATTCGCTCTGCCTCGCCAGTACCTGGGTCAGCAAAGCCTGCTATCGCTCCATCGGTGACCAATAGGTCAGCGTCAAAAAACTCCTTGTTATAGACGTCAAGAATCTTTGCACCAGTGATACACAGCTGTGCCATTTTTCTTCCTGCAGCGACATCCAAAACATGTTTCATGTGTGATTTTATTGGCATGGAAAGCCCCCTTAACTGGTAGTTTAATCTCCAAAAAACGATTCTTCAAGGACAATCCTTGAGCATAATTGATAATAAATATCAATTATGACTCATTATCGACTTCAATATCCTGCAAATTTGTTCAATCTTTTTACTACTCTAGTGTAAAAATGCCAAATAAATTGATTAAACAACAAATTTGACGATTTTTCTGTACGAAAGATATCAAATACGTTAGAATGAAACCATCCAAAACATCTGCAAGGAGTGCATAGATGGAAAAGTTTTTCAAACTTA
>JBAZCM010000197.1:0-2907 GCA_041654935.1 Sphaerochaeta sp. | reverse complement strand
GCAACCGGCTATGTGCATGGCCCCGGTATCGATGAGCCGCTGGTGTGGTACGAAGGCAGCACCACGGCCGACAAGACCTGGCTGTATGCGGATCACCAGGGCAGTATCGTGGGCACCGCTGACGATGCGGGGGCGAGTTCGGCTATCTACAGCTATGGCCCGTTTGGGGAGCCTAATGTCAGCACTGGCGTGCGCTTTCGTTATACTGGGCAGCAGTTGCTTGGTGACTTGAACCTGTACTATTACAAGGCGCGGTTCTATTCTCCGGCGTGGGGGCGTTTTTTGCAGACGGATCCGATTGGTACTGTTGATGATCTGAATCTGTATGCCTATGTGGGTAACAACCCGGTCAACTTTGTTGATCCGTATGGGTTGGCCGCCGCCGAGGCGCAGATGCTCATGGGCAAGATTGGAGACGGCCTCCGCAGTTACGTTGATAACTCGATCGCCTCCGCGCAAAGCGAAAGCTTTGACGAAGCTGTCATGAGGGTCCTGCAAGGATCGCTGGGAAGTCGTGTATTTTCTACAGTTGGTTCTGGTGCCAGACTGATTGTAGGGGGCTCTAAGGTTGAAAAGGGAGTAGAAAGCGGGGCAAAATCATCTACAGATGGGCTTAAATTGGAAAAGCAGTTAGCTTCCCAAGAGCAGTTAGACCAACTTTCCAAAGGTGGAGGAACTGTTATTAGCCAGCCAGCAAAGCAAGCAGATCGAATCGCATCACAGACAGGTCGTGACCCTGCAAACATTCAAAAAGTTAGCTCTGATGCGAGAGTCGCAAGAGATGGTCAGAAAATTCAGAGTCATTCATTTAGAGATGCTTCCACCAATGAGCTTATCGAACCTAAAACAATCATCGGTAATTGAAAATATGGAGATAAGGCTAATGATTGAAAAAAATGAAAGAGTATTTTCTGAGTCTGGTGAAAAAATAATTGAAGTGGTGAGAGATAGCGATGGCTCCTACATACTACACAAATTTGTCCGTAAGTATGACTCAGAAGAAGAAAAGTTCTACGAGGTCAGAGAGTTGCCAAATCCTACAGGGAAATATGGTAATTTTTCTAGTGCCGTCAAAGAGGCGAAGAGAGTGCTTGGAGTGCTCTGAGTAAGAGAAAAGTGAGAGAAAAAGGACGCCCATCATCTTGTGGTAATGTAGAAACAGTTTCTGGGTGTCCTTGATGCAACCGACTTCGTTGACCCATATGGGTTGAGCGCTGCTGAAGCAGGGATGCTCAATGGAAAGCTTAGCGATGGTGCGCAAAAGGGGAATGGAATAATTGGTTATGGCGCGAATGGCGTTCCTGTTTTTGATGAGTCGCACCCAAGGTTTCATCATTACTATGGTTCGAACTCTTGTGCTCAAGGTTCGGCAGGTTGTTCGTATGAAAATGCGGTGGCTGGTCTTTTAAGGCATCCAGCACCTGGCGCATCTGGTGAGCCTATAGAAAATGGACAAACCAGTTTCGCCATGCCTGTTGGCAGGGTGCGCCATGTAGTTGTTGATGGTGGCTCTTAGGTGGTTAATGTCACTGTTTCTGAAAGGCATGCCTTGCATCCAGGAATAGTTCGAAGATGGGTAACGCAAGACGAGCTCAGCGTCACAATTCACACGTATGGGGAGGGAACCGGGGTGTTGCCCCGAGCTAATGAATTCTTCTCTGATTCCTTATGGCGCCGTGTAGATAACAATATTTTTGATTATATGAGTCAGCAACAATGACTTATGGAGGGCTTTAATCGATATGAGGCACTTATTAAAGATATTGACCGATCTAGTATTTTTTCCGTATTGGCGTTATCTGCGGTGTATATCTTAAGTGATGTTGCTGGGGTTCTTCGTATTGGCAGGGAGCTTGGCGGCTGGATAGTACGGTTATTTGTGTTTGGCGCACCGCTTTCTCTTGTGCTGTCGACGCTGTGTTTGTTTATTGTGGGTGGCCCCCGGTATAAGTGGTACACATGGGTCTCTGGTATTGAGGTTGTTATCGTTCTGTTGATTTTTCTTGTAATTTACAAAAGCCAAATTTAGTCGCTGTTATTTTTTATTTGATCTCTAATGAGTTGACATTGATTATCAAATTATTTTAGAGAAAAAGGACACCCATCATCTTGTTGTGGTGTGGAAAGAGTTTCTGGGTGTCCTTGATGTTCCTCTCGGTAATGATGGTACTGCACATTTCAGCGGCATAGATGGTGTAGGTGACGAGGTAAGAAATTTGACCAAATACGCTCGAGAGAGGCTTGATGGGTCATGATTGTGATGAATCCTCATGAAAGTACGTTTGAAGCCCACTTTGAAGTTAAACAGATAATTGAGGGGTGGGCTCTCGGCACCTTCTTTATCGAAATTGATGGAATATGGATTGGGAATCGATTGGATGACTCGGTTGATCTAAAGGGCGGAATAAGGTGGTGGCGAGACCTCGTCAGTAATCCAAAGGATCGCTATGAACCAGGTCTCTATGATGAAAGTAAGGAGAGAGTTTTTTCGCTGCTTGCAGCGTCTGTTCTTGTTCATGAGGATAAAAGTGGATTGTTGACGGAGCATTATGTAGATACCTTTTCGAGGTTTCACATATCTCAAATTGGGATGTCATCTTTTGATGATGTCACGATGCTATTTTTAAAAAACGAGCGTGGACTGGAACGATTGGTTTGGAAGGTTGGTGAGGGCAGTGTATGTGAAGCTTACTTCAGTGAAGGAAAGATAGAAAGTGTGCTGTCTGAATCCATTGATTCGCTGGAGCGCGCAATTAATCGTTTTGTGATGGCATGATGGTGCTCTCGGATATTGCTCGGCGGAGTGTATGGGAGAAAAAGGACACCCATTATCTTGTTGTGGTCTAGAAAGAGTTTCTGGGTATCCTTGATGCAACACTCGCAACCAGGTTCGGGAGATCACCAGCC
>JBAZCM010000196.1:0-2966 GCA_041654935.1 Sphaerochaeta sp. | reverse complement strand
GCATAGCGGCCCATCGCAACCGCTTCCCGCACCGTAAAGGCATAGCCGTTCTCTCCATGCTGGGAGACAAAGCCAATTTGACGAGCCAAGCTTTTTTGATCGATCTTCTCTACATCTGCCCCATTGAGGTAGACTACCCCTTCGTAGGCTTTCAACTCTTTATAGATAAGTTTAAGAAGAGTGGATTTTCCGCTACCATTGGGGCCGGTGAGGGCGGTAAAGGTCTTCTCTTCAATAGACAGGTGTATCTCTGAGAAGAGAGGATTGACTGTATAGCCGGCTGTGATGTTCTCAAAGCGTACTTTATCCATAGCGATACCGTCCTTTGCGTAGGAGGTAGAGAAAGAGCGGCACGCCCATCAAGCTGGTGATGATTCCTACCGGAAGCTCTCCGGTCGGAAGAAGAATTCTGGCGAGCGTGTCGCTGCCCAAAAGAAGCAAACCGCCGAAGAGCGCACTGGGGCCTAGGAGATTGCGATGCCTAGGGCCTACCAACAACCGACTGACGTGCGGTGCCATCAAACCGATGAATCCAATCACACCAAAGTATGAGACACAGATTGCGGTGGCAATGGAGGCGGGAAGGAGTACCAATAAACGGCTCTTACCTACCTCCAAACCTCCAGCCAACGCACTCGATTCATCGAGCAACATCATATCCAGTGTTCTATGTTTTAGGCCAAGGGGGAGGGTGAGGGCCAAGAGCACAACCCCTACAACCCAAACCTCACGCCATGTGGCGGTACTGAAAGTTCCCAAGGACCAATAGAGGATCCTTTGATACTGTTCTTTGTTCATAAAGAGCAAAAGCGTCATCGCTGAGCTGAGGATATAGTTCATCGCCACTCCTGTGAGCAGTAATGACGTAGTTGCCCTCCGTCTTTTGATGGATAGGGCGAAGATAAAGAGCATGGTAATTACCGATCCGATCAACGCTGCGACAGGAAAACCAACGAAGGCAGACAACCCTAAGGCAAGGGCTACGGCAACTCCAAAAGAGGCTCCACTACTCACTCCGAGGATAAAGGGATCGGCCATAGGGTTGCGCAACGCTGCTTGGAAGATCGCGCCGCTGAAGCCCAGGATTGCTCCTACCATGTAGGAGGTAAGAATCCTTGGCAGCCTCAGGCGCGTGACAATATATGCCTTGCCTGCTGCCGTTGATCGTCCCAATAGGATTGCAATCGTCTCCCCGAAGCTTATGTTCGAAGGGCCCAGCCCAATAGCCAAAAGAGCGAGGAGCGCGCCCGTAGCGATGAGAGCTGCTACGAGCGGCCGTCTCATAAGGACTCCTGGTGGATCAGTTCAAAGAGGGTCTGCAGTGCAATAGCGCTGCGTGGTCCCTGTCGACTAATCATATCTGCATCGAAGATTTCAATTCTTCCTCTGAGGTCACTGTATGGCTTGGTTGTTGTAAACTCGGCAATAGTAGCTGACCCATCATCGCCCCAACGAGGGGAGAGGAGGATAACCTCAGGGTCATGGTACATGAGAAGCTCTTTGCTGTACGTCCAATTCGCTCCATCCTTGGCAACATTATTCCCTCCTGCAAGTTCAACCATCTCACTGAGGAAGGTGTCGGCGGTAGCCGCAGAATCAAAGGAGCCAAAATCAAAAGCCATATACACCGAAGGCTTCGCTTTGGTCTGTGCTTTAAGGGCAACTTCCTTGATCAGGTTCTGCATCTCGAGGATCATCAGCTCGGCTTTGTCTGTGGCTTTGACTGCCTGTGCAATAGCGCGGATGAGTTCGTAGGTGCCGCTAAAGGACTCTTGGGTGTTAATCTCCAGTACCGTAATCCCAGCCTGTTCAACGGCAGCGAGGAATTGATCTCCTACAAACGCACTGCTGATCACCATAGTAGGCTCTAGAGCCAATAGTTGCTCAAGGGAAGGGGAGTAAAGTGTTCCCACTGCCGGCAGGCTCAGGGCCTCTTCTGGATAGTTGCAGTAATCACTGCGACCGACGAGCAGATCCTCTTTTCCCAAAGCCCAAATAGTCTCGGTGACGTTGGGAGAGAGACTGACGATTCTCAATTCATCTTGTGTGCTCTTCTCTGTCTGTGGCAAGGCAAAGAGCAATAATGAACCGGCCAACAAAACCATGCTGGCAACCAATAGACGACGCATAAAACGAGTGTTGTGCATAACGCCCCTCTATGGGCATGAAACATACCCTGGCCTATACTCCGTAGGCCGACGGAGATTATCCATGGCAGGTCTCCTGGCTCAGGCATTCCCAGAATCTGCGACTTCCCGCTTGCGCAGTGTCATAATGCAGATTCCCAGCCTCTACAGTGGCGGGACCGCAGGGGCTTGTACCCCTTTCCCTTGGCATGGACATTCACAATCCTACGGAGAGGAGACAACCCTGTCAAGGCGAGCTCTGGTTGCAACAGAGCGTTTCATCCAGTACTATCGACGCATGCAACACAACGAAATTGTCATTTATACTGATGGTGGTTGTTCAGGAAACCCAGGCCCGGGCGGCTGGGCTTATGTGCTGACTGCCGATGATTTGTTTGAAAAAGAAGCCAGTGGATCGGCACTCGACACGACCAACAACCGGATGGAACTCACCGCGGTCATCGAAGCACTCAAAGCAGCCTCGACACTGAAGGCCCATCAGATAAAGGTTTACACCGACAGTCAATATGTTAAGAATGGCATTACCAGTTGGATTGAGAAGTGGAAGGTAAATGGTTGGCGTACCGCTTCCAAGCAGCCGGTAAAGAACAAAGAGTATTGGGTTGAATTGGACCGCCTTGCATCGCAGTTGCCGGTTAGTTGGCATTGGGTTAAAGGGCACGCTGGAATTGAAGGCAATGAGCGCTGTGATGCACTGGTTCAAGAAGCGATGGAGTCGCTACGGTGAAAGTACGCCTTTTTGACCTCTACATGGCATTTTTGAAAATTGGAGGACTGACCTTCGGTGGCGGGTATGCTATGTTGCCTATGCTTCAGAGG
>JBAZCM010000195.1:0-3024 GCA_041654935.1 Sphaerochaeta sp. | reverse complement strand
ACGCACCATCTACCTCTTCCCCCTCTCCCTCTCCTTCGTCGTCACCGGAGTGCTGTGGCGCTGGATCTTCAGCCCAGAGGTCGGAGTAAACGCCCTCTTTCGGATGATGGGCTTTGAAGCTACATTTGGATGGTTTACTTCAACTGAGCGGATAGCCGGCTTTAACGTCGCCCTCATTGCCCTGATCATTGCCGCCTCATGGCAGTACCTGGGCTATACCATGGCGATGTTCCTCGCAGGACTGCGAGGAATTCCCGATCAACTGATCGAAGTCGCCCAGCTCGATGGAGCGGGTGAGTGGATGATTATCCGTAAGGTAATCCTGCCGATCATCAAGCCCATCACCTTCAGTGCGATGATCGTCCTCGGCCATATCTCACTGAAGATCTTTGACCTTGCCTACGCCATGACTGGTAAAGGCCCAGCCTTTGTTACTGACTTCCCTGGCCTCTATATGTTTGAGACGACCTTTAGAGGCAACCACTACAACGAAGGTGCGGCAATCTCAATCATCATGCTGGTCCTTGTTGCCCTGGTCATTGTGCCGTATCTAGCCACCACGTTGAGGGGGGATGCAGAATGAGATCATCCAGACGCATTCATATCACCAAATACGTCCTCGCCATTGTGTGTGCTCTCTTATTCCTCTTTCCGCTCTACGTGATTCTGAACAATAGCCTTAAGCCCTTCAGTGAGGTGCGGATCAGTGAAATGTGGATTATGGCTAAGAACCCAAGTTTTGAGGGCTTTGCCAAGGCGTTTGATAAACTGACGCAAAACGTCATCAACAGCTTCATCCTGGTAATTCCCGTTTCGATTCTCTCGATGGTCTTTGGATCGGTTATTGGATTCATCTTTGCCAAGGTACAATTTCGCCTCAACAAAGTGCTCTTTGCCCTGGTAATCTTTGGCATGTTCATTCCCTATCAGAGTATCCTCATCCCACTGGTGCGCTCTTTGAACAAGGTTGGCCTCTACGGCTCGCTCAGTGGTCTAACCGTCACCCACATCGTATATGGCCTGCCAATCTCCTCGCTGATGTTCCGTAACTACTACGCCAAGATTCCTGATGAACTTGTCGAAGCTGGTATGATCGACGGCCTACAGCTCTGGGGTGTCTTCAGGCGTGTGGTCATCCCCATCTCAATGCCCACTATGGTCGTTGTCCTCATCTGGCAGTTTACCAGCGTTTGGAATGACTTCCTCTTCGCCGTTACCCTGACCCAAAAACCATCGATTCAGCCGATCACTGTGGCCCTGCAAAACCTTGCAGGTACCCAGGTAATCGAGTGGAACGTCCAGATGGCCGGAGCGCTCATCGCAGCTCTTCCTACGCTCTTTGTCTACATCTTCTTGGGTAAGTACTTCATTCAAGGCTTACTCAGCGGCTCTGTTAAGGGATGATATGAAGGCCCGCTCACTTATAGGCATCGACATCGGAGGGACCAAGACCGCTATTAGTCTTGGGAGCGATGATGGCTCGATCATCGACAAAATTGCATTTCCCACCTCCCCGGTCGTGGGGGAGGTTCTCTCCTCCATTTATGCTGCCATTGATCAGCTCATCAAAGAGCACAAGGTTGCCCCTGCTGCCATTGGCATCTCTTGTGGAGGACCACTAGATAGCAAGCGCGGGATTATCCAATCTCCGCCAAACCTCCCTGCTTGGAAGGATATTCGGGTAGTAGAACTTTTACAGGAGCGCTTTGATATCCCCACCTTCCTTGAGAACGATGCTAATGCTTGTGCGCTGGCAGAGTGGTACTGGGGAGCGGGTAGGGGGTGCGACTCTCTGATCTTCCTCACCTTCGGCACCGGCCTAGGGGCAGGCCTTATCCTCGATGGAAGGCTGTACTGTGGTCCTTCTGGTCTTGCCGGAGAGGTAGGGCACTGGCGGATGGCCGATGATGGGCCAGAGTGCTACTACAAGCGCGGCTCCTTTGAGTCCTTTGCCAGTGGCTGCGGGATCAGTGGAATGTATGAAGAGCAATATGGTGAGCGCCTTTCGGCAAAAGAGGTGTGCCAGCGCGCTGAAGCTGGAGATGAAAAAGCGCTGTCCATTACCAATAAGAGCGCAAGAATGCTGGGGGCAGGATTGTCTCTTTTAGTAGATTTGCTCAATCCTCAGCGCATTATCATCGGCTCGATCTTCGCGCGCAGTGAGAACCTCTTTCGGCCACTGGCCGAAGAAGTGATGAAAGCTGAGTGTCTCTCGGGCTCCCTTTCGATTGTAGAGGTGGTATCATCAGAGTTGGGCGAGAGCCTCGGCGACATGGCTGCCTTGGGAATTGCCCGTGACAATCTGTGGTTGGAGGAAGATGATGAGTGAATCATTGAAGATATTATTGGAACGCTATCCTCAGTTAAAGGATATGCAAGCTGACCTTGAAGCTGCTGCACAGCTTCTGTTGGAGGCTGCTCAAGCAAAAAAGGTTATATTAGTTGCTGGTAATGGCGGCAGCGCCGCTGATGCTGAACATATTGTGGGTGAGTTGATGAAATCCTTTGTCCTGCCCCGCCCCCTTGATGCACAGTTGAAAGATCGGCTCATTGAGGTGGACCAGGTAATGGGAGTGCATATTGCAACGCACCTACAACAAGGCATTGCCGCTATCTGTTTGAGTAGCCATACAGCCCTCAGTTCTGCATTTGCAAACGATGTGGACAGTGCCCTCTCCTATGCTCAGCAAGTAGTAGGGTACGGCAGTGAAGACGCACTCTTTTGGGGAATCTCTACCTCAGGTAATGCAAAAAACGTTATTCAAGCTGCGGTGACTGCCAAGGCGATGGGAATGAAAGTAATAGGCATGACTGGCGGTGACGGTGGGATGTTCAAGAAGTACTGTGATGTGTGTCTCAGAGTTCCAGAGACCGAGACCTACAAGGTCCAAGAGCTTCATCTGCCAATCTACCATTGGCTGTGCATCTATCTCGAAGAGATGCTCTTTGGAGTCTGATATGCAGTTACTTCCTCGTCTCTATCAAATATCGGGTACGGTGAGTGGATTATCCGGAAGCCAAGCT
>JBAZCM010000194.1:0-3052 GCA_041654935.1 Sphaerochaeta sp. | reverse complement strand
CCAAAAACCTTTAGCCAAGGTTACATCACTCCTTTCCGTAATTCTAGTTAAGACCTCATGATATTATATGCTATCATAGTTTAATTTAATAATCAACATAGATATATTGTACTAAAAAACAGATGGGTTATACGTTGCTTTAATTCGTTTTTTTTAAGTCTTTTTATAAAATATTTCTAAAAAATCGTATTAGGTTTTTAAGGATATTTTTATGTTATAATTTGCTTTAAGTCCCTTTTATTTTTTCTTGGAGGTGTTTATTATGGCTGAGTACGAAATATTTGACTTAAATGAAGATTTTAATAAAGACGATACAACCGGCAGAGGCCCTAGATGGTGGAAAAGTATAATAATAGTAGCTATTATAGTTGCTATAGGTATTTATCTGCTAACAGGTGTTTATCAGGTAGGGCCTTCAGAAGTAGCGTTGGTTAAGACTTTTGGAGAATATACTTCAACAACAGGACCAGGAATACATCTTCATCTTCCTTTTCCTTTTCAATCCCATGTTATAGTTGATGTAAGAACTATAAACAAAATTGAAATAGGTTTTCGAACAGCGAGCAGTGAAAGGGCTCCTTCCTATAGAAGTGTAGATGAAGAGGCTGAGATGATTACTGGGGATCAAAATATTATTAGTATTGAAGCGGTAGTACAATATAGGGTGAGTGATCCTGTAGCTTACGCTTTCAATGTTATTCAAGGGTATGATCTTGTCAAAGCTACAACTGAAAGTGTTCTAAGAGAGAAGGTAGCCTCATCGGAGTTAGAAAAGGTTTTGACAACCGATAGAGATAAAATTGCTATGGAAACCGCTCAGGCAATTCAAGAAATAATGGATAGTTACAAATCGGGAGTTCAGATAGAAAATGTATATTTACAAGAAGTTACCCCTCCTGATTCTGTGGTGCCTGCCTTTGATGATGTAAATAATGCAAGACAGGATCAACAAACGTTTATAAACGAGGCTCAAAAGTATACCAACGATGTTATTCCACGAGCAGAAGGACAAGCACAAAGAATCATTAATGATGCTGAAGCTTATGCATATCAACAAGTTGCCAAAGCATCTGGAGAGGCTGAAAGATTTAAAGCCATGCTGGAAGAATATCAAAACTCTGAAGAAGTAACGAAAAAAAGGTTGATTTTGGATGCTGTGCAGCAAATGATAGAAAATTCAAAAATGCAAGTTATTTCTGAAAAAGGTGATACTTTAAACTTCTTGAATTTAAGTGAGATAATTGGTGGTGAACAATGATGAAAAATATGACACTTTGGGCTATAGTTATAATAGTGGTTTTTTTGGGAATATTTTTTGCTCTTACTTCCTTCTATATTGTAGATCAAACCCAACAAGCAATCGTTCTTAGATTTGGAAATATTAAAAGTATAAGAACAGAACCGGGTATATACACTAAAGTTCCATTTGTAGATAATGTTGTGAAGTTTGAAAAAAGGTTTATGATTTACGACATTCCAGTTGAAAGGGTAATTACTTCTGATAGAAGAACTATACTAGCAGATACTTATGCAATATGGAGAATAGAAGATCCTCAAAAATTCATAGAGACTCTAAGAACAGTCGAAGTTGCTCTAACAAGGATTGATGACATTGTATATTCACATGCTAGAGATGTTATCGGAAATTACAATTTCATGGAAGTTTTAGCCACTGAAAGACTAGCTATTTTGGAGGAAATTAAAAAAAGAAGCTCTAATTCCTTAAAAAGTTTTGGAATTGAAGTTGTAGATGTAAGACTTAAAAGAACCGATCTTCCTCAAGAAAACACCGAAGCAGTGTATGAACGAATGAAAAGTGAAAGATACGCGATGGCTGCACAATTAAGAGCCGAGGGTGAAAAGGAATCTCAAAGAATGAAAGCTGAGGCAGATAAACTAGCAAGCATAATAGTTTCTGAAGCAGAAAAAGAAGCCAATATAATTAGAGGTACAGGTGAAGCTAGTGCTATCAACATCTATTCAGAGGCCTATTCTCTTGATATAGACTTTTATGAATTACAAAAAATAACAGATATCTATAAAGATTCTTTCAAGGATAGTATACTGGTGTTTCCAAACGATTCACCTTTGTTGAAATATTTTTATGAGGTGAAATAATATTTGAAACTCTTGGTTAAATTATTAATTTTTGGTTCTATTTTGCTTTTATTGGTTGGTTGCGATTTCCTATCTAGCACTAGGATACTATGATGCTGAAGGAAACTTGATATTTGCTTCAGAGATAGCAATTGAAAATGACAGACGAATAACAAAAGGTATAGATGTATCAACTCAAGAAGCAGCTGATGAAGCTCTATCTAAGATTGATAACGCAATAAATATTGTTTCTAATGAGAGATCAAATCTTGGAGCGTTTCAAAATAGGTTGGAACATACTATAAGGAACTTACAGGTTTTTTCTGAGAATTCATCAGCTGCTGAATCAAGAATTAGAGATGCAGATATGGCAAAAGAAATAATGGAATTTACAAAGCAACAGATCTTAATGCAAACTTCAAATGCTATGTTGGCACAATCTAATACAATACCACAAAACGTTTTAAGACTACTTCAATAGTGTTTATTATTGAAAAGAAAGGCGCAATTAGCGCCTTTTTTTGTTTACTATATTGGTTTAAGTCTATTATTCCTTTTTTTCTTTGTCCACATTGCCTTTGAATTAGCTTTAATTCCCCTCTTCGAAAAGGGAAATTAATGGCAGTTTAAGATGTCTTATACTTTTATTTCAGAATTTCTTTTAATTCGTCTAAGGTTATTTCTAATAGATTATCTCTTATGTAATTTATTGTTTTTTCATCTGTGTTTCTAATCTTTTCTTTTAATTCTTCAGTTAGTTTTACACCAAATTTTTTTGATAATAGCTTAATAGCAAATTCTTTCCTTTCTTCTAGCGCTCCTTCCAGTTTCGCTTCTTCTCTATCTCTTTTAGCTATCTTTTCCAACGTGTCAAACATTTTTGGCACCTCCATTTCTTCTATCTCTTTGAATTCTTCTATGTCTTCTTTGAATCCAACTCTTTTTTTGAATAGTT
>JBAZCM010000193.1:0-3078 GCA_041654935.1 Sphaerochaeta sp. | reverse complement strand
GGAGGCGGATTGTCCATCGGAGATGTAAAGATACCCGCCCATAACCTCTACGTTGGATATGCCAATGGAAAGGGACTGCCTAACATCATGCCTTGGCTGGATGTTGATGCCCACTACGATGGATCGACCGCCTTTACTGCAAAACGCGCTGCACAGTTCAGCCAGAACCATCGCGAATTCTCTCCTACAGAAATTGATCGTCAAAGTGGGTTGGGCACTGAAGTCTATCGCGCCGGACGGATGAGTCTGTCCCTCAGCTCATTCTACGGAAGTGTTCCCAACCCCAATAGCCGTACTATCGCAGAGCTTCGTAAGGCGTACTGCCCGACCATTCAGCTGAGTCTGACCTTTGATAACCAGGACAGCAAGGAGTCATTGGTAGGCTTTTTTGGCATGCAGGCTGTGATGCGAGTCCTCTCTGACTCCACCCAAGGCCAGCTACTTGGTCTTGCCTATGGTACTCACTACGGCTTTGCTGTGGCAGCTGATGAGCGGGTGCAAGAGGTCCTTGATTGGGATTGTTTGAACACCGCCTTTGGTGAAGATCAGCAACATATCATCAAGCGCCTCAGCGAAGAGGGTGGACTGCGGTTTGAGGTATCGGCAGGCGAGCAGCGCACGTTTAAGATTATCTTGGGTGTTCACGAAAGTGGAGTGGTGACCACTGTCCTTCCTACCCAACGCTTTTATAGCTCTCTTTTCAGAGACTTGGAGGATGTGCTTACCTTTGGTCTGTCAATTTTTGATGAGCGGGTAGCCAAGGCCTCTGAGATGGATGGACTCTTGGAGCAAGCTGCGCTGAATGCAGAGCAGAAACTATTCCTTTCAAATGCTGCGCGCTCCTATAATGCCAGTACCGAGCTCTTACTCGATTCACTGGGCAGACCCTTATTCATTGTCAACGAAGGTGAGTATCGGATGATGAACACCCTGGATTTGACCGTTGACCAGGTCTTCTGGGAGCTCATTTTCTCACCTTGGACCGTAAAGAATGAGCTTGAGTTCATCCTTGAGCGCTCCTCTTATACTGATGACTTTGGCATTGCGTTCTGCCACGACCAGGGAGTCGCCGATACTTTCAGCCTCCAAGGCTTCTCCTCCTATGAACTTCCAGGCCTGGTGGATTGCTTCAGCTACATGAGCTATGAGGAGACACTCAACTGGTCGCTATGTGGCTGTCTGTACGCAACGGCCACCAAAGACTGGCAGTGGGCACGCAAGCACACTGACGTTTTTGTAAAAATTCTTAAATCTATCCAAGCGCGTGACCGCGATGGGGACGGCATCATGGACCAAGACTCCTCCCGCTGTAATGGGGGGGCGGAGATTACCACCTATGACTCCCTGGATATCAGCTTGGGCCAGGCGCGCAACAACCTCTATCTTGCCGTCAAGGCTTGGGGCGCTATGCATGCCCTCTCCTCGCTCTTTGAAGAGGTCGAACGTCCTCAAGAGGCTGGGGAGGCAACAACCCTTGCTGACAATATCGCCCAGACGGTGAGCTCCTACTTCTTGGAGGATGAGAGGTACATACCCGCTGTCTTTGAAAGCGGCAATCGCTCGAAGATCATTCCTGCGGTTGAAGGATTGATCTATCCCTACCTCTGTAGCAGTGCAGAAATTCTGAATCTTGAAGGTCCCAATAAGGAATTCCTGGGCCTTTTGATTGAGCATCTGGGCACAGTGTTGCAGCCAGGGGCCTGTATCGATGAGAACAGCGGAGGGTGGAAGCTATCGTCGACCAGCAATAATACCTGGTTGAGTAAGATCTTCCTCAATCAATTCGTAGCCTCACAAATTCTTGGGATTGACCAAAATCTGGTTCGTAAAGACCGGGAGCACGCCAAGTGGGTCTTTGACAACGCCTCAATCTTTGGAATGGTCGACCAAGTCGACAGTGCAGATGGTCGAGATCTGGGGTCACGCAACTACCCGCGGCTTGTTACTGCGGTGCTGTGGCTCCTTGAATGCGGTGCATTACCTCACCTTGCCCCATGGCAAGGATGAGCATGTAAATATCTTCAGTGATTCAAAAGGAGGATCAAATGAAGAGAGTACTTATCATTGGATTGGCCCTGATCCTTGTTGGCGGCTTTGTCTTTGCACAAGGCTCAAAGGATTCCAAAGCCAAGGAAAGTGGACCAGAGGTCATCACCGTCTGGTCTGACAATGCCCATGAAGAGACCCTACGCCGTGCCCAAATCGAGGCATTCAACAATGGCGAAGGCAAGGATCTGGGTATTTTCATCGACTATAAGATCTTCGGCAGCAACTTCTCTGATACCATCAAGATTGCAGCACAAGCCGGAGAGGCTCCTGATCTCTATCGATCTGACTCGAAGTGGATGCAGGGCTTTGTCGACAGTGGGTTCTTAGTCCCCCTCGAAGAGCTGCCGGGCAGCGAGGCATTGCTTGCAAAGTTCAAGCCGATGCTCGCCAACCAGTCACACATCTTCGGTGGAAAGACCTACACTCTTCCGTACAACCTGACGACCTACGGCTTTGTTATCAATGCCGATCTCTTCAAGGAAGTGGGATTGAGCGAGAAGGACTACCCCAAGACTTGGGCAGATGTCCGACGTGTTGCAAAGATCATCACCGATCGCACCAATGGTAGAGCCTACGGCTTGGGTCTCTCATCAACGCTATGGACCATCTCCAGCTTCTACACCATGCCTAACGGACAGAACGTTGGTCACTATGGCTATGACTGGAATGCAAAGCGCTTTGACTACTCTGCTTACAACCCGATGATTGAAACCATTGATCAGATGGTTGCTGACGGAACCGTCTTCCCAGGCTTTGAGGTTCTTGACGGTGATGGCATCAGAGCTCAGTTCTCAGCAGGCCGTATCGGCATGATCGGTGCAGCAAGTTTTGACTGTGCGGTCTACACTGAGCAGTTCCCTGCTGGCTTTGACTGGGTTGTCATCGACATTCCCATGTTCAGCGCCAACGCCCAGACCTACAAGCGCTTTGGAAACCCCACCAACCTCCTCTGTGTTGGCGAGAATGCTCGCAAACATCCTGAGAAGGTGTTGAAGGTTCTTGAGTTCTTCTACGCTGACGAGAATGCAG
>JBAZCM010000192.1:0-3112 GCA_041654935.1 Sphaerochaeta sp. | reverse complement strand
GGGAGTTGAACATAAGCATTGATAGCTTGGTAGCCCAAATCCCAGACAGAGTCGAAATCCAGCCGCTTGTAGCCTCCGCCTTTGAGTTGTGGATCTGCAAAGAGGCATGCCCCTTTGGTGATGATATCTCGCTGATCGATGCGATCGCTGTCTCCCATCGTAGGCTGCGTCCCATCGGGTTTCTGCCACGCCAAAGCAGCCTTGCACATCAGGTGAGTCTTCTCTGCGATGATGGGCGGCAGCGTCATGCCAAGGCGACGGGCGATCAAGACCACATCCTGGTAGCAGTGCAGTACCTCGTTATGGTACATCGGCGACTGCTCCCACTGCATCCCATCGTCGTAGACCTGGATATCGATCTGTAGCGCTAGGCGCCGAATGGCCTCTTGGGTATAGCGCTCGCTCATCGCACTCTCAGGCAGTGCCAATGAGGCTAAGAAGAGACCGTGGTTCTCAATCACTCCCCAGTTACTCATCAGATGATAGCTTCCCCAAACCGAATAGAGAAACTCTGCATGGTCGGCGATTGAGTCGAGGTAGCGTTCAAGCAGCTCATCGGTAATGGAAGGACTGTCACTGAAGTACTGCATCGCCTTTGTCCAATACTCCATCCTCAGACCCGCTTCAATCGATCGCCAGGCATCAGAAGCGGATGGGTCATCACGCCTCACATGTTCAACCCAATGTTCCAACTGCGAAGCGAAGGCGCGAGCATACCGCTCATCACCGCTGTGGGCATATGCTTGGCCAAGACAAATCCAAAAGCGCATGCGATTGAAAGCAAAAACCCACTCACGGTCATCGCCTGGCTGGTGCAGCCAATCAATAGCTTCATCGAAGGCCACGGGCTCATGGGTCCGCTCCATATCCCAACGAAGGTTGAAGATAAATGATTGGTCAACCACACCTTCAGCAACACCGATAACATGCTGAAGGTCCTCCTTCTCGTGGTCAGCCACATAGCGGGCTATGGCATCGCGGTCATCGATGAAGCGAATTCTTGAATCTTTGAAATAGTCAGCTTTCGTCATTCCTTACCCCTTCAGTCCTGCGGTAGCCACCCCTTGGACAAAGAATTTCTGCAGTGCCAAGAAGACGATGAGCACCGGAACGAGGGCGACTACGCTAGCTGCCATGATCAAGCCGTACTCACTGGAGTATTGGCTGATGAACATCCTCAATCCAATCTGGACGGTTTTCAGTTCCATCTTGGTCAGATAGAGCAATGGTCCGAGAAAGTCATTCCAGGTGTTGACGAAGGTAAAAATTGTCAACGTCGAAAGTGCGGGTTTGGAGAGTGGCAACATAATGGTCGCCCAGATTCTATACTCACTCATCCCATCGATGCGTGCAGCTTCGCACAGTTCATCAGGGACTCCCATATAGAATTGGCGCATCAAAAAGACTCCGAAGGCACTGAACGCTTGCAGACAGATGATCGCCAGGTGTGTGTTGTTCAGTCCAAAGGAGCGCATCATCATAAATTGGGGGACCATGTAGACTTGCCATGGCATGGCAATTGTCGCTACATATCCTAAAAAGAGGGCATTTCGGCCTTTGAATTTCAGTTTGGCAAACGCATAGGCTGCAAACGATGAGGTCAGCAGTTGCAAAAAGGTGACGATGAGGGTGAGTTTGGTGGTATTGGTGATAAACCGACCCAGGGGAATCGTCGTCCAGATATCCTGGTAGTTTTGCCAACGCGGGTTACTGGGGATCCAGACGATTGGAAAGCCAAAGACATCCTTATCGAGTTTCAAGGATGCACTGATCATCCAAACAAAGGGCATCAGCATGATCAGCGTTGAGATGATGAGTAGCAGGTAGACAACACTCATCTTCAACTTTCTTGTGTGCGCTCGTGACAACATGCCTCTCCCCCTAGCCTAGCTTTTGTTCGCCCTTGAACTGAATCAAGGTGATGCTCATGACTAACAGGAAGAGAACCATGGCTACGGCACTTGCCGAACCAAGCTTCCAACTGATGAAGGCCTTGTTATAGATGTCGTAAACGAGCACCAAAGTAGCGGTCCCCGGTCCTCCTTGGGTGACCATGTAGACGATATCGTAGACCTTGAAGCATTGAATGGTCAGCATGACCATGACAAAGAAGGTGGTGGCGCTGAGCTGGGGGATGGTAATGGAGATGAACTTTTGCCAGGCGTTTGCCCCATCGAGGTCGGCTGCCTCATAGAGCTCGGCACTGATGCTCTGTAGGCCGGCAAGGTAGATGATCATATAGTAGCCTACATACTTCCAAACGCTGAAGAAGATGATGGTCGGCATCGCCCAATGGCGGTCGGCCGCCCAGCCGGGCACATTTTCAATGCCGAGGCTATACAGCAGCATATTCACCGGCCCCTTCGAGGGGTTGAACATCATGTTCCAGACTGCCGCTACCGCGACGAGAGAGGCAACGTAGGGGAAAAAACTAACCGTCCGAAAAAAATTGCGCCCTCGGATTTTTGCATTGAGGATGACGGCGAGCAGAAGGCTGCCAATGAGGGTCAGTGGGACTGTGCCGCCAGTGTAGACGATGGTGTTCTTCAGCGCTGCTTTGAACTGATCATCATCAAAGAGGGCGATGAAGTTCGTAAAACCTGCCCATCGAATGGGGTTTGCCCCGTCCCAATGGAGGAACGCCAACACAAAGGCAAAAACAATCGGCACCAGTGTAAAAACAGCGAAGCCGATGAAGTTCGGTGCTATGAAGCTGTAGGCGACCAGCTGTTTTTTCAGCGCTGCCCTATTTGACTGCATAAGACCTCCTTAGCTCTGATACAACCACGGTGCAGGGAGGTCTCCCCTGCACCGTGATAATTGTTCGTGTTATTGTGCGAGAATTTTCTTGATCTGATCATTCATCTTCACGATGCCTGCATCGATACTGATGTTGTTGGTCATGATCTCGTCATGCACCTGGTTGAGCACAATCTCAATTTCACCGGCTTTTTCATGCAACGGCATCTCGAGATAACTCTTTGCGGTGTGCAATGCCTCTTTACTGCCGGCGTCCGAGGGGAAGCCAGGAAGCGATGCGATAACCGCAGCGACTTGATCGTTGACCATCGCCGGACTGGTTCCGGTCGCAGCCACGATCTGAGCTCCCTCT
>JBAZCM010000191.1:0-3120 GCA_041654935.1 Sphaerochaeta sp. | reverse complement strand
AGAGACTAGTTGAGATGGAGAAGCCCCATAGCCCGAAAGCAGTCATAGCAACGCTGACAGCAGTGACCAAACCGGTTTTGAATCGGGCAACCAAACGGTAGCCTATCAAGGCACTGAGGACTGTTCCGACACTGGTTACTGCACTAAGCAGTCCTGCATCGCCGATGGCCAGTCCAAGATCGGTGTGCATCAATGGCCAGACGCTACCCAATACGCCATCGGGCAATCCTAAGCTGATGAAAGCCAGGTAGATGACGATCAACAGTACCATGGCATTAGGCCCAAATGAGGAAGTAGGCGGTCATTGCCACGGCAAGGAAGATACGATAATAGCCAAAGACAGAAAAGTCTTTGCGCTTAATGTAGGCGATCATCGCCTTGACAACAAGCAAAGATACAACAAATGCGGTGACAAACCCAACGGCCATGATGGAGAGTTCAGCCTTGGTGTATGAAAAGCCAAGTTTGTAGAGTTTCAAAGCTGATGCGCCTGCCATGACTGGAATGGCCATAAAAAATGAAAATTGGGCAGCAATCGGACGATCGAGCCCTAGTATGATTCCTCCGAGGATCGTCGAGCCACTGCGGCTGGTACCCGGAATCAATGCCAAGGTCTGAAACAATCCAAGAAAGAGAGCATCATTCCAGCCCAGAGCATCGAGGGAGACAATCCTTCGTTTCGCTTTACCCAAAGATCCTTTTTCCAAGTAGACATAGAGTAGCCCATAACTAAAGAGAGCAAGGGCGATCACGGTCCACCGTTGTAGGTGAGTGGTCACATAATCATCGAGCAATAGACCAATTACCCCAGCTGGAATCGTGGCCACGACAATTTTGCCCAACAGTTCCCACGTTCGTCGCTTCCCCTCCCGTCCCTTGGAGGGAGCAAAGGGATTGAGCGTGGAGAAGAACAACACCACGACAGCCAGTACCGAAGCGAGCTGGATGATGATGAAAAAGAGCTCTTTTGCCCGTCCGCCAAGATTGACGTTAAGAAACTCATCGAGCAGAAGCAAGTGGGCGGTTGAGCTGATCGGAAGCCATTCAGTGATGCCTTGTACCACGCCCAAAATGATTGATTTAACGAATTCCTGCATCAACAGTTCCTCCAACTCTGCCAAGTCTAAAGCATCAGTAGACCCATTACAAGCATTGTTCCCCTCCTTCGCCCTTGTACTGATTTGTTGCAAATGGTAGATTTGCCTTGGAGGGGCGTGTGGCACTGAACATCGTTTTGGTCGAACCGGAGATTCCGCAGAACACCGGAAATATCGTGCGCACTTGCGCCGCTCTGGGAGCGGTGTTGCATCTGGTCCATCCGCTGGGATATTCACTGGAAGAAAAACATCTCAAGCGAGCAGGACTGGATTACTGGCCTCTTTTGACGATCATCGAGTGGCAGGACAGTAGAACATTCTTTGAGCACATGGAGGGCGAAGCCCTGTATTATTTCACCACCAAGGCAAAACGCTCATACACCAGTGTCCATTACCCCGAGAATACCTACCTGGTATTTGGTAAAGAAAGCGCCGGCCTTGATGAAGCGCTCTTGGCAGACCGTCCAGAGCGCTGTGTTCGCATCCCGATGCGCGGGGGAATCAGAAGCTTGAACCTCTCCAACAGTGTAGCAGTGGCTGCGTATGAGTGGGAGCGACAATATACCTTTGAAGGGCTAGAGACCGAGGGAAATCTTCATCGTCTGGCCTACAAGGAGCAATCATGAGTCAAGTGGGAATCATTGGATGCGGGACGATGGGAAGCGCCATTGCCCAAAGCTTGGATCGCAAGGTCCTTGTCTATGATAGTTTGGCTGAACAGCTAACAAAGTTTGAGGGACACAAACAGATCACTGTAGTCTCTTCATTGCAAGACCTCCTCCTTCAAAGCGACATCATCATCCTGGCAGTCAAACCGCAAATCCTCCCCTCCCTCTACTCAACGCTCAGTGCGATGAGGGATAAGAAGTGGATCAGCATTGCAGCAGGTATCACCCTAGCCCAACTTTCAGAGGGACTTAAGAGCAGCGACGTGGTGCGTCTGATGCCCAATATCGCTGCCGCAAAGGGAGCAAGCGTAACTGCGTTAGCTTCCTTGGAGGGGTGTTCTCCCTCGCTGGTAGCCGAAGCGACTAAGATTGCCTCCTCCTTTGGAGTGGTTTTTGCTCTTGAGGAGAAGCTCTTCAGTGCCTTCATTGGTATCAGTGGATCGGCAATCGCCTATATGTTGGAGTTTGTCCACGCCCTTGCCATGGGCGGGGTTGCTGAAGGGATAGCCTACCCGCTGGCCAAAGAGATTGTTACCCAGACCATGGGCAGTACCGTGGCGATGTTGGTTGATGGGAAAACCCATCCCATGCAGTTGGCCTCCTCGGTCTGCTCTGCAGGAGGGACCACCATCGAAGGGGTTGCTGCCCTTGCTAACGGAGCCTTTGAAGCTACTGTCATTGATGCGGTGCGCGCCGCAAGTGAAAAATCGAGAATCATGGAGGCTGAGGCCTTGGATCATAGAAAGAATGAGGACAAAGAATGATTGACCTAAGAGAGCTGAAAGAGAGAAAGAGCGAAATCCTGGCCAACATTGAGGCAAGGAACATGAAGATTGACCTCGATGCGATCATCGTATTGCAGGAGCGACGTGGTGAACTGCTCAAAGAGAGTGAGACCCTACGCTCAGCGCGCAACGAAAACGCCTCCAAGATGAAGGGCAAACTGGCCCAAGAGGAGCGCATGGCCCTGATCGAAGAGGGCAAGGCGCTCAAAGAGCAGATTGCCTTGGTAGAGAAAGAGCTGAAGGAAGTTGAGACCGAGTATGTAAGCCTCGGACGCACAATCCCAAACTATGCCCACCCCGATGCCCCAATTGGTAAGGATGAAGCTGATTATGTGACCTTGCACACCGTGGGCACACCCCCGACCTTCTCCTTCACACCCAAGGACCATGTCCAGTTGGGTGAAGAGCTTGATCTGATCGACTTTGACTCGGCAACCAAGGTCAGTGGACCGAAGTTCTATTACCTTAAGCGAGAAGCGGTCATCCTGCAGATGGCCCTTGAGCGCTATGCTTTGGATATTACCCTCAAGAAGGGCTTTACCCCCTTCATCACCCCGGATATCGCCAAGG
>JBAZCM010000190.1:0-3142 GCA_041654935.1 Sphaerochaeta sp. | reverse complement strand
GCTGGTGATCATGGTGATATAGCCATCGCCGGTTGCCTGGAACAGTGCTCCCAAAACAATACAGAATCCCGCCGAAACAAAGCACAAGCTAATGCGGCGCATCGCTACCACCCCGATGGCAACCATCGAATCGGTAGCATTGAACCAACCGAGGAAGATGTGGGGGATGAAGGTGAAGAGAAGGAATCCTGTTCCCATGATGATGAAACTCACAAGAATCCCAACTCTAAGGGCTGCAGTTATCCGTTTTGGCCTCTTGGCACCATAGTTGTACCCGATGATTGGAATGAGACCACTGTTAAGACCGAAGATTGGCATGAAGATGAAGGATTGCAGGCGGAAGTAGATGCCAAAGACAGCCACAGCAGCCGTACCAAATCCAATGATGATCTTATTGAGGCTTGTATTGAGGATGGTAGCAATAGACTGCATGATAATCGAAGGCAGACCAACGGCGTAGATATCTTTTACTGTCTTCCATTCAAGCTTGAGGTCTGCACGGGTAATAGTGATCTCTTTGTTCTTACGCACATAGTAGATGGCCATTGCCGCCGATACATGCTGGGCAAAGACCGTGGCGATCGCCGCACCCACGACCCCAAGACGAGGGAAGCCTAAAAGACCGAAGATCAAGAGTGGATCAAGGATAATGTTGATAATCGCTCCAGTCATCTGGATGATCATCGGCCGCACGGTATCTCCGGTTGCTTGAAGAATCCGTTCACAGGTGATGTCGATGAAAATTCCCAGGCTGAAGAAGAGGGCGATGGAGGAGTAGAGCCAACCCATACGGTGTAGCTCAGGATCGCTGGTAAAAAAGCCTATGAAGCTATTGGTTAGAAAGAGACCAATAAGGGCAAAGATTCCCCAGCTGAGGATTGAGACGGTGATTCCGTTTCCTGCGGCCTTGTTCGCAGCCCTCTGGTCTTGGGCACCAAGTTTACGGCTAATCAGTGAGTTGATACCGATTGACGTACCGACGCTGACGGCAATCAAGAGGTTCTGTAGCGGAAAGGCGAGGGTGAGGGCAGTCAGTGCATCCTGGCTGTAGTGGGAGACATAGAGACTGTCCACCACGTTGTAGAGGGCCTGAACCAACATGCTGAGCATGATGGGAAAGGACATGGACAATACGAGAGAGGGGATCGGTTTGACCCCCATTTTATTTTCTTGTGCAATCTGCATGGGTTTACTTCCTTGGAGACTTCAGTAATATCATAGCGCGTCTCTTTGGTAAAGCCGTCATTCTCCTAGGAATGCTGCAACCTCCTCAGCCCCTTTTGCTTCATCAACCTTACCGAGCATGATGAACCCACCTACGAAGAGGATAATAAGGCTGACAATCCCCAGTCTTGTTGAGCCTGTTGCCAGGCTCACCAGGCCCATCAAGAGGGGGCCAAGGATGGTGGCGAACTTACCGAGCATATTGAAGAACCCAAAGAATTCGGCGCTACGGCCCTTGGGGATCAGGCGGGTGTAGTAAGAACGGCTCAGCGCTTGGATTCCGCCCTGGAAGAGACCGATAGCAACGGCAAGCAGATAGAAGTGCAGTGGCTTGTTCATGAAGAAGCCGAGGATTGCAATCACAGTATAGGCACCGATAGCCACTTGCAACGCTCGTTTAACACCGACCTTTTTACTGAAGAAGGCGTACCCCAGTGCTGAAGGGAAGGCGACAAATTGAGTGATCAAGAGGGCAACTATCAAAGACTCACTGGGAAAACCGAGGGATGAGCCATAGTTGACTGCCATGACAACGATCGTATCAACGCCGTCGATGTACAGCCAATAGGCTACCAAGAACACTGAAATAGTCTTCAATTGGCGAAAACTTTTTATCGTTGAGATGGTGACGCTCATTCCTTTCTTGATGGCTTGCCCAAGTGGGAGGGCATTGGCGTTCTTCTCTTCTTTCACAAAGAGGAAAATAGGTAGGCTAAAGACTGCCCACCAGATACCTACCATCACAAAGCTCAGTTTAACTGCCATCTCTTGGCCAGTGATGCCAAACCATGAAGGATTGAGGAACATCAGCACGTTTACCAAGAAGAGCAATCCCCCACCGATGTAGCCGAGGCTATAACCCAAGGAGGAGACAAAGTCGACTTTTTTCTCACTGGCTACGAAGGGTAGCAGAGCATCATAGAAGGTATTGCCGCCAGCAAAGCCGACCATAGCGAAGAGGTAAACAATAACGGCAAGTGGCCAATTACCCATCTGTAAGAAATAAAGGCTTGCGGTCATCACTGCTCCTAAAAGAGCGAAAAAGGCCAGTAGGCGCTTTTTGTAGCTGCCCCAGTCAGCAATACTTCCCAAGAATGGGGCAAGCAGAGCGATGATCGCCGATCCTATTGAATTGGCAAGGCCCAAAAAGAAGGTCCCCTCAGCTGCCGAGGAGCCCACCGCCCAGTAAGAAGAGAAGAAGACTGGAAAGAATCCTGCCATAACAGTGGTGGCAAACGCGCTGTTTGCCCAATCATAAAACGCCCAAGCCCAGATCGATCGTCGTGTGTCCTGCATAGCTACCTCATGGGACACATGGTATCACCGTGCCTGTCACTTGTCATGCATTCATTGTCTTGGCTTTGAGCAATTTTTCATTTCTTGACGCCTGTATATACAGGTGTTATGCTACATTTACGCTGAAAATCAGCGGAAAAAGGTGGTACATGAGGGTAGTTTTTGATCTGGATGGGACGTTGGTCGATAGCGTCGAGGACCTCCTCGCCGCCATCAACCGAGTCCTTGCGGATCACCACCTGCCTCTCAGTAATCGAAAAGAGAACCTCCGGTATGCGGGGTTGGGCGTTGAGCCGATGTTTCGCCGCAGTATTGAAGCGCGGGTTCCCTCGTGGGATGAAGAGGAGAAACAACGCCTGACAGATGCGATGATCGATTTGTATCGCAAAAATCCAGCGACGTTGACCCGCCCATTTGAGGGCATTGAGCATCTTTTGGAAAGCTTGCAAAAGGATGGGGTGAGCATGTGTGTCATCTCCAACAAGACGAGCAATCTTTCACAGCAGATCCTCTCAACACTCTTCAGTAGCATTGATTTTGAACGGATCATAGGCCCTGATAGTGGATATCCGCCTAAACCCAATCCAATGTCTTTACTCAGTTGTCGAGAAGGGATGGGAAT
>JBAZCM010000189.1:0-3160 GCA_041654935.1 Sphaerochaeta sp. | reverse complement strand
ACGCCGCTTTTGACCTCACCATCATCGACGACGGTCAGCCGCCCTTCGCTAATCACTGTATGGTCAATGCCTTTGGGTCCGTTGATGTGAACAACTCTTCGGGCACTGAGGCGGGAGAGCAGGACCTCTCGCGCACGCGCTTCTACTTCGTCCCATGCCCGTTTGGTCAATGGTGCAATCTCACGTTTAAAGAAATCCATGATGGCCTCCTATTTTTTTAGGTTCCCAATACCTAGGGATGCTGAGTGTTGTCCACCTGCTTCCTGGCTTTCTGCCCCGTCCTCGAGCGCAGTGATGGAGCCGCTGGTAAAGAGGTAGGTACGCAGCTCTTCATCCCAAACGTCCATATTGCGGCGTAGCCACTCCAGTGTCATTGCGGCATGCTCGATCTCCTCATCACGGTTGTGGGCCATGATGGCCTTGAGCTCGGGGTCACTGGTCGTATTTACTCGCTGGTTATACCAGTTAACTGCCTCAATTTCTTCCTTGAGACTGGTGATGGCCCGGGAGATATCTCGGGTCTTTTCGTCAATTGCATCGTAGGGTTCGGTGTATGGCATATACGCCTCCTTGTTCTCTCTTGCTTCACTATACTCTCCCTCGATTCACAATGAAAGAGACGGATGAAAAAATATTTGGTGATTGGAAAAGGAGTGTATGAAGCGACTCTTACGACACAAAGATGGCCGTATGTATCTTCTTAGTCGACTAAATTAATACGCACCAATGGCTTAAAATATTAGTATTTCAAATCCATCACAAATAGGCTATATTATTAGTCTTTTAGCAAAGATTAACCGCTTTAGTAACACGCTTTTCGCTAATGCTAGCACCGATTGGGTGTATTATACTGGTATTGAGCTTCTTTGCTGGATTTTTCGAACAATAAGGAGCTGTCATGGCACTGAAATTCAAATCGGTCTTTACGCAGCTACAGACGAAGATCATTTGTGGACAATGGCCTGAAGGATACAAGATTCCTACTGAGATGGAGCTCTGTGAAGAGTATGGTGTCAGTAGGGTGACGATCAGGCGGGCACTGGATGGATTGGTCAAGCGCGGCTATCTTGTGCGAACCCGCGGACGCGGCTCCTATGTCCAGTTTCAACGCTCCATCCTCGGCTCTCCTCCGCTTGCCGCCTTGGAAGAGCAAGGAAAGAAATACTATAAAATCTTAGAACGTGGGAGGGTGGAAGCCACCCATGTCGATATTGCTGAGTTTGGTCTCTCTGAGGGAGAGGGGCCGCAGATGCTATGGCATCTGAGAACCCTACATATGATTGATGAAATTCCAACGGCACTCAGTGACTACTATATTGTCAGTGAGTATGGATCTTTCATCCCTTCGATGGCAGAGGTCAGTGAAATTTCCATCTATGCTATGATGGCCAAGCAAAATGGCCAACGATGCCTTTTCACCGATGGTCGATTAGCTGCAATCATCCCCAGTGCCCAAACACACTTACTGTTGGGTATCGATGGAGTAGCGGCAGCGCTGTGGTGTCGTGGGTACTGCACCCTTGAGGATGGGACGATCATCGGCAGGTGTTCGAAGGTCTACAATGGCATGATTTACGAATTCGCCATTGATGAAAAATATGGTCTACATTTGGTTTGACAACGGGTATTTTCCTTGAGCTTCCTAGACAGATGGGGTATATGTGTAGATGTATGAATGACATCTAAGTAGAGGGAGACCCATGAATCAACGAACGATTATCCGCATGCTGCACGAAGCGGCTGCAAAATATCCAGAGCGGGCATACACCAACACAAGAACTGAAGAGGGATGGACCCCGTCATCCTTCAGTAAGACCGACCACGACTCTGACAAGATCGCTGCTTTCTTGATCAAATGGGGCCTGAAGCCTGAGCAAACTGTTGCCATCCTCAGCGAAGGCAAGAGCTCTTGGGTCACCTGTGAGCATGGGATCATCAAGGCAAGGGGAATCAGCGTACCGCTGTCAATCAAACTCACAGCTGACGAGGTGGCATTTCGTATCAACCACAGTGAAGCGGTCGCCTTTGCTGTCTCCTCCAACACGCTCGCCGCAGTATTGAAGGCAGTCCCGCTCTTTGAGCGTGAGGTGCTCTTTCTCTACCTCGATGAGGCCGATGACCGACTGGCCAAACAAGTCAAAGAGGCTGGTTGGGAGGAGGGCAAACACTACGTTCTCTTTGATAAGATGCTCCAGGAGGGAGAGGCAATCCTCTCCAAGGAGCCTAAGCTCGTCTCCAACTTGGAGAAAAAGATTAAAGAAGATGATGTCATCAATATCTGTTACACCAGTGGAACGACCGGTAACCCCAAGGGTATCATGCTCACCCACGTCAACTACTGGGTGAACGTCCATGATGCTATCGACCTCTTCAAGATTCCTGAGGCAACCTTTGAGACATTGATTGTCCTGCCGGTTGACCACAGCTTTGCCCACACCGTGGGAATCTATACCGCATTGCTACAGGGCATCACGCTGCACTTTGTAGATTCGCGTGGCTCCAATGCCTCGATCATCCGTAACTTCCCCAAGAACTTGGTGGAGCTCAACCCCACCTTCATGATGACCGTTCCTTCGATTACTGGAAACTTCATGAAGAAGATGACCCAGGGCATCGCTCAAAAGGGTCGCTTCATCGAAGGCATCTTCAATCGAGGGCTCAAGGCTGGTATCGAACGCAATGGCGATGGATTTAATAAGCCATCGCCATGGACGATGATTCGAACCTGGTTTCCATATACTATTGCAAATCTGCTGGTCTTCCCCAAGCTTCGCGCAGTCTTCGGAAAGAACATCCTCTACTGTGTCGGTGGCGGGGCTCTTTTAGAGGCGCGCCAGCAACACTTCTTTGCTGCCATCGGACTGCCGGTCTACCAAGGCTATGGCCTCACTGAAGCCGCTCCGATTATCAGTAGCAATACTCCACAGCGCCACAAATACGGAACAAGTGGAATCATCTGCAAAAGTGAGATCTGTAAGATCATGGTCGACGATGAGACCGAGGCGAAAGTGGGCCAACGTGGAGAGATTGTCATCCAAGGTGAGAATGTGATGAAGGGGTACTTCAAGAACCCCGAGGCAACTGCCGAAGCACTTCGTGATGGTTGGCTGTGGACCGGGGACTTGGGGTACTACGATGAGGATGGATTCCTTGTGGTGAC
>JBAZCM010000188.1:0-3215 GCA_041654935.1 Sphaerochaeta sp. | reverse complement strand
GGGCAAGGATTCGCTTCCTCATATTACGTCCCATCATAGCAACAGATTTACAAAAGAGGAACCGATTCTTTACATTGTAAGTGAAATCCTATAGATTACTAACAGTTTTAGGGCCCATAGCTCAGTCGGTTAGAGCAGCAGACTCATAATCTGTGGGTCGAAGGTTCAAGTCCTTCTGGGCCCAAATTATCGAGCGAGGCTACATGGAGTCTCGCTCTTTTTGTTGTCAGTCACTTCTTTGTTGATTTTCAGCACTCCTGTTGGATCTTGAATTGATCAGCAGAGTAGTCTGGTTCCAATCTCTTTCTCACCCTTGGCTAGGTCAAAAACCACCAACATTCCAAATCCAATACACCCCTGAGCATTGAAGGTGTCGGTGGGAGATGCCCACTCTTGATGGGCGAGCACTACCATGAACGATGATTGCTTATGCTCGATTTTCACTGCTTCGATCATTTCATCGGGAAATTGTATGTGTTTGAAGTTTGAAGAGACAGGGACCTTTTCAACTTTGAGCGCTTCAAAGGCATCAGCTTTATTGATACCAATCACCGTGTACATGGAGGCAAAGCCGTTGTACCTGATCTGTATCACGACACTCTTATTGTCCACTACTTCGTTGTATCGCCTCGAGAGGCGTGAATCTTTGATGGTGTGGCTAAGTGGATGACTCGATACGGTGACCAATTCAACGCTGTTCTGCGCACTGTCAAAGCGTATTGTGTTGCCGCTGAGAGTGGTCTGACCGCTATCGTTGAAGTGCCAATGGCTTTGATAGTCGTGCTCTTCTTGGGCGATGAACACATCGCTGACGAGCACGAGTTCTTCATTGAGGATCGTGATCGTCCGTCTTGGTAGGACTCCTCGGTCAAGATAGCCTTGGTGACTGCCCTGCAGGGCAATATATCCATCCTTCTCGACTGCCTTGAAGCCGATAGGCGCTGAGAGTTTGGAGCACTCCCAACTGTCCTTGCAAACCGTGAAGTTCAGATTGTCCACGGTAGTGGTGTTGTGGGCGGTGCTGTCCTTGAATTCGTAACGTTCGGGTTTATCTACGTACGTATAACGGCCTGGATCTATGAGGATATCCTCCCCGTTGGCAAACAGGTCGAGGTGAAGCTTGTCGCTGTGCCCGTGACCGGCTCCAAGGGTCCCGCAGTGAAAGCGGACATATAAATCGTCTTGATGGTAGAACGCATTGCCACTCTCACCAAGAGTATGCAATCCTCTTGGTTTCCCAGTTACGGGGAGTTGAACATAAGCATTGATAGCTTGGTAGCCCAAATCCCAGACAGAGTCGAAATCCAGCCGCTTGTAGCCTCCGCCTTTGAGTTGTGGATCTGCAAAGAGGTATGCAGCTTTAGTTATGATATCTCGCTGGTCGATGCGATCGCTGTCTCCCATCGTTGGCTGTGTGCCATCGGGCTTCTGCCACGCCAAGGCAGCAAGGCTCATCGAGTGGGTCTTCTCTGTGATGATGGACGGTAACGTCATACCGAGACGTCGGGCGATCAAGACCACGTCCAGATAACAGTGAAGCACCTCATTATGGTACATCGGCGACTGCTCCCACTGTATCCCATCGTCATAGACCTGAATATCAATCTCTAGTGCTAGGCGACGAATGGCTTCTTGAGTATAGCGCTCACTCATCTCGCTCTCAGGCAATGCCAACGAGGCTAAGAAGAGGCCATGGTTCTCAAGCACTCCCCAGTTACTCATCAGGTGATAGCTTCCCCAAACCGAATAAAGAAACTCTGCATGGTCGGCGATCGAATCAAGGTAGCGTTTGAGTAATTCGTCAGTTATTGAGGGGCTATCGTAAAAATACTGCATCGCCTTTGTCCAATACTCCATCCTCAGACCCGCTTCAATCGATCGCCACGCATCAGCGGCGGCTGGGTCATCACGCTTGACGTGTTCGATCCAGTGTTCCAATTGGGAGGCAAAGGCGCGGGCATACCGCTCGTCGCCGCTGTGGGCATATGCTTGGCCAAGACAGATCCAAAAACGCATACGATTGAAAGCGAAAACCCATTCACTGTCATCGCCTGGTTGGTGCAGCCAATCAATAGCTTCATCGAAGACCACGGGCTCATGGGTCCGCTCCATATCCCAACGAAGGTTGAAGATAAATGATTGACCAACCACACCTTCAGCAACATCAATGACATGCTGAAAATCCTCCTTCTCGTGGTCAGCCACATAACGGGCTATAGCATCGCGGTCATCGATGAAGCGAATTCTTGAGTTCTTGAAATAATCGGCTTTCGTCATTCCTTACCCCTTCAATCCTGCGGTAGCTACTCCTTGGACAAAGAATTTTTGCAATGCCAAGAAGACGATGAGCACCGGAACAAGGGCGACTACGCTTGCGGCCATGATCAAGCCATACTCACTGGAGTATTGGCTGATGAACATCCTCAACCCAATCTGGACGGTTTTAAGTTCCATCTTAGTCAGATAGAGCAATGGTCCGAGAAAGTCGTTCCAAGTGTTTACGAATGTGAAGATTGTCAGTGTCGAGAGCGCTGGTTTGGAGAGAGGCAACATGATGGTCGCCCAGATCCTATACTCACTCATCCCATCGATTCGTGCTGCTTCGCACAGTTCATCAGGGATTCCCATATAGAATTGGCGCATGAGAAAGACTCCGAAGGCACTGAATGCTTGCAGGCAGATGATCGCCAAGTGGGTATTGTTCAGTCCAAAGGAGCGCATCATCATGAATTGGGGGACCATGTAGACCTGCCATGGCATGGCAATCGTCGCAACATACCCCAAAAAGAGGGCATTGCGGCCTTTAAAGTTCAGCTTGGCAAACGCATAAGCAGCGAACGATGAGGTGATTAACTGTAAAAAAGTGACGATGAGGGTGAGTTTGGTGGTGTTGGTAATGAACCGACCCAAGGGAATCGTCGTCCAGATATCCTGGTAGTTCTGCCAACGCGGATTGCTTGGGATCCACACGATTGGAAACCCAAAGACGTCCTTATCGAGTTTCAGGGATGCGCTGAGCATCCAAACAAACGGCATCAGCATGATCAGCGTTGAGATGATGAGTAAAAGGTAGACAACACCCATCTTCAATTTTCTTGTGTGTGCTCGTGATAACATGCCTCTCCCCCTAGCCTAGCTTTTGTTCGCCCTTGAACTGAATCAAGGTGATGCTCATGACTAACAGGAAGAGAACCATGGCTACGGCACTTGCCGAA
>JBAZCM010000187.1:0-3248 GCA_041654935.1 Sphaerochaeta sp. | reverse complement strand
AGGGGCTTTCATCCAGGTGGACGACCTGCCCAGTAAATTCAACTAATTCATCTTCGAGGCGTGAGCAAACACTCCCATCACCCCAAAAATGCATTGGCACCAGTGTTCCGACCGTTGTGTACCCTAAGAGCGTCTTTACCCCGAGACTATAAAAGGAGCCGAGGCGAGGATCAACGGGAACAAAGGCGAGATCCAGATGCGAGGGCAAACGTTTCATCTCAGAGCGATACGCCACTCCCATCGCCTCATTGTACTCATCACTCTCCCCCTCCCAATGCCAATAGTTCAAATCTCCGGCATAGTAGATGGTCTGCTCTGCGTGTGTAATGATAAAAGCAACTCCTTCATCAGTTGAACGAAGCGTTTGGATGTCTATGCCTTCGACGGTAACCTTTTGGTGAGGTTTAACCCACTCGACGATCAAGTCATCGGGTATCACGGAGGCAGGGATATCGTCAGAGAGAACAAAGATTGTCTTTCCCTTACGTTTAGCGAAATCTAAGGTCAACCTATTCCAATGATCTGCGTGACGATGGCTAGCAAAGACCACCAACGGCTTCTCCTCCGAAGGGAGAGAGAGCCGCCCTTCGGTGTGGTCAAAGAGCATCATCAATTCCTCACTCTCTAGTAAGAAGGCACTATGGCCAATGAAGGTACAATTCATAGCCCTACCATGGGCCAATGGCCCATCTACTGTCAAGCTAGAAAAGGTCTCATTTAGACCACTCCAATCAATACAATCCTTCCAATGAGCTCAGGGCTCGATCGAGGAGCCCTAGCTCGTAATAAAGGTCTAGGATGGTGTAGCGGTTACGAATCATTTGGGCGGCGCGAACACTGCGCTTCAGACGCTGGATATCGAGGCCAATGTGTGCTGGTTGGGTCGGAGCTCCTACCATTGCCAAAGCAGCCCGCAGTTGGCCAATAGGAGGCAATTGCTGCTCAATACGTTTCTGTAAGGTTGGCAGAATGGTTACCAGCAGTTTGCGCCGTTCTGCCAACTGGGTCTCGTCCATAAACTTCTCACGGGCAATAGCAAGGGTGCGTTCAATGATCCTAGGGTCGATGAAGTGAGAGCGGATATCAGCTTCTCGCTCTTCCCAGCTTTGAACGGGGTGACCGTAGCAGTCTGCTTGCTCAAGTTCAAGCAACTCTTTGTAGAGGTGGGTCACGATCAGAGTACCTACAGCAACCTTAAAGCCATGGCTTGCCTCCTCTCCACCTTTAGCGAGATGCTCCATCTCCCAGACATGACTGACAAGGTGCTCTGCTCCACTGGCAGGGCGACTATCCTCTGTGATCTGCATGGCAAAGCCACTTGCAGCCAACGCTTCAAAGAGCTCTGCAATTGCCTTCTTGCTACGGGTAGCTACGAGATCTGCTTTCTCATATACACGCCAGAGGGGACGCTGCACCATATCCCATACGTCGCTACGGATGGGATGAAGACCCACTAGGTCAGCTAGGATCCAATCCATGCCAGCGGTGAACTTAGCCATGCAGTCTGCAAAGCCAGAGCCTATCATCTCCATCGGAGCCTCAGAGAGTACTTCCGTATCCCCAACAACTACTACAGGGGCAGAACAGGGCATCGTTTGTTTGAAACCTTCAAAGTTTATGGCAGCTCCAAAAGAAGTATACCCATCCATCGAAGGAGCGGTTGCCACCACCATATACGGCCTGTCCAACTCAAAGCTTGCTCGCTTGGTCACATCGTTTAGGGTACCTGATCCCAATACCACAGCGATTGAAGAGTCCAGCTCTAGGTTCATCCTCACCTTCGCAATGGCCTGTTCATCGGCATAGGGGCGAGGAAGGGCATCGAAGATCAACTGTCGCACCTCAATGCCTGCCTTCTCAAGGCTGCGGATTGTTTCAAAGCCCGCTGCACGGATAGTGTTGCCATCGGCGATGATGAGAGCCGAGGTATGGCCAAAAGCTTCGACAAAGAGCGATCCGCTCTTTCTGACAGCCCCAGCTTCAACCAGCGATATTTTGGTATCCATGGGTACAGAGTAGCACAAAACAACGCTAAAAGAATAGGAATTTTTATCGCATTGCCAATCGATTTGGGGTATTCTAAAGGGTAGAAAATTTCCTATGGACGACCCTTCGACTATGAAAGATACTGGGCAAATCTCAATGACCTATGAGGACTCTCTCGTCTTCTCCAATACGCATCTTCTTAAGAGTGCGGTTGCTTTTGTAAATACTCGAGGTGGGATCATTTCCATAGGGGCTAACGATAGCAATAGCACTGACGGTATTCCTTCTTCTGCTCTTTTCCAAATTCTTGAGGCTATCGAAGAAGTCATCATTGGCAGCTGTGATCCACCGATCATCCCAGATTCCAAAATTCAAGAGGTCGATGGAAAGAACGTTATTCTCGTACATATTCCTAGGGGAATGCAAAGACCGTATTGCATCAAAGACGAAGGCTTACTCGATGGAGTGTATGTTCGAGTTGATGGGACTACCAGACGTGCGTCACACCACTTAATCCAGGACCTCATTCTGCAGGGACAAAACCGACACTACGATCAAGAGATAGCTATAGACCACATCATCAGTGAAAAGGCTGTGAATACCCTCTGTGCTGATATGTACACGGTAGCAAAAGACAATGCCGAAGGTAAACCGGTCAAACTTCTTACCAAACAAGAGCTCATCGATTGGAACTTGCTCGCAGAAGAGGATGAACAGCTCATCCCTAAGCAGGGTTTCCTTCTCTTGGAGGGATCGTCCTCAATCGATACAGATGCTCAGATACAGTGTGCCCTCTTCAAAAGTACGAGTCGCGCTACATTCCTTGACCGCCGCGACCTTGCTGGTCCATTGTATCGTCAGGTACACGATGCGTACGTATTTGTGATGCAGCACATCGAACTTTGTTCCCACTTTGAGGGAGTACATCGTACAGAACGTTTTGAGCTTCCAGATGAAGCCATCAGAGAGTTGATTCCTGAATTTCGTGGTTTTTGTACATAGATGATTCTATGGTCATCAGAGAGGGGGCAAGCCGTGCTTTTTCCTCCTTCGCTGCAGGTCCCGCTGTACTGCCTTGGGGATGTCATCGCGTAGGATTGAGTCCTTCACCGTACCAAAGATATGGAAGAGCTTTTGGGTCTTGGTGGGAAGTTCCCCCCACTTCCCCTTGTCAAAGGTCTTGCCTGCGCTCTTGTGCCACTTGGCGCTGAAGACCTCATCCCTCAGGCTCTTGAAGTCATATTCGTCCCAGAGGAGGTGCT
>JBAZCM010000186.1:0-3253 GCA_041654935.1 Sphaerochaeta sp. | reverse complement strand
AATGCTCGGCGAAGATGCATATGAGTATCTGGTTGAAGTACGCGGTGACATCCCTGCAATGACCAAGTACGTTCCCCGTTACGAAGAGCTCTATCCTGAGATGGCTGCAGTACTTGCAACCGCTGAAAATGGATCGGGCTTCGATTACCCAGCTGCCGCTAACCGCTTCAAGAGCGATTTGGTAACTGGCATGGAGTCAATTATCTTCCAGCGCGGAAACACCACCGTAAATAGCCTGCTCGCCGCCATGGCAGCTGACGGCTACGCTCGGTAACCAATTATTCGGCGTCATCTACAGCTATCGGCTGTAGGTGACAAGCCGATGGCTTGTCCATCGGTCGTCTTTGATGTAGTGAGGATGGTATGAAACACAGACAATTGAGTATAAAAGAACAGGATGCCATAGCCGGCTACCTCTTCGTGTTGCCCATCCTCACTATGATGGCGATTTGGTTCTACTATCCGGCGATCAAATCACTGATCTTCAGTTTTCAGGAAGTCAACTTTTTTGATCTGAATAACCCCACCAATATTGGATTGGCAAACTTCCGTGAGCTGTTCGCAGACGATAAGTTTCGCCAGGCTGCAGGTAACACCCTCGTCATTACCGCAGTCAGCGTTCCATTGCTTCTCGGTGGAGGCTTTATCATCGCTTATAACCTAGAGAACATCAGACGAGCAAAAACGGTACTTCGTACGATGTTCTTCATCCCCGCTGTCACCTCAGCAGTCGCTCTCACCATGGCTCTGATGTACCTCTTTGTCATGGACAGTCCGACAATCCTTTTCTTTCACCGGCTTTTTGGTATCCCCAACGTCACATGGGCAGCGGACCCCAGGACTGCCTTGCCTTTTGTAGCACTCTTGGTCATCTGGAAGAACTTAGGCCTCTTTATCATCCTGTACATCAACGGTATCAACGGTATTCCCCACGAGATCTTTGAAGCCGCCGCCCTTGATGGGGCCACCGGCTTCAAGCGGATCCGTCACATTGTCATTCCTTTGGTCCGAAACACCACCGTCCTTTGCTTCATCCTCAGTGTCATGTGGTGCATGCAGACCTTCGATGAGCCCTTTACCCTGGCTCGTTCAGGCAGTGTTATTGGCTCTCCTGCCGGCACGACCAGCACCTTGATCACCTTCTTCTACTCACAGAACTTCCGCTTCTTCCGCCCTGGCTATGCCAGCTCGGCAGCCTTCGCACTCTTTGTGATACTCCTGCTCTTCTCCCTTACCCAAAATGCACTAGAGAGTCGGATGAATAGGGAGGGCCGCTAAGATGACCATTCACAAAAGAAGCACGACCATAATTCGCACCCTCTTGTTGGCCTTGGGAGCACTGCTCTACCTCATCCCCTTTCTCTATGCCCTATACACCTCGCTTTTGAGCAAAGCTGACCTTGGCTCGGTAGTCGGCCCATCCCGATGGGTCTTGGATAACTATCGCTATGTGATAGGGGCGGGTCTCTTTGGCTGGTATAAGAACAGCCTGATCATGACTGCTGGGATCATTGCAGGAAACCTTGTCCTCAATACCCTCGCAGGCTACGCCTTGGCTCGTATCGAGTTTCCTGGCAAGAAGATTATCTTCTTTGTCATCATCGGAACGATGATGATCTCAGGTCAGATCACCATTGTTCCTATCTACATCATGGCTGTGAAGCTTGGGTGGATTAACACCTATAAGGCCCTAATCATTCCCTTTTTGACCAACGGCATGTTGACCTTCTTCATGCGCCAGTTCTTCCTCTCCATCCCCATAGAATTGGAAGAGTCTGCCCGTATCGATGGGCTAGGGCGCTTTGGAATGTTTGGTCGGATTGTCCTACCTATCTCCAAGATGTCTTTGGCTACGCAGGTTATCTTCCTCTTTCGAGAGTGGTGGAACCAATTACTATGGCCGGTAACCCTGACCAACAAGCTGGAGATGTTTGTCATCACGGTGGGGCTGAACTCCCTCAAAGGCCAGTACTACGAGTGGATGAACGTGTCGATGACCGGGGTGGTATGCACCATCCTGCCGGTAATCGTGCTCTTCATCCTTATGCAACGACAGTTTACCCAGAGCCTGGCATTAGTCGGGATCAAAGGGTAAGTGAATATGAATTTTGAATACCCATCCAGGAGGAGTTTCAATGAATAAGAAAGAGTTCGCACTGCTAGACCAGCAGGTAAAGGCGATGGCAGAGGCGATCAAGGCCAAGAGCATCAATGCGGTGTACGTCACCGCCTGTGGTGGCTCACTCGCTACCATCTCTCCGGCCAAATATCTACTAGACCGCTTCACTGCGAAGGTGAAGAGCAGCGTGCACAACGCCAATGAGTTTGTCCTCGACACTCCGCTGGCAATTGATGAGCATACCTTGGTGATCACCAACTCCCAAAGCGGCAATACCGCCGAGACGGTAGAAGCAGCTCGTATTGCTAAAGAGAAGGGAGCACGCATCGTTGCTTTCTCAACGAACCTTGAATCCAAGCTTTGTGCATTGGCTGATCATCCGATCTACTACTACGACAATCCCGACGACCCCTATCCGCTGGGTCTTTCGATCTACCCAATCGTCTATAAGACTGTCTTCGCTCTGATCGACGCTCTTGAGGGAAGTGACCTCTCAACTGACGTGCAGGCAGCACTCGATAATATCGATACCATTGTCGCTGATAGCTGGGCTCCTCACCTGAGTAAGGCAAAGGACTTTGCCTCCTTGATGCGCGACGAAGAGGTCATCTACACCACCGGAGCCGGTATCAACCACGATATTGCCTACATCATCTCCAACTGTCTGATCATGGAGTCGCTGTGGCTTGACTCTTCTGCTATCCATGGAGGAGAGTTCTTCCATGGCGCTCTCGAGGCTTTTGACGACCGTACCGCTGTCTTTGCCCTGTTGGGCCTGCAGAAGACCCGTCCTATCGAAGAGCGGGTGGTGAAGTTCTTGCAGCGCAAGACGCGTAAACTGGTAACCCTTGATGCCAAGAGCTTCTCATGGGATCTGGTAGCCCCATGGCTACAGAGTCACCTCTCTCCGATCATCCTCAACTTCATTGCAGCCAAGTATTGTGATGAGCTCTCCTACCTGAAGGGCCATCCCATTTCGTCCAGGCGCTACATGGGCATAGAGAAGTATTGATGCTATGAAGATAATCGGTGTTGGAGATTGCGTACTCGATGAGTATGTGTGGATGAAGCGCCTCTACCCAGGGGGAAACTCAGTCAATGTGCCTGTGCAAGCGAAACGCTTTGGATGTGAGC
>JBAZCM010000185.1:0-3354 GCA_041654935.1 Sphaerochaeta sp. | reverse complement strand
GCCTTTCCCAGAAGGTGCCTGTGCACCTCCCGTCGCATCCGGTATTGATCCAGGTTTCCCTGGGCTATCCCAAACCGGGGGGCAGATTGTCCACGTGTTACTCACCCGTCCGCCGCTCTAGGGGGGCCCGAAGGCCCCCTTGCCGCTCGACTTGCATGCTTAAAACGCGCCGCCAGCGTTCGTTCTGAGCCAGGATCAAACTCTCCGTCATATAAATCCCGGGCCCGAGGGCCCGGGGACATATACTCAAAGTAGTTCCCCGGCAACCGGCAAATGGGGCTGGCCCCCAATTCGCCCGAATTGACTAGGAAGCCCTCTGTGGATGCTTCCTTCTCGTAACTCTCTCTTCCCTACGCTCAATTATCATAAATCAGTTGAAGCATTGCTGCTTCGGGGCCCCCTTTCGTTGAGGCCTCGGACAACTTACCCGATTTAGCCAATGAGAGTCAAGGCCCTTTTTATAAAATTGTTGACATGTGATGATAAATTGTCTGAAAGATGTCCAAACTTGTGATAATACAATCAATTAGATAATATTATCACAAGGAGTTGACACCACTTATTATTCCTTGCTATAGTCCATTACGGTCATGGGCCGCTAGCTCAGTTGGTAGAGCAACGCCCTTTTAAGGCGTGGGTCACAGGTCCGAATCCTGTGCGGCTCACTATGGTACTGGATTTTTGATAACCCATACCAACAATGTCTCCTTCGTCTAGTGGTTAGGACAACGGGTTTTCATCCCGTCAACAGGGGTTCAATTCCCCTAGGAGATGACTAGGGAACCTTTCATCGGGTTCCCTTTTTTGTGTCCAGAGTGTTGCACTCTGTTCCAAAGCATGGATAATGAAGAATCAAGGAGCCATCTTGTGAGTAATATACACCGAATCAAGCGTCTTTGTGATGCCAATGGCATCTCCGGTTTTGAAGATGATGTGGTAGCAGCTATCAGGGGCGAAGCGAGTTCTTTGGGTCGCTTCGAAGAGGATAGCCTACGCAACCTCTATCTCTATAGGGCAGAGAATACCGGGAATAAACCGATCGTCCATCTAGATGCCCACACCGATGAGGTAGGGTTCATGGTTCGGGTAATCCGTGATGACGGGATGCTGGAGTTCATGCCGATCGGCGGCTGGGTGACCAACAATATCCCAGCACAACTGGTGCGGGTCATCGCAAAAGATGGATCGGCGATAGTGGGAGTGGTAGGCAGCAAACCCCCTCATTACACCAGTGATGCAGAGCGCAAAAGCGCGGTCGAGTTCTCCTCCCTCTATATAGACGTAGGGGCAAAAAGCGCTAATGAGGTGCGCTCCTGGGGTATAGGGCCAGCGAGCCCGGTCATCCCAGAGGCCCAGCTGACCACGATGCATAGTGGTCTTCTGCTCGGCAAAGCTTTTGACTGTCGCCTCGGTTGTGCTGCCATTATCGATGTTATGGAAGACTTGAAGGGTCGTGAATTGAACGTGGACCTGGTCGCTGGCTTTGCGAGCCAAGAAGAGGTCGGACTGCGTGGAGCTGGTGTTTCAGCGAACAAGATCAAAGCTGATGTGGCGATTTGTTTTGAGGGCACGCCGGCCGACGATACCTTCCTCCCCTCCTATCAGCAGCAGACTCGCGTAGGAGCAGGCCCGATGCTCCGTCATATCGATCGTACGATGATTACCAACCCACGCTTTCAGCGCTTCTGCCTCGACTTGGCCGCTGAGCACGATATACCAGTACAAGAGGGTGTGCGCGAAGGTGGCGGCACCAACGCTGGTGCAATTCACCTCGCTCGCCTGGGAATCCCGACGGTCGTCCTCGCGGTTCCCGTCCGGTATGCCCACACCCACTGGGGGGTCAGCAGTATCGAAGATGTGGAAGCAACTGTCGCTTTGGCACGCCTGATCATCGAAAACCTTGACCGGAGCACCATCGAAGCATTTTGACATTACCCTATAGGAGTGTCATACTGCTCTCATGGAAGAGCTTGCACCGATGCGCTACTACTTTGAAAGTGGCGCTACTTTGCCAATTGGTTTTCGGCGAGCACAACTGAAGCGTCTTGGAGCCGGAATCAAGGCAGCTGAGGGAAAAATCCTTGCAGCCCTTGCCCAGGACTTGGGCAAGGGGGCTTTTGAGGCCTACTCCACCGAAGTGGGCATCGTCTACAGTGAGATCAAAACCCACCTCAAAGGCCTCAGGCGTTGGAGCGCCCGTAAACGCGTTCGCCAATCGATTGCGGCTTTTCCCTCTTCCTCCTATACCATTGCACGCCCTAAAGGTGTGGTTTTAATCATCAGTCCTTGGAACTACCCCTTCCAGCTCTCCATCGTACCGCTCATCAGTGCCATTGCCGCCGGCAACTGCGCCCTCATCAAACCCTCTGCCAAAAGCCGCGCCACTACCGCGGTCATCAAAGAACTCATTACCTCACTCTTTGATCCCTCCTTTGTCCAGGTGAATGAGGATCGGTCTGTCATCGAAGAGCGGTGGGACCACATCTTCTTCACTGGCGGGACGAAAACCGGCTCGCAGATCATGCAAAAGGCGGGTGAGAGCCTCACCTCGGTGACTCTTGAACTGGGAGGAAAGAGCCCAGCTATTGTGGAGGCCAATAGCAATATCGCGTTGGCTGCAAAGAGAATCATCTGGGGTAAGAGCCTCAATAGCGGCCAGACCTGTGTGGCCCCCGACTATGTATTGGTCGAGCGCCCAGCCAAAGAGGCGCTGGTTCAGGCAATGAAAGCAAGCATTATTGAAATGTTCGGCTCAAATCCGATGGACAGCGAGGACCTTGGTACGATTATAGACGCGAAGCACTTCGCTGGCCTTATAAGTTTATTGCACCACGGAACCATCCTCAGCGGTGGCAAATACGATGAGAAGCGACTGAAGATTGAACCTACGCTGCTTGGTGACGTCGATCTTCAATCGCCCTTGATGCAAGAAGAGATCTTCGGTCCCTTGTTGCCGATTATTGAGTATGAGAGCTTTGATGAAGCCCTCTCATGGGTCAGAGATCGACCCCATCCCTTGGCTGCCTACCTCTTCTCCAATAACTCGACCCACCAAAAGCGCTTTGTAGAGGAGCTTCCCTTCGGTGGGGGATGTATCAATGATGTGGTACTACACTTGGCCAACTCGCGCCTTCCCTTCGGAGGGGTGGGCCCCAGTGGTATGGGTAACTACCACGGAGAGGCGGGCTTTCTGGCCTTCAGCCATATCAAGAGTATTACCAAAAGTTCCCGATTAATCGATGTTCCGGTGCGGTATGCACCCTATAAGGGCAAACTTGGTTTGCTCAAAGCACTATTTCGTTAGCAATTTGTGGAGGAGATACCATGGCACGTACCTTATTAGTGACCTTGATT
>JBAZCM010000184.1:0-3360 GCA_041654935.1 Sphaerochaeta sp. | reverse complement strand
ACCCCCGAGAACCTGAAAACGATGCTCGGTCACTCATTCAGCCAGATCCTTGGAGGGACACTGTTGGGGCTCATTGTGGGTCTCGCAATAACTGACAAAATCGTAGGTTTATAAACTTTTCTGTATATTCATACATTTTTACCGCGATTTACTTGACTATTTATGCATAACTATGCATTATGCTCCTAACCTATGCATGTCAGGAGCTTTGTATGAAAAAGAAAATAACCCTGTTACTCATCGTTTTGCTCATCGCCTCCCTCTCTGTCTTTGCCGGCGGGAAGAAGGAGACGAAGGATGGATACGTCTTCGCCTCCGATGCCACCTGGCCTCCCCTTGAGTTTGTCGAGAATGGAGTACTCACCGGCTTTGAAGTCGAGTTGATTCCCCTTATCGGTGAGAAAGTCGGTGTCACGATGACCGTGAAGAATATCCCTTGGGACACGATTTTTGCCGGCCTTGCCAATGGCGCCTATGATGGGGTGGCCAGTGGCGTTACCGTAACTGAAGAGCGTAAGGCTACGATGGCTTTCTCTACCCCGATCCTCGAGGCAGGACAAGTGGTCATCGTACGCACCGCTGATACCGCCAAATACAAGGGAATCGAGGATTTGACTGGTAAGAGCGTCGGAGTGCAGATTGGCACTACCGGTGACTTCGCCCTCGATGACTATCAAGTGGTCCGCCGCGCCTACGACGACATTGGCCTGGCCATTGAAGACCTGATCAACGGAAACGTAGAGGCTGCAGTCTGTGACTCGATCATCGCCAGTGACTTTGTCCTGGAGAACGAGAACTACAAGAACAAGCTGACTGTTGTCGGCGAGCCCTTCACCGAAGAGGATATCGCCATTGCTGTACAGAAGAGCAACACCGAGCTCCTTGATCTGATCAACAAGGGCTTGGCAATCGCAAAAGCTGATGGCAGCTTCGATGCCTTGAAGGCCAAATGGAACCTGCTCTAAGAGAGAGCCACTATTTGAACCAAGGGGAGCTTCGGCTCCTCTTTTTCATGGCAACAACATGAATAATTATGCAAAGAGTCTTGACTTTGGTTGCATAATTATGTAGTACTACTGTGTGTCAAAAGAGAAAGAAATGCCTGAAAATAATCATATGGAAGAGCTGAGACTCCAGGCGGTCCGTAAAAAGGTCGTGAGTGTCGACCCCCATGCCTCAAAGGTCAAGCATGTGACCATCCACATGACCGATGGAGTGCTCATTCCCAAGAAGGATAGTCACCTCTTCAACTCGTGGCGTATCACCTTCTTTAGTGCCATCGCCCTTTTGGCCTCCTTGGTGATCTTCCAACCCAAGCCCTATCGTGACATCTTCTTGGTGACGATCAAGGGAGCACCGATTACCTTCCAAGCAACGATCTTGGCTATCATCGGCGCGATCATCATCGGCACTGTCACCGGCCTGGGAGCGGTGAGCAAACAGCGCTGGGTGAACATCGTCAGCGGCGTCTATGTCGAGTTGATCCGCGGTATCCCACTGTTGGTCCAATTGATCTTCATCTACTATGCCATGGGCCGGTTCTTTAAAATCGAAGGGATGATTGCTGCGGTTACCGCTTTGGCCATTTGTTTTGGCGCCTACATGGGTGAAATCGTGCGTGCAGGCATCCAGGCCATCCCCAAGGGGCAGATGGAAGCAGCCATTGCCCTGGGCATGTCTCGCGGCCAAGCCTTTCGTCATGTCATTCTGCCGCAGACGGTCAAGGTGATCTTGCCGGCCATCGGAAACGAGTTCATCTCGATGCTCAAGGACTCATCCTTGGTCTCGACCATCGCCCTCTCCGATATCCTCAGAAAGGGACGGGAGTACATCTCGCGCACTTTCCTGAGCCTGGAGACGATGCTCGTCGTCGCCCTCATCTACCTGATCATCACCTTGATGCTCAGTCGCCTCGTCGGAATCTTAGAGGAGCGACTGCACGAAAATGGCTAGAATTGTAATTGAAAACTTATCCAAGGACTTTGTGACCGCCAGTCACCGTACTGTCCATGCTGTCTGTAACGCCGACCTGACTGTCGAAGATGGTGAGGTTGTTGTCATCATCGGCCCCTCGGGCAGTGGTAAGTCCACACTCCTGCGTACCGTCAATAAGCTTGAACATCCTACCGAAGGAAGAATCTTCATCGACGGCGATGAGGTCACCGACCCCAAAGCCGATATCCGTAAGATCCGCGAAGAGGTGGGGATGGTCTTCCAATCCTTCAACCTCTTCCCCCACCTCACCGCGCTGCAGAACATCACCCTTGCCCCCACCAGGGTCAAAAAACTCTCCAAACGCGAAGCTGAGCGTCAGGGCATGGAGCTGCTGAAGATGGTAGGCCTTGAAGAGAAGGCCCACGTACACCCTCCTCAACTCTCCGGAGGGCAACAACAACGCGTTGCCATTGCCCGCGCTTTGGCCATGGAACCCAAGGTGATGCTCTTTGATGAGCCGACCAGCGCTTTGGACCCCGAGATGATCAAAGAGGTGCTTGACGTCATGCTCAAACTGGCAAATAGTGGCATGACAATGCTCTTGGTCACCCATGAGATGGGCTTTGCCCGTGCTGCTGCCGATAAGGTGGTCTTCATGGATGAGGGCTCGATTGTTGAAATCGCCCCACCCTCTGAGCTCTTTTCCAACCCCAAGAGCGAGCGCACCCGCCACTTCCTCAACCACATCCTATAGACCAAAGCGCACATAATCTAGCGATTTAGTAAGGTATTCATCTTGTTCTCCCCCGCATTGCGGGGGATACTTTTACTATCTACCTGAGGAGGCGTCGATGAGAAGAGCATTTTTGATTGGCATCGTCAGCATTATCGTATTGACTGGCCTCATGGTGGGCTGTGATCTCTTTTCGGACGGCACCATCAACTTCTACCGAATGGTGAAGGGTAATGATGACGTATCTGAGTATCGGCTTCACTATCGCAAGGATGGGTGGACCATCCGCATGAGCCTCGGACAGATTGAAGACGCCGGCTTTGCCACCAAGGAACAGGCGGAGGCAAAGATGGGTACCGTCAGTTTCATCCTCACCGTAGATGGAGAGGAGATCGTTGGCGGCAACAAGACCGCTGAAAAACTTGGTAGCAATGCCTGGCACGTAGTGGTGCCCTATCATGTGAAATTGAGCAAGGGGACCCATGTGGTGATTGGCACGACCAAGATCGGTGGTGTCCATCTGAGAACAAATACCGTCAATATCACCGTCTTTTGATTACCGTTTGGCTGATTGGGTGAACAGTATATTTCTACTATCGTCCTAAAAGAGTGGTCTGGATTCACTAGAGGGGCCAAAGTAGCAACATACCATTGTCAGAGTGGACTCATATCGCTACCGTGGATGCAGGAGA
>JBAZCM010000183.1:0-3370 GCA_041654935.1 Sphaerochaeta sp. | reverse complement strand
GCGATCGGAGTGAAGCGAGAGAAGAGGAGACCTGCAAAGCCCAGAGCGACCGATGCAGCATTGGCAAGGATTGCCTTACCGGTGGTGTGCATGATGAAGGGCAGTTCCAGATCTTCTCTACCAAAGGCCGCCAGCAGGTGGATGGCGTAGTCGACTCCCACTCCGATACAGAGGGCGGCTAAGAGACTGGTGACAATGTCCAGCTTGATTGCAAAGATCGACATTGTCATAAAGACAGCAGTAAGGGCAAAGAGACAGGGGATAAGGGAGAGGGTAGCGAGCTTGGGGCTTCGGAAGGTTAAAAGCACCAAAAGCCAGACCGCAATAAATGAACTGAAAATGGAGATAATCTGGCTCTTGGTGACTAGATTCGTTAATGCTAAGCTCACCGCCTCTCCACCGCCGATCTTGATCTCCCAATCCTCAGGAAAGAGGGTGGGAATCAGGGCGTTGAGCCTGCCAAGGCGCTGGTCATCACTCTCTTTGAGCAGGATAGTGAAGAGCGTTGAGTCGGGCTCAAGGGGGTCGTTGATAAAGGTATCGAGCGAGGAGCTGTAGAGGAGGAGATACTGGGCGATCAGATGAGCGAGGTCCTCTTCAGTGGACAGACCATAAAGGGCTGGGTCACTAGGAATCTCATAGCGGCCCTGACCTCCTGCATCGGCTACGTACTCATCCTCATAGATTTCATCGTCAAAGGCATCGAAGCCCATATCCATACTGAAGAAGTCAAAGAAGGCTTCCTCTTCAATGCTCTCCATGATCGGCTCATCGCCTGGGCCTAAGAGCTGGTTCATCCGTTTGATGAACGGAAGGATTGACTGTACCCCGCCGATATATGGGTCTTCTTCAATGGTCTCGATGGCAGCTTCTAAGGTTTTGAGCGTCGATGGTGCGAGCGTTGGCACTCCCTTGGGGGAGACCATCACCGAAAGGGAGAAGGAGCCCTGCATGTCTTTGCTGTATTGACGCGTGTCCTTCACCAGGTTTGTGGAAGAGCGGAAGAAGGAGAGCATGTTTGTTCCACTTTCCAGCTTACTGTAGGAGAGCGGAAGAACGATGAGGAGGAAAAGAGCGCTGACCAGCAGCAGGGGCTTACCCCATCGTGTGGTAAAGGCGAGTGTGCGTCCCACAATCTTGGAGGAGTTACGCACCTCTTTTTCACGACGTTTGGGAGCGGTCTTGTACATGATTCGGATGAGGGCGGGCAACAGAACAAGTGAACTGACTGCACAAATAACTACCCCGAAGAAGCTCAAAACCCCGAAGGTTCTGAAAGGACCGAGGGGGCTGGAGAGCTGGGCCAAAAAACCACTGGCTGTTGTTGCGGCGGCAGCAGCGATAGGGTAGACGTTAAGTCTTACTACCACACGGAGGATGGGGGCGGGGTCGCCACCCTTATACTCTTCGAAGAAGTGGCTGAAGATGTGGATCGTATAGGCACTGCCTACTATCAAGAGCAGTACCGGCACGAGCATGGTGGCCATCGTGAAAGTGATATTGAAAAGAGCCATAATGCCCAGAGCGAGGGAGCTGGAGAAGATCAAAGGGACCAAGGAGAGGATTGTGGCCTTCGCGCTCCGCAAAAAGACATAGAGGATGATGATGATCAGGGTTGCGACAATGGGAACGAGGAATCCTAGGTCCCGCAATAGACTGAGGCGTATCTCTTCGTTGACTACCGGCAGGCCAAGAACTGAGGCACTGACGCCTTCAGTTTGATCGAGCAATGACCGGATGTTCTGTAGTAGCGCTACCTCATCGGCTCCAAGATTCAGCTGGATGAGGATAGCCGCAGTCTGCCCATCGGTGCTGACCAGAGTCCCTACGTAGAAATCATCCCAGCTCTCGATCCGATCCATCAGGACAGCAAGGTCGCCGTCATACATCGTGACAACCTCCACCCCATCGCTCGAGGGCTCGAGGTGCTGCATGTTGGCGAGCGAGGAGACCTGTTTAACCCCATCGAGAGCTTCAATCGATTCGGTCAATTGACCGAGGAGGCGGAGATGGTGGTCGTCCAGCATCGTTGTGGGACTTTTAACCGCAACGACAATCGCATCAAGCGATCCGAAGACCGATTCTATCTCGTCGTTGGTCTTGACCACCGGGTCATCGAGAGGGATGAAGGCATCGGTGGATGAGTCCACATGCAAGAAGGGGATTCCCAACAATCCGACTACACAGAGGATGAGGGAGAATGCAATGATCAGATAATCTGCCAGTCGTTTCTTTTCCATACTACCAACTCTACGTATCTGGGAGAAACGAGCAATCGCCTAAGGTAGGTATTCGTCCTCACCCGTTAGGGTGATACTGCACTTTTACATCAAATCTCTTTACAAATATGGTCCAATCGCTGATGATTGGGCCGGAGGAGCACATGAGCTACACCAAAATTGTTGCCACCCTCGGGCCGGCAAGCAGTGAATATGAAACCATCAAAGAAATCATAGAGGCGGGGTGTCGAGTCATCCGACTAAACTTCAGCCACGGTACCCACCAAGAGCAATATGACCGCTATGCAAAAGCCCGTCAGGCTAGCGAAGAGCTCGGCATTCCTATCGCCGTATTCATGGACCTGCAAGGCCCAAAGATTCGTATCGGTGAACTAGAAGAGAGCTCGTATACCCTCAAACGTGGTGATAAGCTGGTTATCACTACTGAAGTGGTGGTAGGGACACGAGAGCGGATCTCCATCGACTATCCGCACCTGCATGATGAGATCAAGGCAGGCCAACGGATTTTGATCAATGATGGATTGGTGAGCTTGGTTGTCGAATCCATTGAAGGCCGGGAAATCCATTGTACGATGATCGAAGATGGCATCATCCTACCGCGTAAGGGAGTGAACCTCCCCCAAGTCCCCTTAGCACTGCTCTCCTCCTTCACAGAGAAGGATACCGCAGACCTCGCCTTTGCTTTTGAGCATGGTTTGGATTATGTGGCCCTCTCCTTTGTACGTACCTGTGAAGATGTGAAAGCCCTCAAAGAGCATATGCTAGAACATTATGGGCGTACCATCCCGATCATCAGTAAGATCGAGAAGCCTGAGGCGGTGAGTAACCTCAACACCATCATGGCCGAATCCTCAGCGATCATGATTGCACGAGGAGACCTTGGGGTAGAGGTTCCAGCCGAAGAGGTTCCTCTGATCCAAAAGTCCATAATTCGCAGTTGTATTGAGGTCGGGATTCCGGTCATCACCGCAACACAGATGCTTGAGTCGATGATGTATAATCCTCGACCGACCCGCGCAGAGACCAATGACGTTGCCAATGCCGTCCTCGATGGCACGAGCGCTGTCATGCTCAGCGGTGAGAGTGCTGCAGGACGCTATCCGCTTGATGCGGTGCGAACGATGGTCCGT
>JBAZCM010000182.1:0-3431 GCA_041654935.1 Sphaerochaeta sp. | reverse complement strand
CGTGCATCGATTTTGCCCATACCGCCGATGCGTACGACAAAGTCTTTGGCTTTGCAAAAGCTCATACCCCAGGGCGAATCATTGCAGTACTAGGCGCTGCCGGAGAGCGTGATCGCACAAAGCGCCCAGCAATGGGAAGGATTGCCTCTGAAGCCGCCGATCTTATCTTCCTCACCGAAGAGGATCCACGTTCAGAGGACCCAGAGCAGGTGTTTGACGATTTGCGCAGCCAGATGAACGGTCGCTGTGATGTAGTGATCATCGGCGACCGTAAAAGTGCGATTGAGGAGGCGATAGGTCGCAGCCAAGTCGGTGACACCCTCCTCTTCTTGGGCAAAGGCCATGAGCAGACAATCCTGCGTAACGATGGTCCTGTACCTTGGGATGAGATTGCTGTCGTCCAGACAGCACTGAACGAGGAGGAGAGAAGACGATGCGAGTAGCTTTGATCTACGGCGGGCGGTCAACCGAGCACTTGGTCTCGATTTCCAGTGCCAAGAACGTCTACCGGAGCTTAATCGCCTCAGCTCATCAGGTTATCTCAATCGCAATCACGTTGGAGGGAGAGTGGTATTTACAAGCTGGTGAACCCTCTGAGGCCATTGAGAGAAACTCCCCCGTTCTCCTACTGCCGGGTAAAGGCCTCTGTGTCGGCAAAGAAAGACTTGCCATAGATGTTGCCTTCGCCCCTACCCATGGACAGGGGGGTGAAGATGGAGATCTGCAGGGTCTTTGTCGATTATGTGCCATCCCCTTGGTCGGCTGTGATACTCTTTCCAGTAGTGTTGGCATGTATAAGATGGCCACCCAAAGCCTCTGCCTCCAAGCAGGTATTCCCACCATCCCAACCCTCCTCATCTCTTCACACGGCCACATTGATCCTTCTCTCTTTGAACAAGCGACCGCCCACTTTGGCAAGGATCTTTTTATCAAAGCAGAAGCCTCCGGATCATCGGTTGGAGTGTATGCCCTCCCGGATGCAAGCTTCACCGCCTTTAAGGAGGCAATCGGGCAAGCTCGCCAATTCAGTGAGCGCGTTCTCATCCAACCGATGGTAAGGCCTTTGATAGAGGTAGAGTGTGCAGTCCTTGAGCGTCGGGATGGGTCTTTGGTCGTCTCTGAGCCGGGACGTGTCGTCGACCCAGGCTCATCGACCGTAGGATTTTTGGATTACCATCACAAATACTCTGCCCAAGGCGGGGCGTATATGGCCCTTCCCAGTGGCTTGGAAGAAGACGTGGTTGAGCAGATCAAGGAGTATGCCCAAAGGACCTTTGAGACCATCAAAGGGAGCGGGTATGCTCGGATAGACTTCTTTGTTAGTGGAACGACCATCTACATGAATGAGATCAATACCGCCCCTGGGATGACTGAACAAAGTCATTGGCCTGTCCTCATGGCCCATGCAGGATGGCCTCTTAGCACTGCCTTGGACGAACTTTTGACTGGAGCAGTTGAACATAATAAACGGTTGATGGCACTCACCTATGCACCTCCGGAGCTCGTATGACCGAGCCACTCTTCTTCCATGTTGACCTTGATGCATTTTATGCAGCCGTTGAGACGCTCGATCATCCTGAGTATGCCGACAAGGTATTAGTTATCGGTGGTAAGAGCGCTCGCTCGGTAGTCGCAGCAGCCAGTTATGCTGCCCGCTCCTACGGGATTCACTCAGCGATGCCCATGGGACGGGCACTACGCCTCTGCCCGCATCTCTTGGCTATCCCACCTCGCATGGGCAGGTATAGTGAAAAGAGTCGACACGTCATGGAGATCCTGCGTCGTTTCTCGCCCTCGGTACAGCAAATTTCCATCGATGAAGCTTTTTTGGATATGACTGGCACCGGTCGACTCTTTGGACTGCCCCGTGAGGCTGGCTTTCTCTTAAAAAATACCGTCAAAGAAGAGACCGGTCTCACAATCTCTGTCGGGATTGGAGCCAATCGCTTTATTGCCAAGATGGCCAGCGACTACGACAAGCCCGATGGGCTCTGCCGAGTCTCTCCTTCCAAGCAAATTGCGTTTGTGGATGCGGTGGGATTGAAGAAGCTTTGGGGAGTGGGAAAGGTAACCCAAGGCGAAATTGCCCGTGCAGGGATCCGAAGTACCGAGGAACTACGGTCGTGGAGCAAGGTTCGCCTCCAAGACCGCTTTGGCAAAGCAACTGGTCACTTTCTCTATCTGGCCTGTAGAGGTGAAGACCCTGGCATCTTCCGCCCTGAGAGCAAGAGCCGCTCAATCTCCACCGAATCGACCTTCAATGAGGATATCTCTTCGCGTGAAGTACTACATCAAATCCTCCTTTCCATGAGTCACGAGATTATGTTTCGTGCCCTTGATGAGAAGGTGATGGCCCGCACGGTGGCCATCAAGGTCCGCTATCCGGACTTTACCACCTTCACGGTGCAGACTACCCCCACATCTCCCATCCTCAGTGCCTCTCAGGTCTATGAACATGCCAAAGAGTTGTTGAACCAACGTTGGCGTGATGGACAGCCGATTCGACTCATCGGGGTAGGCCTACATCAGCTCTATGATGGACAACGCCCCATCCAAGAGGAACTCTTTGCCGACCCTCATGAAAAGGAGCGCACACTTGAAAAGGTAGTGCTTGAATTGCAAAAGCAAGGCAAGCAGGTTCTAAAGGCAGCAAACCTCAAATCTGATTCCTAATAGGACACTCAGAGTGTCTGCGCTTCCGTGCTCTTGAAGAAGAGTGCGAGCGCACCAATCAAAAGGAGTAACAAGAATGCTTGGGAGCCAACCATCCAAGAGAGGCCTACCGTGTGAGCAATGAGGCCAAAGAGCGGACCGGCAAGGGTGCTTCCAACATACGCCGTTGCCATCTCCAGACCGATGATCCGTTGGCTGTTGGCAATGGAGAAGCGTCGTGGAGTCTCATGGAGCATGCTCGGAAAGATTGGGGCACACCCTAGCCCAATGGTCAGAAGGGCGAAGATCGCACTCTCTAGGGTTGCGAAAAAAAGACCAAACAAGCCAATGGCCATAATCGCCAGACCAAAACCAATGAGCTGGCCATTTGAGTAACGCAGACTGACAAAGCCGCTGACCATCCTTCCAACCGTGATACCGATGAAGAAGAGCGAGCCATATGCTGCTGCCTTTTGGGCATCAAGGCCCTTAACTGTTACCAGATAGCTTACCGCCCACAGCCCACTGGAAGCTTCGATCAGGCAATAAAAGAAGAATGCACCCAAGATCAACAGTAGTGCATGCCTGTCCTGCTTTGATTGATCTTGTTTATGCTTTTGTTTGCTCTGAGAGGGAGGTCCCTTTGCATAGAGGGGCAGTGCGAAGAAGAGAATAACGACCAAGAACACCTGAATAATGCTGATCAGTTGCCACCCCGACCGATACGAATAACCCAAGCCCAGTGTCAGGGCCATCAAGGCAGGTCCAGCGCTTGATGG
>JBAZCM010000181.1:0-3445 GCA_041654935.1 Sphaerochaeta sp. | reverse complement strand
CTATACTCAGAAGCGGAGGACGCCATGCAAGAGTCAATCATGTTATTCTTTCTCAATATTGCCAATCCCGTACTCGATACTTTTGCCAATCTCGCTTCGATGATTGGTGAGGAGAGCTTTGTTATCGCTTTCGTACTGTACATCTACTACAACTACAACAAAAAAAGCGGCTTCATCCTCTTCAGCTCAACGCTCTACAGTGTCATCGCCATGGGAATCTTAAAGTCAATCGTAAGAGCCCCCAGACCCTTCCAGGTCTTGGATTCCATCAAGGGCAAGCGTGTAGAGACCGCAACCGGCTATTCATTCCCTAGCGGCCATACTACCACTGCCGCTTCCTCCTACACTGCCCTAGCCCTGATCTTCAGAAAACGCGCTTTCTCCATCATCTGTGCCATCGCCATTGCCTTGGTAGGTATCAGCCGGCTGTACCTAGGGGTCCACTGGCCCAATGATGTCTTTGGTGGCCTTGTCCTGGGAACCTCGATCAGCCTGTTGGCTTATCGCCCCCTCTCTTCATTGTATGATGACAAAGACCGCTTGATGAGAGTAACCCTCGTCGTAGGTTCGGTCGCAGCGGCTGCAGCCCTTATTCTTGGCGTATTGCTCAACCTCAGCCTTGTTGATGAGGTAGCGTTCACTGACTTGATGAAGGTCCTTGCCCTCGGTGGCGGTGGCTTCCTTGGATTCGTTTTTGAGACAAAGCGGGTCAACTTCTCAACCGAAGGGACCATAGGGCGCAAAATTGTGCGATTTGTTCTCGGTCTTGCTGGGGTGATCATCATCATGGCTTTGAAGGCAGTAATTCCCTCTTCCCTGGCAGGAGTCGGAGGCTTTCTACGCTATGGACTCATCGGTCTTTGGGCAACGGGCATCTTCCCTCTTATAGGAAGAGGTCTCCACCTCTTCTCTGATGGTCAATAGTCTTCAACTCGATTGCATGAGTTGCTAAGAATCGTTTCAAGGTAAAGAGGTCGGCAAGTTCTCCCCTACAGAGCTTGCCGAAAATTTTTCCGCACATGATAGCGTCATCGAGCGCATGGTGTGCTCGATACTCAAGCTCCAAGGAGTCCACGATATAGGAGAGCTTGTAACTGAGCATGTTCGGCCAGACCTTACGGGCAATGGTGAGGGTGCAGAGGTAGGAGAGACCATCACACTGCAGGTCGTAGACCTCCAATGCTCCTTTGAGCACACCCATATCAAAGACGGCATTGTGAGCAACCACTACGTCGCCTGCTATAAATCGCACCATGTCACCCCAGATTGCATCAAATTCAGGAGAAGCAAGACATTCAGAGCTGTTCAATTGGTGAACAGCACTCATCGAAGGATCAAAATAAGGCTCTTTTGGTCGGATAAGGGTGTAATAGCTGTCGAGCAACTCCCCCTCTTCATCAAAACGGGCAAGAGCAACTGAACACGCCCCACCAGGATACTCGTTGGCAGTCTCAAAATCCAAGGCTACATAGTTCATCGCATCCCCCTCGCTCATTGGGTAGAGTAGATGTGTGCTTATGGGTCGTTAGGCTCATGTTTGTTTTCTCCTGTTACTTTCCGTTTCCTCTGAAAGTGTCCCAATATCTGTTCCATAGCCCCGCAAGCAACACACCCCTCCCAGAACCGTACGTGCGCAACTAACGCATACGGCTCCTAGCATCAAACGTTCGACCATTGCCATATGTCCTTGTAGATTCGTGGTCTCGGTATCGCTTCCCATATCTTATTAAATGTCTCCCAGGTCATTTTCCGTCTCTGGCTCCTCCGCCTCAGCACTTTAAACAGCGTGGTCTTGATGTACCTGTAAAACTTGTACAGTCCCTCTAGGTTTCCATTGACCCCATAATAATTGTAATGCCCTACCAGTTTCCTGCCCAGAGCTCTCACAATCTCTTTGGTGGGCCGATGCATGTTCCATCTAATCCACTGCTTCGCATTTGCTCGCTTGTCCTTCAGTTTCTTCTTGCTCGTGCGATGCAACACGGTGTACTTGCCAGTCCTCGTCACGGCATTTATGTGAGTGAATCCCAAGAAGTCAAATGTCTCCTTGGTTCCCTTAAACCGCCCGAAGGGTATGATTCTCGTCTTATCCTCAGCCACCGACAGACTGAATTTCGCCAGCCTCTCAATCAGCGCACCGTAGAACATCCGAGCATCATCCTCATACTGGAACAGCACGATGAAGTCATCGGCATACCGGTACATGTAGGCCTCCCCTTCCATCCGCTTCCACATCACTTTCGCAAACCATAGGTCAAGTACATAATGGAGGTAGACATTTGCCAATATCGGTGAAATGCCGCCCCCCTGTGGGGTACCCCTGTCACTGTCGGCCAGTCTCCCGTCTTCCATGATGCCTGCCTTGAGGAACCTCACCACGTAGCGGATAAAGGATTTGTCCTGAATGTCATGTTCAAGGAACTTCACCAGCCACCGGTGGTCAACATTGTCAAAGAAACCCTTGATGTCCGCATCGAGAATGTAATTTACCTTCTTGGTCATGATGGTCTGGTTTATCTCCCGTATCACATCATGACAGCTGCGATTTGGTCTGAATCCATAGGACAAGTCCAAAAATCTCGGCTCATACACCTCGGTCAGTACTTTCGCCATCACTCCCTGCACGAGTCTGTCCTCGTAGGCAGGAATTCCCAGCGGCCGCACCGACCCGTTCGTCTTGGGTATATATGTTCTTCTCACAGCCTGTGGGCGATAGCTGAAGCTCTTCATCCTCCCAAGAAGAGCATTGATGTTCTCCTCAAGGTTGACTCCGTAGCTTTCCTTCGTAGCTCCATCGATACCCACGGCCTTGCCCGTCACCTGCGCCCTATGCTCCGCAATCAGATTTTCCCCGTTGACGTAATGCATGAGCGTCTGCAATCTTGCATGACCTTCCGACAACCTCCTCAATCCCCCATAACTGTTTGCCACCTTTGTTGAACCTCCAGTGTTCCCAGTGTTGGCCACGAGGAATATGCTTGATGCCCAGGCCCCTTCGCTCCACCGGCTTTCACCGGCTTCAACACTACTACTTGCCTGTCCGACTGCTGATACCCCATACAGGTTTCTTGGCTCCTCGCCTTTACGTCCCCTCTTAGTCCAACGGACAGAATATCAGCCCTCCCAGGTACGCTTGATCTACCTTGCGTGCTCGCCATGCTCTCAGACCACGTTGGGCTCTCACCGCTCTCGCCATCCCGATCGGTTCTTACTGGTTGCTGTCAAATGAAAAACATCACCGCCCAAATTTTATACTTAACGAGGCTCAATCACTTCAACCTTACGGCTTACGGCTCGCACACTCCTTTGCCTACGCTTAAACCTGACCTCACGGCTTCGGCTCCAAGGCTAAGTACCGGCTGCTGGCTAAGCTTTACCGGACAGGGTGTTTCACCCTGCTATATATCAAACGCCGAACTGGCGCACTCATTACCGAACTATATCG
>JBAZCM010000180.1:0-3496 GCA_041654935.1 Sphaerochaeta sp. | reverse complement strand
CTTCTCCTCCTCATCGAGGCGGCTGTGGATCAAAGCCGAAGGGACATTGGGGTACTCGCCCTTCAGGTACTCGTACATATTGGTCACATCCCGCACATCATCCTCTCCGCTGTCATCGATCCGCGGATAGACAAAGTAGGCCTGATGGCCTCGCTCAAACTCAACGCCCACCGCCTGGTACATGCGCTTACGGCTTGCTTCACTGACAAGGTGGGTTACCACCGGCTTACGCCCGGCAGGCATAGTCTTGAGGGTGGAGATATTGAGATTTCCAAAGACTGTCAGACTGAGGGTGCGGGGAATCGGGGTGGCGGTCATGAGCAGTAGGTCTGGGACGGTAGCCTTCTCCAAAAGAGCGAGACGCTGCTCGACGCCAAATCGATGTTGTTCATCGATGATAACGTAGCGCAAATCCCGAAACCGCACCTCTGCACTGAAGAGGGCATGGGTGCCGATGAGGATATCCACCTCCCCAGATCCAACTGCCTCCAACAGAAGACGCCGCTCTTTATTCTTCACACTGCCGGTAAGGAAAGCCAAGCGTACTCCCAGGGGCCCGAGTAGCGTAGCAGCACTCTCAGCGTGCTGACGGGCCAAAAGTTCAGTAGGTGCCATGAAGGCTACCTGCCCTCCTCGCCCAAGAGCGTGGAGGGCGGTGATCCAGGCAACGAGGGTCTTTCCACTACCTACATCTCCTTGAAGGAGGCGGTTCATAGGAGTGTCACTTGCCAAATCCTTACGAATCTCCTTCAATGCGGTCAGCTGGTCAGCTGTCAGGGTGAAGGGAAGCGATTCGATGAGTGCCAACTCTTGGGAGGTCGGACCGCGGGCAGGAAGAGCAGAGTGCTGGCTCTGTGCCTTTGCCCGCCGGGTGGCAAGTTGCAGATAAAAGAGTTCAGTGAAGGCAAGGGTTCTGCGACTTTCATGGAGCGTTGGCAGGTCGGTGGGGCCATGGTAGGTGCGAATCGCCACGTCGGTGCTGATAAGCTGGTGTCGCTCACGGATGTGGGGGGGCAACTCTTCGGCAAAACGCTCCACGCTCGCGAGCACATCCTTGACGTTCTGACGGATCAAGCGCTGGGTAAGAGAGCCGCGCAGGGGGTAGATGGGAAGAATCTGACCAAACTGGGGAGGCATGGAGAGGTCGTCGCCGACAGGGTAGGCCTCAAACTGAGAGCTTTGTAGCTCCCCACGGTTGTAGTGCACCTGTGCCCACAGGTAGTAGACATTACCCACCCGAATTGTCTTCTCCAAGAAGTTACGCCCAAAGCACAGGAGGCTGAGGCGCCCATCACCCTCGCCTGAGATGTCACGGACAATGATCTTCAGTGTTCGTTTTTTAAAGGAGCGGCCGCCAAACCACGAATGGGAGAGCACTTCGACGATGGTGTTGGCCATCGCCCCATCTTCGATACCACCAAGGGCCTTGATCGTTGAGCGATCCTCCCACGACCGGGGGGTGAGGAGGATCAGGTCACTGTAGGTTTCGATACCCAGCTCGCTATACCCTGCCTTGGCAGCAGGGCCGACTCCTCGCAGGGAGGTGACCGGCTCATCCAAGGCTCGCAGGTAGCGCTCCATATCAGAACCCGAGACGAGAGACGAGGGTTACCAGAGCCCGTATGAGGGCACTGGAGGTAAGGTAGAGGACCAGGACGAAGACCAAGCTGGTGGTTACTAGCCGGCGGTCATTGATCGCGCGCCCTGGGTAGAAGAGACGCTGGACCCAGTTGAGCACCCCTCCGACCAAAGAGTCGAGCATCGCGATATAGGCGATGGTCTGTGGGGTGGGGCGATAGCAGAAGTACAGGCGTACTGCCAAGAGGATGATGATGAACCAAAAGAGTGGGCTGGCCAAGTATGACCAAAGAGTTTGTAGCAGGAGGGCGAGGACCATTCCGACAGTCAGCTTGCCGTAGGTGCCATAGAGGCGCAGCATCGATTGAACGACTGACAAGAGTGCCAAGGCAGCTAAGGGCGTCAGGTCAAAGCGTTCGCGTCGAAGTGCCTTGATCGGTTTGAAGAGTTCAAGGTAGGGGTCGACAATCCTGCCCAGCCAATGGGAGAGGGGGTTCTCAGCGATGCGGACCCAACTGATGATAATCCTCAGCCAGATCAACAGGGAGTAGAAGGAGAGAAGGCTGGCTAAGATAGCCGCAATCGTCATGAAGAACTGACCGCCGCTTGAGGCCTGGGCTATGGTTGGGTAGCTCGTGTAGTTCATCTTTTCCTCCTTTGCCTACTATCAGTCAAACCAGACCCGTAGTACTGCACGGTTCTGGGAGAGCTCACGTTCCAGCTCCTGTGAACATCGTACTGAAAATTCCCGCCCGACGGCAACCGATTGATCTAGGGCCACACCCTGCTCCTTGAAGTGCAGGAGCACTGAGCATGTTCCGGGGTAACTGAGGCAGCTGTCGCGCAGTTGCTGGATCTCTCCGTTGGAGCAGAAAGACTTTTCCAACTCAATATGGCAGCGCCTCAGGGCCACGGGGGCAAGCGCTTCGGGATCCTCATGGACGCGCTCAATTACATAGCTGATCTTCTCCATCCCCCGGTTTGCATCAAAGCGTCCCTCGAAGCCGTAGATTCCATCGACTTGTAAGATTTGGCGATACTTATCAAAGGCATCAGGAAAGAGCGTTGCATCGAAGGTGGCGTTGTGGTCGGTGAGTTGCAAGAAGGCCATCAGGTCCCCTTTCTTGGTAGTAAAGGGTCTGATGGAGGTGATCATGGCGATGATGTTGGTTGGTCGCTCGGTGTTCACTGTCTCCAGGTCAGCAGTATTGGCTGTCACCCGCTGGGCAATGGCTTCTCGATAGCGATCAAGGGGGTGGCCTGAGATATAGAAGCCCAAGAGGCTCTTCTCCATCTCCAGTTTTTCGGTGAGCTGCCAGTCGTCGACCACCTGCATCTCAAAGACGTTCATCGCCGCTTCGGTCGCTTCATCGAAGAGGGAGAATTGGCCAAAGGCGGAGGCTTCACGAATCTTTGCCACATGGGCGACCGCTGCCCCCTGGTTCTCCAAAAGGGTGGGTCGGTTGTATCCCAGTGAGTCGAAGGTCCCCGCCTTGATCAGTGAGTCAAGGAGCTTTGAGTTGAGCACCTTGGGCTCCAAGCGCTCAAGGAAGTCAACAAAGTCCTTGTATGGACCATTGGCCTGGCGTTCGGCGACGATCGCATCGACTGCTCCCTCTCCGACGTGCTTGATGCCGGCAAGTCCATAAACAATCTTACCATCGACGACCGAGAAGAGTTTGTCCGAGTAGTTGATCGATGGGCTGAGGATATCGATGCCCATCGATTTGACCGTCTGCAGGTAGTCGCTGAACTTGTCGGGGTTGTTCATCTCGTTGGTCAAGTTGGCCGCCCAGAATTCAGCAGGCCAGTTGGCCTTCAGATAAGCAGTCTGATAGGCAAGCACCGAGTAGGCTACCGCATGGCTCTTGTTAAAACCGTAGCCGGCAAAGGGCTCGAGCATCTCGAAGATCTCGAT
>JBAZCM010000179.1:0-3496 GCA_041654935.1 Sphaerochaeta sp. | reverse complement strand
GACACGCAATCTTTGAGGCGACCCATGGCACTGCCCCTGACATCAGTGGCAAGGATCTGGCAAACCCTCTCTCCTTGATTCTCAGCAGCGCTATGATGCTCGACTTCCTGCACATGGGTGAAGCGGCGAGTCTCATCACCGAGGCGGTACGACGCACTATTGCAGAAGCGACGGTAACCAATGACTTTTATGAGCCGATGAAGCGCCAAGGAAAAGCCGCGACCCTTTTAGGGACCGCGGCCTACGCTCAGCGTTTGATAGAGCTGCTCTAACGATCTTCCAGTGGACTGACCTTTCGTACGTGCGGTCCACTGTAGACTTGGCGGGGGCGCCCGATCTTCTGATAGGGATCGTGGCGCCACTCAAGCCAGTGGGCAATCCAGCCAGGCAATCGGCCCATCGCAAAGAGGACGGTGAACATTGACTCGGGAATTCCCATGGCGTGGAAGATGATTCCCGTATAGAAGTCGACGTTCGGATAGAGGTTGCGCTCGATGAAGTACGGATCGCTGAGGGCAATCTCCTCAAGCTGCATGGCAATCTCCAAAAGCGGGTCCTTATAGCCACCACTGCCTAGAATTTGCTGGCAAAGGCGCTTTGCAATCTTTGCCCGAGGATCATAAGTCTTGTAAATCCTATGCCCAAAGCCAAAGAGTCGGAAAGGATCGTCCTTGTCCTTTGCCTTGGCGATGACCTCTTCGATGGTCAGGCCGCGGGTATGGATATCCAGCAGCATCTGCATGACCTCTTGGTTGGCTCCGCCATGACGGCTTCCCCACAGAGCACAACAGCCTGCCGCTACCGATGCATAGAGGTTCGCATCCGATGAGGCAACCAGCCTTACTGCACTCGTTGAGCAGTTCTGCTCATGGTCGGCATGGAGGATCAGCAGGGTGTTCAACGCCTTTACATGCAGGGGATCGGGCACATAGGCATTGACTGAGGTGTGGAACATCATGTTGAGGAAGTTTTCACAATAGGAGAACTTGTAGGAGGGGTCAACGAAGTCCAGACCATTCATCTGTCGGTAACTGAAGGCGGCGATGGTACGCATCTTTGAGAGCAGGCGGCTGACGGTAAGGTCAACGTTCTCCTCTGGATCGACGTCAGCGATCTCCGGGTAGAAGGCCGAGAGGCTTGCCACCATTGCACTGAGGATCGACATGGGGTGGGCGTCCTGGGGAAAGTCGCGGAAAAAGTTTCTCATATCAACGTGAAGCAGGGAGTGGCGGTTGAGCATCTCAGCGTAGATGTGTCGCTCTTCAAGGTTGGGAAGCTCTCCTTTGACGAGCAGGTGGGCGACTTCGACGAAGTCACACTGTTCGACCAGGTCTTCGATGTCGTAGCCTCGGTAGCGGAGGATTCCCTCCTCTCCATTGACGTAACAGATTGAACTCATGCAACTGCCGGTGTTTACGAAGCCTGGGTCATAGGTAATGAAGCCCGTCTCTTTGCGCAGTGCGGTGATATCGATGGATTTATCGCCCATGTTGTCGGTAATCACTGTGAGATCCAGCTCTTGCTCAGGAAGGATCAGTTTTGCCTTATTCTTCTCAATATCCATGGTATGTACCTCCATAGGGGTAATTTATGCACTCTATCCGATAATTTTTGTTTTGCAAATAGACAGCCTTTTCTTTTATCCATGCCACCGTTATACTAAGTTCATGGTAGATGGAGCCCACCAAGAGATTCTCCCCCTCCCCGAGGAGGAAGCAATTGTCGATATCGCTGAGTTCTTCAAGGTCTTCGGAGATCCCACCCGGCTTAAGATCCTCTTTCTGTTGGAAGGAGGGGAGCGGGGCGTCTCTTCAATCAGTGAAGAGCTTGGTATGCAGCAGTCGACGATCAGCCAGCAACTCAAGCTCCTGCGAGCCAATCGCCTTGTACGCTTTCGCAAAGATGGCCGCAATGTGCTCTACCGCCTTGACGATGAGCACATCCACGACATCCTTGCATTGGGAAAAGAGCACTGGGAGGAGCTGCACTGACCTACGGGCGCTTGGCACTGGCGATAAGACGAATCGCATTGATGTTGATGAAGCCCTTGCAGTCCACCGGCTCGTAGCCCCCTGCCTTATCCATTGACCCCAAATCCTCATCATAGAGGGAGTGTGGACTCTCCACTCCTGCGAAGATTACGTTGCCTTTATACAGCGCTACACGGCTCGATCCTGTTACGTGCTTCTGACTTTGGGTGAATGCAGCGCGTAACATCTCGAATTCAGGGCTACCCCAGTAGCCGTTGTAAATCAAGGTGGCGTAGGCTGGCATCAGACCGTCACGTAGGTGCATTACCTCTTTATCCATGGTGATGCCTTCAAGGTTTCGGTGCGCTTTCCACAGAATCTCACAGCCCGGTGTCTCATAGACGCCCCGGCTCTTGATGCCCACATAGCGGTTCTCCACCATATCCACCCGCCCGATGGCGTTATCGTGGCCGACCTTGTTGAGGTATGTAATCGTTTCTAGGGGATCAGTCACCACTGTCCCATCGGTTTCGTTGGTCACCTGAGTAGGAATGCCATCGACAAAATCGATTACCAGGACCGTCTCCTCATCACTGGCCTCCTGAGGGCTGAGGGTGATTGAGTACACATCAGCATCGGCGCGCTTGGAAGGGTCTTCCAGAATACCAGCTTCGTGGCTGATATGGATGAGGTTTTCATCCTCACTATAGGGTTTCTTTGTCGATGCCTTGATGGGGATGCCGTGCTCCTGGGCATAGGCAATCATGTCACTGCGCCCCTCAAATTGGGCGAGGTACTCCGGATCCTTCCAGGGGCTGATGATCTTTGCCTCAGGCATATGCATATAGTAGCCGAACTCAAAGCGGACTTGGTCGTTGCCCTTACCGGTAGCTCCATGGGAGAGGTAGACGGTGCCCTCTTGGCGGGCAATCTCCACTTGGCGTTTGGCGATGATCGGTCTGGCAAGGGAGGTGCCCAGCATATAGGTACCCTCATAGATGGCATTTGCCTGCAGGGCAGGGTAGATGTAATCTACGACCAACTCATGGCGTAGGTCCTCGATATAGACTTTTGAGGCTCCGGTAGCCAACGCTTTTTCTCTGATTGCCTCAAAGTCTTCGTTCTGGCCCACGTTGGCGACGTAGGCGATGACATCAAAGCCTTTGTTGGCAAGCCACTTGAGGATTACTGAGGTATCTAGTCCGCCACTGTAGGCGAGGATGATCTTCTCTTTCTGCATGGTCAATCTCCCTGGTTGTTTGCAGCACAGTGTAGTGAAAAGAGGCATGAGTTACAAGCCCTTTGTGCATAAATATTCAAACAACCAGGTATAAATACCCAAAAATCAGCGATATAGCCAGTTGTGATGTATTAATATGCAACTAAAATACGTCTTAATATATTTAAGAACTTTCTTGTAAAAGAGAGGTGATGTCCCTATACTCAAATGGAGGGGGAAGTGAATATGTTACAGTGCAGGGGCTTGAGTAAACGGTATCCATCCCAGAAGCGTAACGCTGTCGATA
>JBAZCM010000178.1:0-3513 GCA_041654935.1 Sphaerochaeta sp. | reverse complement strand
GAGGTTGGCTCCTGGTTGTGGAAGAAGCTGGAAGGCTCCAATCGCTTGGCCGTTGCACTGTGGATCTTAGACGGACCGAAGCGACAAGTAATGATCATCAATGAGGGGGAGGGAGAGGGGAGATGGAACGGGTAAACCTCAAATACGGAGCCAATCCCAACCAAGGCCAAGCATCCTTGTCGATAGAAGGAGGAACCCTCCCGCTGATTGTCCTCAATGGACGTCCTGGATATATCAACATCCTCGATGGTCTGCTCGGATGGCAATTGGTCTCTGAGCTCCAAGGAGCAACGGCGATGGCCGGTGCAGCTTCATACAAGCACGCAAGTCCTGCAGGAGCTGCGGTAGGTCTTCCGCTCTCTGAGGTAGAGCGGGCGATGTACTTTGTCCCTCTTTCAGCAGATCTCAGTGAACAGGCTATAGCCTTTGTGCGAGCCCGGGGAGCGGATCGCCTCTCATCCTTTGGAGACTTCATTGCTCTCAGCGATGAGTGTGATGAGAGTACTGCGCGCATGATTGCAAGAGAGGTCTCCGATGGAGTCATTGCCCCTTCGTATAGCGCTGAGGCGTTGGCTCTTCTTAAAGCCAAGCGCCAAGGCACCTATGTGGTGTTGCAGATTGATTCGACATATCGCCCCCCTGCTCTGGAGCAGCGGACCCTTTTTGGCATGACGTTGAGCCAGGAGCGTAACACGGTGCAACTCGACCGAAGTGTCCTTGCCCCGATCGTCACCTCCCGTACCGACTTACCCGCTGAAGCAGAGCTGGACCTGTTGGTAGGGCTGAATGCTCTGAAGTACACCCAGTCCAATTCAGTATGCTTTGCCAAGCGCGGACAAGTCATTGGTATAGGGGCTGGCCAGCAGTCTCGGATCCACTGCACCCGTCTTGCTGCAGAGAAGGCCGACCTCTGGCACCTCCGTCAAAGCGATGAGGTGCTCAACCTTCAATTCGCCAAGGGGGTGAGTCGAAATGCCAAGGACAATGCCATCGACCAATATATCCGTGGGGAACGAGCTATCGACCCCTCTCCCTTTGCACAGAATCCTGAGCTACTAAGCGCGGTACGGCGAGAGGCTCTACTCAGCACCGTCGATGGTGTGAGTCTGGCCAGTGATGCGTTCTTCCCGTTTCGTGACAACATTGACCGAGCACGTCAAAGCGGGGTTCGGTATGTGGTGCAGTGTGGAGGATCGGTACGTGATGATGAGGTCATTGCAGCCTGCAACGAGCACCAAATGGTGATGATCTGCAACAATATTCGGCTATTTTTGCACTAATTGTCGATCAATGAGTCAGTTTACACCACTTTGTGGGCCTAAAAGTCCCTTGTGTGTCAAATTGACCAAGTGGTTGCTGCCTCCCTCTACTTGCTGTGCCATAAGAGCGTATTTATGGGAATAATCGAAAGAGTAAGAAATATTAAAAAAAATGTAAGTTCTTACAATAATTATAAATAAAGAATATTACAGAAAGTTGGCACGCCTGTTGCATTATGTATAGTGAAAGACAATTACGATACACATGGAGGTGTCACCAATGAAATACTATGTTACTTACAATCGAAACAACCCCGTCTCGAACTTCGAGTCCCTCTTCAACGATCTCTTTGCCGACTGGGGCACCACGGCATCAAAGAATCCGCCGGTGGACATCTACGAGAAGGCCAAAGCCTACGTCATCGAAGCAGAGCTGCCAGGCTACAAGCAAGAAGAGGTCAGTGTGAACGTTGATAAGCATGTGCTGAGAATTTCCAGTGAGAAGGAGACTCTCAAGGATGCAGATGATCGCAAGACCCTTGTGCGCGAGCGACTTTTCAGGAAGTTTGAGCGCTCCTTCAGCCTCCCCGAGGATATCGATGAGGCAAAGATTGAAGGTGAGTTCACCAATGGCGTGCTTACCTTGACCCTTCCCAAGAAGAAGGAAGTCCTGCCCAAGACTATTGAGGTAAAGATTAAATAACAGACTTCAAAAAAGAGAACTTGCACCCGGCCTGCTGAAACGCAGGCCGGTCTCATTATCAGTCAAGAATGATCAGTGCAAGGAAGACCAAGTCCTCTTGGCCGTCGTTACGGATGGCATGGCTTGCACCACCGCCGGTGACTACTAAATCCCCTGTGCGAACGACCTTCTCCCCATCGGCTTCGGTAACAACACCCTGACCTTTGAGAATCCAATAATACTCGGTCTCGTCGACGTGGTCATGTTCCCCAATTGAGGCGCCGGGGGGAAGGGTGAGAGTGGAGAAGAGGCGAGTGTGTGCAACACTCCCTTCTTCCATCAAATTGGTCATCAGCACATCACCTTGGCCGCCGCGCATCTGGCTGCGGACCGTTGATTTCATCTCATCTTTTCGTACGATCATGACGATCCTCCCGTCGCTACTGTGACACCGACTGGCAAGTTGTGCAAGATGTCCTTGACAGACGAGGGTCATCGTCCAATACTTAGGCATCGTTCCCACCAGAAATTGTCCCTGACCAATAGCGTGGGGTGAAACGAGGAGAATATATGAACGTAATTCTAGCCAAAGAACAGCTCTCCGCTGAGGTGTTCCGCATGGAAATCAAAGCCCCGGAGATCGCCGAGGCACGCCGACCCGGTCAGTTCATCATCCTGCAGATGGGTGGTGAATACGATGAACGTATCCCCCTGACCATCGCTGACGCAAGTCTTGAGCGCGGCTCCATTACCCTCATCTTTCAAGCAGTTGGAGAGTCGACCCACCGCTTGGCCTTACTGGAGGTAGGCGACAAGATTGCCAATCTCTTAGGCCCTCTGGGCACCCCCACTGAGATCAAGCACTTCGGCAAAGTCGTATGTGTCGGTGGAGGCATCGGAGTTGCTCCACTGTATCCGATTGTTGAAGGGATGAAGGCTGCTGGAAATGAGGTGAAGGTCATCATAGGGGCTCGTACTAAAGAGCTCTTGATCCTCGAAGAGGAGATGAAAAATCAAGCCGATGAGCTGATTGTGGTCACCGATGATGGCTCTTATGGGCGCAAGGCGTTGGTCACCGAACCGCTTAAAGAGCTCTGTCAGGCCGAAAAGATTGATTGCGTTGTCGCCATCGGGCCACCGGTGATGATGAAGTTTGTCTCTTTGACCACAGAGGAGTTTGCCGTACCGACGATCGTATCGCTGAACTCAATCATGATCGATGGAACGGGTATGTGTGGCGGATGTCGGGTCGTTGTGGGAGGCAAGACAAAGTTTGCCTGTGTCCACGGCCCTGAGTTTGATGGCCATCAAGTCGATTGGGACAACCTGCTCCTCCGTCTGGGGACCTATCGCGATGTAGAGGATGAGGCACACCATCGGTGCCATATTGGATTGGATATTAAGGAAGGGGAGGCATAAGGGATGCACGTTACCATCGAAGAGTTAGATGCAAAGGCTAAAGAACTGCTGGTCGAATATGAGGGCAGGGCTCTGAAGCCACGTGAACGAATCCAAATTCCCCTTCAAGATATGCCCAGCCAAGATCCACAAGAGCGGATCACCAACATGGAA
>JBAZCM010000177.1:0-3539 GCA_041654935.1 Sphaerochaeta sp. | reverse complement strand
AACACTATCCGTGCAGCGGGCTTTGAAACAATCCGCAGCCTTGAGAAGGCAGGCATTGAGGTGCGACAGTTGATCTTTGATGCCCTTCCTCGCCCCTATGCCGATGAACAAGCCATTGCTAAGGTGAGGATGAACCTTGAGCTGGACTCTTCAATCGCTGTGGTATTGGGATCAGGCACGCTCAACGATGTGACTAAGCGAGCAAGCTTTGAGTTGGGCAGGCCGTATATGGTGGTGGCTACCGCTCCTTCGATGGACGGATATACCTCTTTTGGTGCTGCTATAAACTTTGAAGGATTCAAGCAAACGATGCCTTGTTCTGCCCCTGTCGTAGTCGTTGGGGATACGGATGTGCTCTCTGAGGCTCCCATGGAGATGATAGGCTCTGGCTTTGCTGACTGCATGGCTAAGTTCACCGCAGGCATGGATTGGATACTAGCTGACCTAGTGGGCCTTCATCCCATCCGTAGCGACGTATGGGATATGGTGCAGCGTCCCCTCTGGCATGTGTATGAGAAAGCAGACCTCGTAGCTACCCGGAGCAAGAAGGCTATTGCCGAGCTCTTTGAAGCGCTAGCAGCAAGTGGCTTTGCCATGCAGATCACCGAAGATAGTCGCCCTGCCAGTGGCGCAGAGCACCTCGTCAGCCATGTCTGGGAGATGGAACATCTCGCTAAAGGTGGAGAGGAGGCAAGCCATGGCTTTAAGGTTGCCGTAGGTACTCTGATCGTTACCCACCTCTACAAAGAGTTGCTTGAACTCGAACAGGCTGACTGCTACGGTCACCCCGTTCAAAGCTGGGAAGAGCGAGAAGCTGATATCCGTTCTCACTTCACTGACCCCAGGATAATGGAACGCACCCTTGCCATTGCCCGTGAGAAGTTCTTGGATGAGGCGCAGTTGGCAGAACGGCGCAAACTGTTGGTCACTGTCTTGCCAACCTTACAGAAGCGCATCGAGCAACAACTGCCACCCATCAGCCAACTGCGAGCCGCTTTGGCAATGGTAGGTGCTCCAACCCACCCAGCACACATTGGCCTGGATATCCAGCGCCTTAAACACAGTGTTCGTGCCGCCCAAATGATTCGTAACCGCTACACCATCCTAGACCTCTACTACGAGTTAGGGCTTCTCGATCGAGCTCTGAGCTCACTGGAAGGATTGTATTGATTGGAGTGGTCTAAAAGAGACCTTTTCCAGCTTGACAGTAGATGGGCCATTGGCCCATGGTAGGGCTATGAATTGTACCTTCATTGGCCATAGTGCCTTCTTGCTAGAGAGCGAGGACTTGATGATGCTCTTCGACCACACCGAAGGGCCGCTACTCCTTCCTTCAGAGGAGAAGCCGTTGGTAGTCTTTGCTAGCCATCGCCATGCAGACCACTGGAACAAATCGGCCTTGGAATTGGCTAAGCGAAAGGGAAAGACAACCTTTGTCCTCTCCGACGACATTCCTGCCTCTGAGGTTCACGATGGACTGACCGTTAAGTGGGTAAAACCACACCAAGAGGTTATCGTCGAAGGCCTACACATCCAAACGCTTCGTTCAACCGATGAAGGGGTCGCTTTTATCATCACTCAGAATGAGCAGACCATCTACTATGCAGGAGACCTCAACTACTGGCACTGGGAAGGGGAGAGTGATGCATATAATGAAGCGATGGGAGCAGCGTACCGCGCCGAGATGGAGCGCCTGCCGTCGCATTTGGATATTGCCTTCGTCCCTGTTGATCCGCGCCTCGGCTCCTTTTATAGCCTTGGGGCAAAGACGCTTTTAGAATACACAACGGTCGAAACACTCATACCGATGCACTTTTGGGGTGATGGGAGTGTTTGCTCACGCCTCGAAGATGAATTAGTTGAATTTACTGGGCAGGTCGTCCACCTGGATGAAAGCCCCTACACTTGGAGGATTGCATGAATTTTAAATTTTCACACAACAACATCAACGTTATCGACCTCGAGAAATCCTTGGCATTCTACGAAGAAGCCCTCGGGCTCACTGAAGTGCGGCGCAAAGAGGCCGAGAATGGCTCCTATATCATCGTCTTCCTTGGCGACGGCTCGTCCGCTCATCGATTGGAGCTGACGTGGCTACGCGACTGGGAGAAGGATCACTACAACCTCGGAGACAATGAATTTCACCTCGCCTTTGAGACCGATGATCTAGAGGCGGCGAGAGCCAAACACAAAGAGATGGACTGCATCATCTATGAGAATGTGGCAATGGGAATCTACTTCATTGTGGACCCGGATGGCTATTGGCTAGAGGTCGTGCCCACAAAGCGGTGATTTTTGCTCCTTGTGCAGAATGAGCGTGCAGGCTATCATATACCTACGCATATAGACATTGCGTGGGGGTGGGTGGGATGCAGCTTAGTAAGCCAAAACAGGCTTCTTTTTTATCAGATTTACGACATGAATTCTCAGGGTATAACCGGGCCAAATTCTCCAAGGACCTGATGGCAGGCCTGACAGTTGCCGCTGTCGCTTTGCCGTTGGCCCTGGCCTTTGCGGTCAGTAGTGGCCAGAGTGCAGCAAGCGGCCTGATCACAGCGATCATCAGTGGGTTGGTCATCGCTGCCCTCGGTGGAGCCTCCTACCAAATCTCCGGGCCTACCGGCACAATGGCGATGATCCTCATTACCGTCGGCGCTCACTACGGCATCGAGGGGGTGCTGATGGTCACCTTCCTCAGCGGGGTGGTGCGCCTCCTAGCCGGCATCTTCCGTGTAGGGGCTTTGGTCTCCTATATCCCCAGTCCGGTGGTCACCGGTTTTACCAGCGGTATTGCCATCATCATCGCCTTTGGCCAGGTCGATCCGTTCTTCGGGGTGGTCAGCAGCGGTACCCAAATTCCTGAAATGATAGCCTCATACTTCCGTAACGGCTTTCATATCCAGCCCTATGCCTTGGCTTACGGCCTCTTTGTCGTCTTCTTCATGATTTTCTGGCCCAAGAAACTCAACGCAAAGATCCACGCAAGCCTCTTGAGCCTCATCATCGCCCTGGTCCTACAGATGACGCTGAATCTTCCAGTTGCAGAGGTTGGCAACATTCCCCGTACCCTCGTCGCCGCTGACCGCTTGCGCCTCTTCTCGATCCCCTGGAATCATTCAGCCGCACTCATCTCCCCGGCAATCTCAGTCGCTGCCCTAGGTATGGTGGAGAGCCTGCTCTGTGGCACCTATGCGGCGAAGATGAAGAGGGAGAAGTTCAACGCTACCCGCGAGCTCTACGCCCAGGGTATCGGGAATCTCATTATGCCCTTCTTTGGTGGTATTCCGGCAACTGCGGCGATCGCCCGCACATCGGTGGCAATCAGAGCAGGGCAGCAGACACGCCTGACCAGTATCATCCACGCCCTCGCCCTCATGCTCAGCATGTTCCTCCTGGGCCCCTTCTTAAGTCGTATCCCCCTTGCCGCACTGGCCGGGGTGTTGATCATCACCGCTTGGCGGATGAACGACTGGCCTTCGATTCGTAAGATCTTCAGCAGTCGTATCAAGACCTCCATGGCCCAATTCTTGATCACCATG
>JBAZCM010000176.1:0-3542 GCA_041654935.1 Sphaerochaeta sp. | reverse complement strand
TGCTCCTTGTCCCTGTATGACGGTTTATTCTCTCCTACTATAAGGATTTTTGTAATGAATGTACAGTACTCAGAAGAGATGGCGCCAGCCAATGCGGATATATTGGTCAACAAGCCTCTCTCCGGGTACGTCCAAAGGACCCCAGACACTCGTCTTAAACGGGATATACGCGCCCTCGACGAAGAGAATCTCCCGTTTGGCCAAAACTTCCCACCCCACCGAGAGCATGAAGCCGCCACCAAGAGTAAAGCCCTGCTCTTTCTGCCACGCGATACGAGCAGTTGGTCCGAGGCCGATAACTACTGGGTTGAGACGTTGGGTACGATAGAGCACATTCACCGTCGCCGCCATAGGGGTGGTTGCTCCCTGCACAAAGGGAAACTGGATTGAGAGGTTCTGCTCAAAAGAGCGCGTGAGATATCCCACTTCAATGCCAGTGCCCACCAGACCTTGGTTGATCCCTATATAGGGACGACTGTGCAAAGAGAAAGTCAGAGTCACCAGAAGAACGAGAAGAAGTGCCTTACGCTTCACGGCGGCGCGCCTCTTCAATGATCAGGGCGGCAACCTCTTGAGCCCCGAGAGCTGTGGTATCGATGACCATATCGGCGACTGAGGTATCGCTGTTATCAATATCATATAGGCGTTTATAGCGGGCGCTGTCATTGCGGTCTCTCTGTTGTGTCTGGGCTACCTGCTCGGCGACCGTGCCACCTTCGCGCTCGGCAATCCGGCGTGCCCGCTCTTCGATGGTGGCATCGAGGTAGACCTTCAGATCTGCTTCTTTGAGCATCCAAATGGCAAGTCGGCTTCCCAGAACACAATCCTTGAGCTCTAGGGCCATCTCAACCTGGCGGCGGTCGACTTCAAGGTCGTAGGCGTCATCGGTTTCGGCGAGCTTACATACTTGCCAAAAGTCCATCCCCTGTTCATCGGCAAGACTGCGGAAGGTGAAGTTGATCATCTCATATCCGAGGGCCTGGGCAACCAAACCGGTGACGGTGGTATTGCCGCAGCCACTCTTGCCACTTATTGCAATGCGCATCGCTCTCCTCACTCAATGTTGCGTACTTGTTCGCGGATATTCTCTAGGCCATCCTTCATTCGGACAACCTCCATGTTCAATGCTACAATCTGGCTCTTGCTGCCGATGGTGTTGATCTCCCGGTTCATCTCCTGACACAGAAAGTCCAAACGCTTGCCTACCGGCTCATCACTCTCCAAGAGGCTAAAGTACTCCTTGAGGTGGGCACCGAGGCGCTTAATCTCCTCATGGATCGAGTAGCGCACCAAAAGGACTCCAATCTCCTGTAAGATTCGACTTTCATCCCAGCCTTTATCACCGAGCATCTCCTCAAAGCGCTGCTCCAGCTGGCTTTTGAGGAGCGCTTCCAGTTCATCGGCGTGCGCATCCAACGTTGCATGACCTTCTTCGATAATCTTTCCGAGACGGATCAAATCGGCTTTGGTGGCCTCTCCTTCACGACCCTTGCTCTCTCTCAGCTGGTCCAAAGCACTCTCCAAAGCTTCGAAAAGGATGGGGCGATAGGTATCACTCTCATCTTCTCGGGTGGTCACTAAAACACCCTCTTGGCTCAAGAAATCGGCGAGTGTCATATCAAGGGGACGCGAGGCAGCAGCAGAGATTTGTTCGAAGGCCAGCGCGTACGCACGAACAGCACCCTCATCGACATGCACCACCATCTCGTTCTCCAAGACTTTGAGACGGATGTTCACATCCACTCTGCCACGCTTGGCAACTGCCATGATGGCTTTGTCAATTTCAATCTCATAGGGGGCGAGCATGTAGTTGATATTGTGGTTGATCTCCAAGAAGCGGTTGTTATATGACTTCAGCTCCACCGAGATTTGGGCTTTTTCCCCAACTCTTTCGCTGTAGCCATAACCGGTCATACTCTTCATGTTCTGCTCCTCATTCGCTCTAAGATTTGTCCAGTCACCTTGCGATTGTTTCCCGCACCCATCGTAATGCACACCGACCGCTCTTGCAACCAGCCCATCGCTTGGCTGACCACCTCATCGTCAGTGCTCGCTAAGCTAACATGGTGTGTTTTGCTCGCCTCAAGACGGCTGAACAATTCAATGGCTGGATCGATGTCCGCAGTATCCGCTCGAGCCGATGCGAAGGTAGTCTGAATGATCAGGGAGTCTGCCTCCTCCAAGGCCGAAACAAAGCCATCCATCAAGGCGGTGGTCCGGCTTGCCGTATGAGGGCTGAAAATGACAAGAATCGTATGGTCGGGATAACGGCGGCGCACTTCATTGAGGCTTGTTGTGATCTCACTGGGATGGTGGGCATAGTCGTCTATGAAGATAACTGATCCCTCAATGGCCATGACCTCAAGTCTCCCTACCACTCCCCGATAGCTACCAAGGTGCTCGGCCAGTAGCGACAAGCTCTCAATGGGGTCCTTGGCTCTATGGGAAGCAAGCATGTAAGAGGAGAGGATCAAAGCCCCTACATGGTCGGCTATGAGGTTTGTGTCACTGACGGTCATAGGAAGGGGGAGGTGGGCAACTCCACCGAGTGTGTAGGTGCCCGATTCATCTACGCTGATCTGGTAAGGTCCTTGGACAGATCGCCCATATCCTACGATAACAAGGTCTGGGCGGTGAATATGGGCCCAGGTGACAACTTCTTGCACGTTGGCATCATCGGCGTTGTAGATGAGGGTTGCTCCACTTCTCAGGTTGTTCACCAGAGCACGAAAGGAGGCCATGACTGCCTCCAGGTTGGCAAAATAGTCAACATGTTCCCATTCAATACAGATGAGCAGAAGTCCATCGAGCTGGTAGGAGAGAAAATGATCCTGATACTCGCATGCCTCAAAGAGGGCGATCTCATCTCCTCGGTAGGTTACAGTATCTCGATCGGTCAACTGCCCACCATAAAGGGCATAAAAAGGCAGAGGTTCTTGAAGGGAGTCGAGGAGATGGGTGGCCACCGAAACAGTGGTCGTCTTGCCATGGGTAGCGGCAACAGCCCAACTTGGCTGCTGCTTACTTAAGTGTGCTACATAGTCGGGATAGGAGATCGTCTTGATCTTACGCTGTGCTGCGGCGCGAAGAATGGGAGTTGTCGGTCCATAGGCACTACTGTGGATGACCAAATTCACATCAGAGCCTAGTAGCTCTTTGGAAAAGCCAACATCGACAGGAATCTGCGCCGCTGTCAAAAGTGCGTCGGTACTGAAGCGCTCAGAGACATCACAGCCAGCTACCTGATACCCCATTGCCTTGAGCAATGCTGCCAGGCTGGCCATCCCGGTCCCTTTGATTCCTACCAGATAGACGTCCACCTCCCCTCCTACTGCAAAAAAAAGACTGCCGCAGCGGACAGTCCTTCATTGGGTAAGCCTCTTTAGGCTGAGGCTGCTTTTTTAATGCGGGCGTTGCAGGGCTTGCAGACCTTGGCTTTTTCACCATCGAGAGTCACTTCATAAAGAATCTTGACCCCAGTCCGCTTACACGAGGGACACTCACCGCGTCCGCGGTTGTACTGATCCCTGATCCCACTGCCT
>JBAZCM010000175.1:0-3575 GCA_041654935.1 Sphaerochaeta sp. | reverse complement strand
TGGAGGAGGGTCAGCACAAATTCTGGTCGCTGGTATGCGTCACCTGCAAATTTCTGATCGATATGACTGTAATAGTGAAGCAGAGCGTCCAATTCCAGCCCTTCTGACAATCCATTAAGCATTTTGTCAATAATTGTTGATGATATGTGCTATCTGTTAAAAGAGTTGAGGTTTTGTCTCATCTTGAACAAAAAGGTCGTGTTCATTACAATACCACCATTGTGAGGTAGCCATGGTCGTAAGCAAGTTTGGCGGCAGCTCGTTAGCTGACGCTTCCCAGATAGAAAAAGTAAAGCGTATTGTTGAAGATGATCTGCGAAGGCAGATCGTCATCGTGTCAGCCCCAGGTAAACGTACAGCCGATGATGAGAAGGTCACCGACCTGCTCTACAGTTGTGCTGCTACAGTCCAAGCGGGACGCTCCTGTAAATCGATCTTTGATACCATCAGAGGGCGGTACACCACAATTCTCAGCGACCTTGGTATGGACAAAAAACTGTTGGATCCTGCCCTTGATGAAGTGTTTGAGCGCATTGAGGCCGGTGAAGGGGCTCACTATGCAGCCAGTAGGGGAGAGCACCTTTGTGCACGCTTGGTGGCGACGTACTTTGGGTGGGAGTTCTTGGATACTGAGGGCCTGATCATCATCGCTGACGATGGGAGCGTCGACCCGGCTACCTATGCAAACCTCAAAGAGGCTATTGATCCAAAAAAACGATATATTGTCCCCGGCTTCTACGGTAGCAGCATAAATGGCTCAATTCAAACCTTCAGTCGTGGTGGCAGTGATATTACCGGTGCTATCCTCAGCCGTGCAGCATCGGCCTCTGTCTATGAGAACTGGACCGATGTCTCGGGGATCTACAGTGTGGACCCCCGTCTGGTAAACGATGCAAAGGTAATTGAACGGATGACCTACCGCGAGGTTCGTGAGCTCTCCGGCGTCGGAGCCGGAGTCTTCCACGAAGAGGCAATCGCGCCGGTTATTGCCGCGAAGATTCCCATCAATGTGAAGAATACCAACGCGCCCTCTGACGAAGGGACTTGGATCGTTGAGAGTCGAGAGCGCCTGGGCCATCCGCTGGCCGGAGTCGCAGCAAAGGGAGGCTTCACTAAAATCACCCTCCACAAGCTCATGCTCTTCAAGAGTATCGGCATCCGTCACGGCCTGATGACAATGATGAGGGTCTTTGGCATCCGCCCTGCCTTCTCACTTTTTGGGGTAGACTCCATCGTCTGGCTTTTTGATTCCAACCAGGCCAGCGACTCGGTAATCGAGGCGATGAGCCAACGCCTCAAAGAAGAGTTTGACCTTGATGCAATCGAAGTGGAGCATGGCTGTGCTGTATTGGGAGTGGTCGGAGCATTCGTCAATGAGGAGCCCTCTTTGCTAAGCACTGTCAGCGCAGCCTTAGGCGGGGCAAAGGTTGGGATGAACTTCGTCAACTATGGCAGTAGTCCGGTTTCCCTGCTGGTTGGTATTTCAGAGAAACAAGCCACCGAGGCAGTGAAGGTACTTTATCACGCCCTCTTTGCATAACCTGTATTTCGTCAGAGCTGTCTAGCTCAACCAGTTGGCCTGTCCTCATTGTAGAGGTGATGACAGGCCAATGGCGTCTCTTCAGAGAGAGGTAAGCCAAGAGCGGACTTTCTCTGCGATAGCATCCCGAATAGGCCTGATCTGAGCCATCTTCTCATCATCGCTGCCGGTGAGTGCACTGGGGTCAGCAAAGGGCCAATGCAGACGAACAGCGTTACCTGGGAAGGTAGGGCAGCGTTCAGCACTACTCTCATCACAGACGGTGATCACATAATCGAAGGCCTCTTGGCGCTCGATGAACATTTGTGCGGGTTTGGCCCACTGCCCATCCATCGAGATACCTATCTCCTGCATAGCACGAACCACCAGTGGATTGAGTGTTCCCGATTCTATTCCACTGCTCTGCGCCTCAACTCGATCATTTGCCCAATGGCGTACAAACGCTTCACACATCTGACTGCGTGCAGAGTTGTGGATGCAGACAAACATGACTCTCACTTTAGGCATACTCTTCACTCACCGATGCTGGGTTTTCGATAGCGCAGCTCATCATCTCCATTACGCATGGCATGATCAATGAGCAGTTTACTCGAGTGCCCTCTCTTTGCATGTCGATGATGCCAACGCTTTTGAGCGAGGAGAGGTGTTTTGAGGTCGCTGATTTGTTGAGGGACAGCAGTTCTGCGAGTTCGCAGACACACCAAGAGCGCTCATACAATGCGTTGACGATGGCAAGTCTCGTAGGGTTGCCCAAAATGCGAAACAATTTAGCTGCAAAGAGCAGCTCGGCGCCTTTGTTGTCAATCATACTCTCAATGTTGCAAAGTTTGGAAACATTGTCAAGAAAATATATTGACAGGCAAACAAAAGTTTCCAATAATGGAAACAAGGAGAAATCACCATGATCATTCAAATACTCGGCTCAGGTTGTACCAAGTGTAAGACCCTTGAAGCAAATGTCATAAAAGCAATTGAAGAGGGATCCCTTGATGCCTCGACTGAGAAGATAACTGACCTCGACCAGATTATGGATATGGGGGTGTTGATGACCCCGGCTCTGGCTGTCGATGGAGAGGTGTTAAGCGTAGGAAAAGTCTTGAATCCCAAGCAAATTCTTGCTCTGGTCTCACAGAACTAAGACGTCATACTGATTGTCCCCATTAAAAAAGGAAAGATGATGGCTTTGAAAAATCTCACACCAAATAGGAAGTTGCTCATAATCGCTGGCATCTTCCTTCTTATTTTCTTTATCCCATTCACCCACCCGCGGGTAGTCAATGCAATTCAAGAAGCGTTTTTGATGCTCGCTGACTATGCCCATGAACACGTTCTGCTCTGCGTGGTACCGGCTCTCTTCATCGCCGGGGCGATCGTGGTCTTCCTCAATCAACAGGCGGTGATGAAGTATCTGGGGCCGAAGGCTAATAAGTTTGTTGCTTACTCTACAGCGTCTGTCTCCGGTGCAATCTTGGCGGTATGTTCCTGTACGGTCCTCCCACTCTTTAAAGGTATTTATAAGAAAGGGGCAGGGTTGGGACCCGCAGTCTCGTTTCTCTACTCAGGACCTGCGATCAATATTCTTGCAATCATTCTCTCCTACAAGGTCTTTGGGTGGAAACTCGGAGCTGCACGGATGATCTTCTCGATTATCTTTGCATTTCTTATTGGTCTGATCATGCAGACCCTCTTTCAAAAGGAAGACGAAGAGCGTCTAGCTGATGAGCGCCTCTTCCAAGATGTCGGAGGGTTTGAGTCACGATCGCTTGGACAGATGGCCCTTTACATGCTCTCGATGGTCGGAATCTTGGTCTTCTTGAACTGGGCACCCTCACGCGGGGCAAGCGGGATATGGGACGCAATCTATCGAATGAAGTATGGTGTGGTCGGGGCTTTTGCGCTCCTGCTCATATGGGCATTGATCCGGTGGTTCAGTAAAGATGAATTGGTACAGTGGGTGGGCGCTACCCGTGATTTTTCCCTTCAAATTTTGCCCCTGCTCTTCGGCGGTGTCTTAGTAGCAGGGTTTCTTCTTGGC
>JBAZCM010000174.1:0-3628 GCA_041654935.1 Sphaerochaeta sp. | reverse complement strand
CAAAAGGAACCTACCCGTCACTTCTTCTTGCAGATGATTATGATGATTTGCTTCGAATCAATTGACAGCGGGAAGTAAGTGAGTAATGATTGGCAAACCAAGGATGTGTGAACCATTCGGTAAGCAGTCTTGGAAAGAGTGTCTCCTTGAGGAGACCTAGACGTAAGCGTAAATTCAGCCTGTCTTCTTTTTAGTAGTTGAATCTGAAAGACTTTGCTCATTGGAGGAAATGATGAGCAACGGACTAAATAGACTCAGTGAAGAAGAGAAGACGAAACGTAGAGCAATCCTTGCCGACCTTGCCCAGTGGAAGGAAGCTACCGGTAGTAATTCGGTTGCCCAATATGCTCGGGAGAAGGGATTACCTTACCCGTATGTGAACATTGTCGCAAAATGGGAGCAATCCCTTGGACGGAAGAGCCGGTCCAAGATTCACAGCACAAGCCAATCCTTTATGAAGGTAACGAAGCCCCTTTCATCAACTGCAGTGAATGCCCATGCGCCAGGAGCGGTGAAGATTGTGGTAGCAGGAGTATCGATAGAAGTGAGTGAGCATAGCAGCCGTGCAGCCCTTGCCGTCGCACTTTCGGTGTTGGGGGTGAACAATGTTCCTGGACTATGAAAGTTACGAATATTGGCTGAGGGCAGGGCCCACCGACATGCGCTTTGGGGCTCTTCGGCTCGCTCGCCTGGTAATAACGGAGATGGGCCACCAGCCCATGGACCGATCCATGTTCATCTTCTGTGGCTCATCCAATAAGATGGTCAAGATCCTTGTCTGGGACCATAATGGGTTTTGGCTTGCATCAAAGCGGATCATGGGTAGGGGTGGCTTTGCCTGGCCTACCGATGGACAGGCGGCCAAGAACATCTCATTTGATGAGGTGCTTCGCTTCTTAAGCGGCCAAGATTGCTTTCGCCGCCTACCTGCCGCAAGCGGTCAATATTCGGTCTAGAATTGCAAGTAATTTCTTATAACCCATTGAATAAAGTGTGGTATTTTGATACTATATATCCATATGAAAGGCAGTCAAGATACCGCAAAAAAGCCAGTTGATAAACAGAAGGAGAAGCTCGAGCAAGAGCTTTTCCGTCTGCGTCTTGAGCGTGACGCCTATCGTGAGGGGTTTGAGAAAGAGCGACAAGGGCGTATTGATGCGGAAAAGCAGAGGAGTATCCTTGAACAACAGCTCATAGATATAAACACCCGCTTGCAGCTTGCTCTTGAACAGCTGCAAAAGAATCGCAATAGCAGATTCGGTCGCTCAAGTGAGACAACCGACAGCCTCCAACTGCAATGGCTCTTCGATGAGGCTGAGGTAACGGTAGCCGGGGAGGGGCAAGAGGCAGTACAAGAGGAAGATGAGGCCACTGTAGTACAGGCCCACACCCGTAAAAAGCATAAGAAGCATGATTTGACTGTTTTGCCCGCTTCCACCTCTGTCCTTGAGGTTGACCATACCGATGAGTGCCCAATCCCCATTGATCCCAATACCGGTGAGGCGATGGTATTGGTCGATAAGCGAGCTGAGGACAAGGTCGGCTTCCTGCCGGCTACCACCTACATCGAAAGACATCTGTTCCCGGTCTACGCACCACTTGGGTATGACGGTGATGAGGGGGAGAGCCTGAGGAGCGTCAGTTATCCTTCCGGCTCCCGGGTGCTCAAGGGTGTGATGGTGACAAACTCCCTCGCCTCAGAGGTGATGGTACAGAAGTTCTGTGACCATCTCCCTCTCTACCGGCAGCAGGACATCTTCGCCCGAAGGGGTTTGCAGATCTCCCGCCAGAGCATGGCCCAGTGGATCATTGACAGTGCCAAGCGATTGCAGCCACTGAAAGATCTCATTCATAAGGAAGTGCTCCAAAGACGGCTGGTGAATATGGATGAAAGTCCCTTGAAGGTTCTGCATGAACCTCAAAGGGAGGCAGACCACCAGTCATATATGATGGTACAAGTAGGTAGTGGTGGTGGCCCTCCTGTCGTTGATTACACCTATGACCAACATCACAATGCAAACGTACTTGGCTCTCTGATTGAGGGATTCACCGGTGTATTGCAAACCGATGGATTGGTCGGCTATTCGGTGGCTGTACAGGACGGTGGAGAGGTGTGCACTCACATCGGTTGCTTCAGCCATGCCCGTCGAGGATTCACGGCCTTGGGGAAGGGCGCAATTGGCAAGGAGAGCCTGTCCTTCATTCAGCGCATCGGCAAGCTCTACTCCATAGAGAAGTCCATGCGCTCGCGGTGGGACGACGGAGAATTTGCCAATGAGCAGGCATTCGTGGATGAACGGGTACAGCGTACCCAACCGATCCTGCAGCAAATGCACGACCTTGCCCAAAAGAAGGTCACCCAGGTATTGCAAGGCAGTGAGCTCCAAAAAGCTCTGAACTACCTGCTCAACCAATGGCCACGACTCTCTGGGTATCCCCACCACTTCGATGCCACCCCCGACAACAACAGTGCCGAGCGTTTCACTCGCCCCTTTGCAATTGGAAAGAGGCAGTGGTTGTTCGCCAACACCGCAAGCGGGGCCGGGGCCAGTGCGATGATGTACACGCTCTTGGAGAATGCAAAGCTCAGTTCCGTCAATCCTCACGATTACTTGTGGGCGGTCTTGGACCGGGCACCCCTGTGCCAAAAAGAGGAAGATTGGCAGGCCTTGCTGCCCTGGAACATAGACCTGGGTGGAGTGCAAGAGAAAAAAGCATCGATCGTTGCTGCCAGGCCTCTTGAAGGGCGCACGAAAGAGTACACCATTCGAGGTGGGCGGTACTGACTCGCTCCCTCTTTCTGCACCACTCTTCTTTTCTTCGTATCTATTGATTACATCACCGACCATCTTTGAGACTTCTTCTCCTCAAAAAGAGTGTCAACCATTTCAGAGTGAAGTTAAAGACCAGCCGAATTTACGCTTACACCTAGACATTTAGAAAGTGTCTACCGGAAGACTCTTAGCTCTTCCTGAAGTGTCCACCTAAAGGTAAGCATATCACCACAGGTGTCCGCATGTTTTCGGAATTGGTGTCCGCGCATTTTCGGAATCACTGTCCGCGTCAGGCTGGAATAAGCATCGCTTACTGAAATTATGCATAACTGTTGCTCTACTACGCTCCTTGATAGCAATCACCAATCAGTTTAGGCTATACTCACTACAATAGAGGTGGCACCATGAAGAGCGTGAACAGGAAAGATGAAATTACCCGCCTCAGGGCGAGTGCAAGACGATTAGGATTCAGTAGCGTGGAGACGCGTAATGAGGTGTTACGCCTCATGGCAGAAGGCTTGACTCGCGATTGGCCAGCTATCAAGGCAGCTAACGACGCCGATGTCGCCCAAGCCAAGGCAGAGGGTCTCGCTCCCGCGCTTGTAAAGCGGTTGGTCTACGATGAATCCAAGCAAGCAGAAGCCTTAGCTGGTATTGCAGATGTCATCGCCATAACAGATCCCATTGGAGCTGTGAAAGCTCATCGTATGCTCGACGATGGTCTGACGCTCAAGCAAGTCACCGTGCCCATCGGTGTCATTGGTATGATCTTCGAAGCTCGCCCAGATGCTCTGGTGCAAATTATCACGCTCTCTGCAAAGAGCGGTAACGGCATTATCCTCAAAGGTGGCAGT
>JBAZCM010000173.1:0-3648 GCA_041654935.1 Sphaerochaeta sp. | reverse complement strand
GACGAGCAATCTTTCACAGCAGATCCTCTCAACACTCTTCAGTAGCATTGATTTTGAACGGATCATAGGCCCTGATAGTGGATATCCGCCTAAACCCAATCCAATGTCTTTACTCAGTTGTCGAGAGGGGATGGGAATGGGTGAACAAATGCTCTACATCGGCGACACCGAGATTGATTGGCAAACCGCACACAGAAGTGCTGATCACGTGTATCTCGCTACGTGGGGCTATCGTGGGAGGCAAGCGCTCATGGCTTATGGCATTGAGGAGCGCTACCTCATCGATTACCCGATGGAGTTATTCTCCATCGTACAAAAAAAGGAGATTGGAAATGAAGAGAGTAATGTTGTTCACAGCAGTACTACTGATGGTAGGAATGCTCTTTGCTGCCGGTACAAAGGAGACAAAAGCAGCAGACCAGATTACCTTGGAGTGGTGGACCTGGGACCCAACGATGCAGGAGGAGAACCAGCAGATTATCACCAACTTTGAGCGTGAGAATCCTGGGGTGAAGATCAACAACACCATCATCGGAACGACGGAATACTGGACAAAGATACGAATCCAGGCCAACCAGAACAAATTACCTGACGTCTTTACCATGAGCTCTGGATATGCCGAGGAGTGGGCGAAGGAAGGGCTGATGTACAACCTGGACTCCTTCGTTCAGAATGATGACACCTTCGATCTTTTCTATAAGTCGATCTTTGATACCAGTAAGCAGATCTCCAATAGCACCAGTTACTATACTATCCCCTTTGCATTGGTAACCACGGTCCTTTACTACAACAAGGATGCCTTTGATGCTGCCGGTCTTGCGTATCCCAATGATAACTGGACGTGGAATGACTTCCGTAGTGCAGCCAAGCGCCTGACCATCGATAAGAATGGCGATGGGAAAATTGACCAATGGGGATATTGGTTCTATGGACGTTATGCCCATGTCGAGCCGTGGATCTATGCGAACGGTGGAAATTTGATCGATCGCTCGACCATGCGCTTCAATCCTGACAAGAGCGCCATGGATGCGATGAAGATGCTCACTGATTTGGTCCTGGTCGACAAAGTCGCACCAGCTCCCAAAGATATGAGTGCCTTCCAACAGCAGGAGGTCTTCCCCCAAGGCGTGGCGGCAATGTGGGTTGATGGCTCCTGGTTTGTCGACACCTTCCGAAAGACGGTTGGAGACGATATGCGATGGGGTATCTGTCGCGTTCCCAGTGGTCCTAATGGATCGAATACCCTGACCTATGGTTGGCCCGACAGCTATGCCCTGGCACCGAACACCAAGCATCCTGAGATGGCTTGGAAGTTTGCACGCTATATCTCCGGTGAAGGTATTGGCCTGGATGCCTATATGGCAGGAAAGATTCCTTCGGCGAAGAAGCTGGCTACCGATCCGCTCTTCTCAGATCCTAATCAGCAACCTGGCTCTGATATGGATATGTTGATTGAGCAAGCAGCTGGTCCAATGACTACCTCCTACTCGATGGGGTGGGGTGAGTGGCGCGGCTACGGTGGATCCGAAGCACTTGGTCTCAATGGAACCATTGATGCCATCATCAACGGCCTGATGAGCTTCGACGAAGCATTCAGAAGGAGTACTGTCTCCATCAACGCAGTATTGGAGCGCTTCTACAAGTAAGTGCAATGTATGTGGGCTGCCCTAGAGAATGGGGCAGCCTACTCTCGATAAGGAGTCCAAGCATGAAGTATACATCGTACCAATGGCACAGCAAGATAACACCCTGGGTCTTTGTTCTGCCCACAGTTATCGGTTTGCTGGTCTTCAAGCTGATCCCGATTGTTACCGCCTTCTACCTGAGTTTTACCGAGTGGTCTCTCTTGGGCTCCCCTCTTTTCATTAAATTGGCTAACTACAAGGAACTGGTCTCCAGTGATGTCTTTTTACGAATCGTCCGCAACACCGTCCAGTTTTCAGTGGTCTATGTCATTGGATCGATGGTTCTTGGCCTCGCTCTTGCCACCCTGATCAACGTAAAGATTACCGGTATCGCCTTCTTTCGAGCAGCCATTTACCTGCCGGTAGTCACCTCTGCGGTGGCGGTGGGAATTGTGTGGAACTGGATGCTTGGACCCACCTACGGCATTATCAACAATATCATCGAGGCGATGGGAATGGTTCCCCCATACTGGCTTGCCGATATGAAGTTGGCCCTCAATACGGTGGCGGTTGTCCAAGTGTGGAAGATGAGTGGCTACTATATGATCATCTTCCTCGCTGGCCTGCAGGGCATCAACGCCGATGTCCTGGACTCAGCTCGAGTCGATGGAGCCAATGCGCTACAGAGTTTCTTTCGAATCACCTTGCCAATGCTGATGTCCACCGTCTTCTTCGTTCTGACCATCACCATCATCGACTCCTTCAAGAACTTTGAACTGATCTATGCAATGACCAAAGGGGGCCCTCAGAACGCGAGCAATACCCTCGTCTACGATGTCTACCTCAATGCGTTTGTCTACTATCGGATTGGCTATGCATCGACGATCGCCTACGTGCTCTTCTTCATCGTCGCCTTGATGACGCTCTTCAACTTCTTTGTGAAGCGTCACATGGTCGAGAGCTTGGATTGAGGAGGGTAGGATGACACAAAAAACCTGCGATCGTCTTCGTCTCTTGATCATCGCCATCGTCTCGATCGTCTATATCTTTCCCTTCCTGTGGATGATCAGTAACTCATTTATGAGTGATAAGAATATCTTTGCAGTCCCCCCGAAATTCATCGGAGACCTCATTTTCACCGACAAAATGTTCGACAACTACAAGGAGGTCTTCACCCAGTTCAACTTCGGCCTCTATACCTTCAACAGTGTGTGGGTCTTTACCCTTGCAGCCATTGGCCAGCTTGTGGTCTGCTCACTGGCCGGCTTTGCCCTTTCGGTAATGCACTTCAGGGGCCGTAATCTGATCTTCACCCTCTTGGTCATGACCTTGATGATCCCGGTGCAGGTGACGATCATTCCCGAGTACTACCTCTTTCTCAAACTCAATTGGTTGGATACTTATCTTCCCTTAATCGTTCCCTCCTTCCTCGCCGGAGCATTCGGCACCTTCTTGCTCAAGGAGTTCTTTGGACAAGTTCCCAGAGCCCTCTTTGATGCGGGAATCATCGATGGAGTGAATGCCTACCAGATGTTCTTCCGCATCTACCTGCCCCAATCATCCAGTCCTTCGGCGACGCTTTTCATTATCGCCTTTATGAACAACTGGAACGACCTGCTTCGCCCGATGCTCTACATCTCAAGCCGCCGGCTCTATACGGTCACTATCGCTCTCTCCCAGTTTCAGGGGCAATATGGGGTGAAGTGGAACCTCCTGTTGGCGGGCAGTGTTGTCTCGGTCCTCCCATTGATCCTCGTCTTTGCCTTCAGTCAGCGCTATATCATCGAAAGTACCATGAGTTCAGGGATCAAGGGGTAGAAAATGCGAACACAAACCTTCATCGTCGACCATCCTAATGGTGAGATTCAACGTCACCAGGTCATCAGTAACTTTGCATGGGAGCAACTGTGCTTCCAAGCCCCTGGCTTCGACCCTCGTGCAATCGAGGAGATTGCACGCCTGTATCGAATCAACATCGTGCGCAAGAACCCAGCTCTGTATGGGACGTTGGCCTTCTTCCATC
>JBAZCM010000172.1:0-3662 GCA_041654935.1 Sphaerochaeta sp. | reverse complement strand
GAAGATGGTCAGCCTCCACCTCAATGAGAATGACCTTGCCTTTATCGAGGACTTTGATCTCCTTCATACCAGCTTACACAGTGAGATTGAGGAGATCCTGCCAAAGACCAAGGGTAGAATCCCTCTCTCACTGGACTTCTCCGATGCCTATGATGAAGAGAAGATTCGTCGCTATGCCCCGGGTCTTGCCTTTGCCTTCCTTTCAGCAGGCGATAAGGGTAGGGAGGCGGAGGAGTGTGCTCACCTTGCCCACCAGGTAGGGACAAAGATTGTTGTCCTGACCAAAGGTGAAGAGGGTTCGATGATCATCAGCGATGGGGGAGTGCACCACCAGAAGGCTGTCTCTGTTGAGGTAGTTGATACCCTTGGAGCTGGGGATGCTTTCATCGCAAGTTTTTTGGTTACGTGGGGAGATTCGAAGGGAGATATTCCGTTGGCTGCCCAGCGTGCCAGTGAGTTTGCCGCACAAAAGTGTCTTCACCATGGAGCTTTCGGGACGTTCTTTCCAATCGAGTAGCAATAAAAAGACCGACTGTATGCTGACCCTCCTCGCTAACAGCTTAGGAGGGTCAAATACATAACAATGTTTAGTAAATAGCCAATTCTGTGGTATGATGGGTCATCTTGCCACAATGGTCCAGCGTGGATGAGGGGTACGCACTATGGTCTCTTTCCAACCAATGTATTTGAAATCTCAGAATCGAAAGCTCGTCTTCGATCTGTTTCGTGAGCATAAAGAGCTCTCTCGAGCCCAGATTGCCAAGATGACTGAGATGAGCTTTCCCACTGCTATGAAGGTAGTGGACTTCTTGATCTCTAAGAATGTGGTAACCGACCTCGGTGAGGAGAATACAAAGAACAAAGGCCCAGGAAGACGTAGCCGGATCCTTCAATTTAACCCCGAAGCGTTTCACGCCATCGGTGTGGAGGTTGAAGGAAGTTTGGTCCGTATCGGCCGAGTGAACCTCCAGGGAGAGATCAGTTTACTGCAAACGGTAACCATCAAGAGTCATGAGAATCTTGGATACTTTGACGAGGTGCTCCAGATCGTCTCCTCGCTCATCGAATCTTCAGAGATACCGCCCCTCGGAGTAGGCATTGGCTTTCCTGCCAACATCAACCCTGAGACCAATGAGATAGTCAGTTACAATCCGCTCTTCATCACACAACCCACCGCTCTCAAGACCCTCATTCCTCTCATCGAGCAACTACATATTCCCTTCTTCATCGATAACGACGTGAACCTTGCCTGTGCAGGAGAGAACCTGGTGACCAATGGAACCGATGAGCATAGCCTAGTCTACCTTACCTTGGGAACGGGATTCGGCAGTGGGATCATTGCCGATGGAAGGCTGTGGCGAGGAGAGCGCTTCTCAGCAGGAGAGGTGGGTAATCTTCTCACTGGTCCTATCGATTCAAAGGCCCACCGCTTCCCAGGCATTTCAAGTTTAGAGAAGCAGATTAATATCGCTGCTATCAAGGAGCGTTTCTCTGTTGAGTTGGAGCATTGTGGTCCCCTTGATGACGCCTTACGTAGCGATATTGTGGACTACCTTGTCCCCTACCTGGGAACAACAATCTTTAACCTCTTGGTCATCTTGGACATCAGACACTACGTGCTCTCAGGCATTATTCCTGACCGCCTGGGGCCATTGCTCTTCGAGCGGTTGAGTGCAATGCTCAACACTCTACCCGAAGAGCTCGGCCATGTGGAAGTCCATCCTCCTCACGGTTCCTATCCTGTTGTCTCTGGAGCCGCTGCTATGGTCTTCGACCAAGTGATCTTCCAAGAGTTTAGCGAGTAGTTCAGGCCAACTGGAGCATCGCCTCAAAATCTCTATCCAACGGATAGATCGTTTTGGTAGGTCCTTGTTAGGAAGGTGCTCAAAAAACTCATCGGTGAAGGCTGTCTTTAATACCACGGGTCTCGTTTCAGCTTGTGTCGACTGGGTTGGAGGGGGTACTTTGGTGGCAAAGTCGCCACCAACAACTCTTCCATTCGTCAATTGCTTTCTTTCAGAGCTACTGCTGATTGTACCCGCTTTTCGTTGGTGTGGGAGAGATGGAACTCTGGTTGGCGCAATAAGCCTCCCATATATATGTGACCCGGGCGAAATTCCATTTTTGATTCAGCCACACCGGGAAGGAAGAGATGGTACTCTTTTGCACCGATCTGCTTTTGAAGGTAGGTGAAGTTGCGTTCATTGATACCGCTAGCCGGCATGATGATCACCCGATCACCTGCTTGTTTGACGAGCTTGCGAAGCGTAAGTACGCCTTCCATCGCTGTGGGTTCCTGACCGCTAGTGAGGATGCGGTCAACTCCCAAGTCAATGAGAGTCTCCAAGGCAGCATAGGGGTCGGGAGTCATATCAAAGGCTCGGTGGAACGTCACTTGGCAGGGGCGAACAAGTTCAATGATTTGTCTACTACGCTCTACATCAATCTCACCGTTAGGTTTGAGGATGCCAAAGACCAAGCCATCAGCGCCAGCATCCTTGAAGAGCTGTACGTCTTCTTTCATAGCCTCAAACTCTAAATTTGAGTAGCAAAAGTCTCCACCTCTAGGGCGAATCATCACCATCATAGGAATAGTGGTATGTTTACGAGCAGTTTTAAAAGCACCCAGTGATGGGGTGATACCACCTTCAAAGAGATCTGCGCAGAACTCGACACGGTCAGCTCCACCACGTTCGGCGGCAATAACGCTCTCAACAGATTCCAGACAGACTTCAATTTTCATCCTATTCGCTCCTTTTCAATATCAATTGGTAATGCTGGCCAACAAGCTCTTCTTATAGCGACGAATCGTTCACAGTATCGACGGTGTTTGTGAAATTCTTCATTGATAGAATTAACCGTTTGGTCAGCATATCATACCTTCAATTATTTTGCTGATTTTGCAAATATAACATTCATTCGATTATATGCTTTGAGACCCAAAAAGTGGATTATACTGAACAAAGCCAGAGGACACCTGACAAAGAGGTAAATTACGACAGGAATTAGATATTCATCATAGAATGCTGAACGTGTGCTTCTTTGATTGACTCTCATACGTAAAGTGATTAGGCTTATGCCATTGATGCGAAAGGACTCTATAGTAGGGATATATGGGCAAGCGAACGAAACTAATCTTCGTGTTGATGTTGCTGTTGTTTGGAACAGTGGTGACTCTTGCCGCCCAAGAGATGGTGATTCCCGTTGCCGAAGGCAGTGGGTATGCCATTGCATCCTATGAGTTTTCCATCAAGGGTAAAACCAACAAGATTGCTATACGAGAAGCAATTGTTCCAGCCGATGGAGATCCTATCTATAAGAGTCAGGACGCACTGGTAGCGGCCCTGGAGCGTAAGCGACAAAATCTGATCAACCGACAGATCTTCATGAGTGTTGAGTATGAGTGGGAGATTATCTCCTATGTCGATGGCATCGTCAACTATAAGGCTACCTTCTATATTGAAGACTCCAGTACCTTTCTCGCCCTCCCATATCCAAAGTTTGACAACGATACCACTGGCCTGCTTTTGGGAGTAAAGGCCAAGGATACAAACTTCTTTGGCACTCTTGGAGAGTTGAATCTTACCGCTTATATTTCTCAAAATGATGGGACCTTGGAGACATGGGATCATAAGAAAGAGCATGTCTCCCTCGACATTAAG
>JBAZCM010000171.1:0-3664 GCA_041654935.1 Sphaerochaeta sp. | reverse complement strand
CTTGATCTCTGGGTAGTACATGATCGTCGATGGATGCAGGACACCCGGTACGATGGTATCGAGGTTCTTCATCGCCTTCCAGATTGACCGTAAGATCTTAGCTGGCATGGCCAAGGAGATATCGCCTGGGCAGCAGGAACGTAGCGTCGGTTCAAAGTCAAAGAGATCGTCGCTGAAAGAGGCTTCCTTGCTGCGAGAGCCAAGGCGAAAGTCCCCAACGCGCTGCATCAGAGGCTGGCCTCCTCCCATGAGGGCAGCCTGCAGACCCAGGTTCTCAGCAAAAGCCTGCCCGCTCGCCAGGGGGGCAGTGAAGCGAACCGTCTTGAGCATAGCAAAGTTCACCAGTCCATTGTCCTGGCGCTTGTTCTGTGAGAAGGCGTGTCCATTGACTGAATACCACTGGTCCCCTCGAGCCGTTGCATAGCGCTCTCGCACCACGTGGGCGTTACCACTGTTGGTGCAGAAGGTGCGCACTTTCTCAGGAAAGTAGAACTTAGGGTCGTAGTAGTCGCGTACGATTGGATAGTGCTCCAGGCGTGTCTCAACACGGATGCCAATATCGACGATATTGTCGATGAAGGGAATGGAGAGGGAGTGCATGATATCTTGCAGGAAGTTAAATCCCTTGCGCCCTGGGGCGATCAGCAGGCGCTTGTACCCAATCTCCCGGCGCTCGGTGGTGATGAAGCGCTTTTGTGCATCAACCGCTTCCATCGCCTCTCCCAAAGCAAGCTCGACTCCTAGGTTCCTCAGTTTTTCCAAGAGCTCTTTGATAAGCGCCAAACCCCCGTCGGTGCCAAGGTGGGTTTGTTTGATCTCCAACAGGGTACAACCCAGCCGCTCTGCGCGTCGTTGATAGACCTCAATATTATTCTTCTCCAAGATGGAGGGCTCTAGAAACTCAATGACCTGATCTAGGTAGTGATTAGCTGTCTCTTCACTCCAGTACTCGGTAGGAAAGCCGATGGGGTAGGTGAAGTTCATTTTGCAGTCGTTGCGCATACCACCGGTAGAGACTTTCTCCCGGTCGAGCATAAGAATCTTGCAATCAGGCTTGGCTTTGGCGATGGAGAAAGCTGCTGCCATGCCAGCAGGTCCGCTTCCCACGATGATGACGTCGTAGTTATCCACAGAAGTACCTCCAGAAATCGCGGAAAGAGGTCTCTTTCCAACCAATTATCCATATTGTCCCTTGTTTGGTAAAGCCCCGTCAGGCAAAGCTCTTGCTCCAGAGCGTTTCTGATGCTATTAATCCAAGTACGGAATGATCGGAGGCAGACGTGTATATCAGTACTAAAGAAGCGGCTCAAAAATGGGGTATCAGTGAACGGCGCGTTCGTGTCCTCTGTAAAGAAGGGCGAGTCGATGGAGCGATACAGAGCTCATGGGCCTATCTCATACCTCGCGACGCCCCTAAGCCTGGTGATGGAAGACAACTGCGCCATCTGCGCCAAGCCCATACCGCTCTTGGACGCACTGATCTGGCAGTCGTTGATGCCCATCGACTACCTAATCCGGATGCCCTTCTCATTGATGTTGAAACAAACCTCTTACCGTTCATTGCATTCTCCTTCGCCCTCAGCGATATGCCCTTGAAAGCCGAGGAGCTGAAAGCTGTGTTTGCGTTAACGCCTCCTAGCAATATTCCTTTTGTGCAGCAGTTGCTGGTGACCAACATGCGTTCAGCTTTACTCTCGATGGTGCGCTTTCGCTCCCGCGGCCAACAACTACCTCCTCTGAGTGAGATTCGCCTGAAGGCATTACAGGCGATTATTGGCCAAGGATTGGAAGGTGTTGAAGGATGGCCTATTCGTGACGATGAGGCGGTGAAGACAAAGCTTGAGGTTCTTCTTCTACAGGATGAGCGGGAGTTTTCTACTCTCCATCCCTTGGAGCGGGCTCTGTTTTGGTATGCCCAAATTGTCCGTATTGCTCCCTTCGAAGCGCACAATAGCCTTTTGGCCGCATTGGTGTTTGCTCAGATAATGATCGACAACTTATGGATACCGAATCTTGGGAGTCTTGATTCAACCGACGAATTGAAGGCAGCCTTAGTGATGACCCAACGCCGGGGTAACTACCGCCATCTCTTGGAGCAGGTGGTCCAGGCGTATCGTCAGGGATTTGTGTAACGGCTGAGAAAGCGCTGAGTGCGGTCCTTGGTCGGGTTATTGAAGAGCGCTTCTGGGGTTCCCTCCTCAACGATCAGCCCATCATCCATGAAGATTACCCGGTCACTGATATCGCGGGCAAAGGCCATCTCGTGGGTGACGACGACCATCGTCATCTTCTCGTGGGCCAAATCCTTTATGACTTTCAGGATCTCAAGGGTGAGTTCGGGGTCCAAGGCACTGGTCGGCTCATCAAAGCACAGAACACTTGGGTTAAGTGCCAGCGCTCGGGCGATCGAGACACGTTGCTGCTGACCTCCGGAGAGGTGGCAGGGGTAGGCGTTCTCCTTCTCCTCCAACCCCATCTTAGCCAGCAGCTGGCGGGCGATAGCTACTGCTTCACCCTTACTTTTACCCAGGACATTGATCAGCGCTTCGGTAATATTGCGTAGCACACTCATGTGGGGAAAGAGATTGAAATTTTGGAAGACCAAACCAAGCTTGAGTCTGATCTCCTTCAGCGTCTTTGCATCGCTGTAGATGACCTTACCACTCTCATCGGTGCGGGCCATGAGCATGTCACAGACCTCGATCGATCCGCCGTCGATGCGCTCCAGTTGGGTAAGACAACGCAGTAGTGTTGATTTGCCACTCCCAGAGGGGCCGATGATCGAGAGTACCTCACCCTCGTTTAGGGTGAAGCTGATTCCCTTCAAGACTCCTAGTTCATCAAAGTTTTTACAGACATTCTCTACACTGATGATGCTCATCTCTGCTCCTATTGATAGTAGTCCAGCTTCTTCTCAAGCAGGTCGAATGAACGAGAGACTACGCCGTTCATGATGAAGTAAAAGACCCCTGCAATGACGATCGGGGTGGTGGAGAATTGACGGGCTGAGGCGCTTTGAGCTACCCGAAAGAGCTCGGCAACCCCGATGGTCTGGGCAAGGGCAGTATCTTTGACCAAGGTGATCACCTCGTTGCCCATAGCTGGGATGATGCGCTTGATCACCTGGGGGACGATGACACGGATGAATGTGTGAGCCTTGGAGAAACCGAGGACCAGGCTCGCCTCCCATTGTCCGACTGGAATTGACTGGACACCACCGCGGTAGATCTCAGCGAAGTAGGCGGCATAGTTGATGACAAAGCCAATGATGACCGCGGTGAAGCGATCATACGAAGCTCCAAAGAGGTAGTAGGGACCAAAGTAGACAAAGAGGAGCTGCAGAATCAGGGGGGTGCCCCGCATGATCATGATGTAGATGTTGATCATGCCACTGATCAGTGGATTCTTGCTCATTCTGCCACGGGCGACCAAAGCGCCCAAAGGAACGGAGAAGAGCAACGTCAATGTGAAGATCTTCAAGGTGGTGATGGTTCCGCCCAATAGGAGCGGCAAAAGGTTACGCACTACACTCTCCTGCTGAAAAAAATGACGGGAAGCGCCAACTCCCCGTCATCTTACACAGTTGTTCAGTTACCGACAACCGTGTTATCCACGCCAAACCACTGGATGGCGATTGCGGCGAGGGTGCCATCGTTGTGCATGG
>JBAZCM010000170.1:0-3674 GCA_041654935.1 Sphaerochaeta sp. | reverse complement strand
CGCCGACCGTAAGCGCCCCCTTCCTCCCTATCCAGGACGCGTTGGTGTGGTCACCAGCCCCAGTGCAGCAGCCCTACAAGATATCCTCAACGTGCTAGCGAGGCGCGCTCCCTCCTTGGATGTATTGGTCCTGCCTGCCGTCGTGCAGGGAGAGCAGGCTGCCCAGACAATCGCCATGCGAATCGAGCAAGCCAATGCCCTGATGCTCTGTGATGTCCTGATCGTCGGGCGCGGCGGTGGTTCGGTAGAGGACCTATTGCCCTTCAGTGAGGAGGTGGTCGTCAAAGCGATTGCCGAATCGACAATCCCGGTTGTCACCGGTATCGGTCACGAAGTGGACTTTGCCCTAGCCGACTTTGCAGCCGACCTCAGAGCTCCTACCCCATCTGCTGCCGCAGAGTTGGTGAGTGCCGCCTTTGTGCAGCTTGCCCAAAGCGTACGCTCCCTCTCCGCTACTCTTAAAGCCCAGATGCTCGGCCGCCTCACCCTCGCCCAAGCCCAACTGCAGCGTACCGACCAGACAATACTGGCTCGCCACCTCACCTCTTTGATCGACTCCAAAGAGTTCCAACTTGCCAATGCCTCAGTGAGCCTAACAAATGCCCAAAAAGAGTTAATGAGCCAGGCCGAAGGTCGGCTTGCCCTGCTCAAAGGACAGTTGCAAGCCCTTTCTCCGGTTGCTATACTCAGCCGAGGGTATGCCATTGTCCAGAGCATCGATGGTAAAATCATTGCAACCAAAGAAGATGCAATGCCTGATCAAGAAGTTGATCTACGGTTTGCCGACGGAAGGCGTCGTGCCCGTATCGAGGAGTAGCCATGAGTTTTGAAGAAGATATCAAAAGAATCGAGGAGATTGCCCAAAAGCTCTCTACCTCCACCACTCCGCTAGAAGAGGCTATCGGCCTCTATGAGGAGGGAATGACCCTTACCAAAAAACTTGAGAAGACCCTGGGCGAAGCGAAGCGCAAGGTCGAGATGGTGAGGGGACAAGAGACCGAACAAGCCGAGATCACACCACTGGAGTAGCGCCCGCCATGGCAACAAAAAATATTGTCTTTCTCATCCAATGTGAGGACCGCAAGGGAATCCTCAGCGAGACCACCACGTGGTTTTATCAGCAGAACTTCAACATCCTGAACCTTCAACAGTATACCGACAGTCGCCAGGGACGCCTCTTTATGCGTATCGAGCTCGATCTGGCCGACCTTACCAGTACTCGAGGAGCCTTGGAGGACGCTTTTAGCGAATTTGCACAGAAGAAGGATCTCTCTTGGCAGTGCCACTGGGGCGACTATAGCAACCGAGTTGCCATCATGGTCAGTAAGACCAGCCACTGCCTCTACGACCTAGTCACCCGCCAGAGGGAGGGGGACTTGGTCTGTGAAATCCCTCTGATCATCAGTAACCACCCCGACCTCGAGCCCATAGCCAACCAGTTCCGTATCCCCTTCTACCATCTGCCCATCTCAGCGAAGACCAAGGGCGAGCAGGAGGCAAAGGTCCAGGCCCTGTTAAAGCGCTTTGACATTGACCTGGTCGTGATGGCTCGCTATATGCAGGTTCTTACCCCCTCATTCATCGAAGCATGGAGTGGCAAGATCATCAACATCCACCACGCCTTCCTTCCGGCCTTCCAAGGGGCTAACCCCTATGGCCAAGCCTACCAGCGTGGAGTAAAAATGATCGGGGCGACCGCTCACTATGCGAGCGATGAGTTGGACCAGGGCCCGATCATCGAGCAGGATGTGGTACGGGTAAACCATGAACTGAACCCCAAAGGACTGCGGGATGTGGGTAAAGACGTAGAGAGACGCGTCCTCTCCAAGGCGGTAGAGGCCCACCTGGAAAGTCGCGTCATCATCCACGAGAACCGAACAATCGTCTTTTAAGCGGGTGAGGTAAAGTTCAAGCACTCAAGGCGCGGATGGACAAAGACCCCATCCTTGCGTACCAGCACTCCGTCAAAGTACATCTCTCCTCCACCCCACTCAGGGCGCTGGATCTGCACCAGATCCCAGTGCACTGAGCTGCGGTTGGTGTTGTCGCAATCCTCATAGGCGTTACCCGGGGTGAAGTGGATTGAGCCGGCAATCTTCTCATCAAAGAGGGTATTGTCCATCGGGCTGAGAATCGCTGGATTTACTCCTAAAGCGAACTCGCCGATGTAGCGTGCCCCCTCATCAAGGTCGAGGATTGCATTGAGCTTCTCATCGTCGTCGGCATGAGCTTCGATGATCTTGCCATCCTTGAAGGTGAAGGTCACATCCTTGAAAGCGTGGCCATGATAGGTACTCTCAGTGTTGTAGGTGATTGTCCCATTGACCGAGTCCTTGATCGGGGCGGTGTAGATCTCGCCATCGGGGATATTCATCTCACCAGCACAGGCAATCCAACCCATGCCTTTGATCGAGAAACTGAGGTCAGTGCCAGCGGCCTTGATGTGGACCTGGTCCACTTCATCCAAGAATTTCTTGGCCTCTGCCATCGCCTCGCCCATTGCCTGGTAGTCGACCTCGGTGCACACCCGATAGAAGAACTCTTCAAACTCAACGCTGCCCATCTTCGCCTGCATTGCCATCACTTCGGTGGGATAACGTAGGACGACCCACTTGGTCCGGGTCAGCCGGGTCTGCATATGTACGGGCGTGTCATAGTACCGACTGGCTAGTTTGGCTTGGTCTGCGATGGTTGCAAGCTCGCGCACGTTGGCAATCCCACGGATACCGATAAAAGCATCCATCTGCTCCATGCGGTATTGGTCAACCTTCGCCCAAGCGGTGAGGCTCTCTTCACTTGCACGCTCGACCATCGCCCGTTCAAGACGTTGGTTCCACAGATTTACAATCGGATACGCGCCTTTATCATAGACGGCGTTGACCAACGCTTCGACCATCGTGGTAGGCACATCTACTGCGTTGATAAGGCATGACTCGCCTTCTTGCAGGCGCACCGAATGCTCGACCAACAGACGGGCAAGCTTCACTTCTCTCATATCCATCCAAAACTCCTCCACTTATCCATCCAACCGCACCTCCACCTGTTGGGAGATAAAGGGATGGGGAAATTCTACTGCTGTTGCCCTCAGGCCAAGGCTTGGGGCCTCTTTTCCACCGTAGCGGTCATCACCGTCGATCGGCCAACCGCTCCATGCCAGGTGGGCTCTCACTTGGTGGCGAAAGCCATTGGTCAGGCGACAACGAAAGCGCTCTGCCCCGCTGTCGGTCGATCCGGTATACACAATGCGGGTCAGATACCAAGTGGGGCTACTCTTCTCTAAAAGGTGACGTGGACTGTCGGCAAGCACTGGACGAACGGTAGCCCGTCCCTCTCCCCAGTGGCGAAAGAGACTGCCTACATTGACTTCACGACCGCCACAATGAACTGGATCCTCATAAGGAAAGGGTGGAAAACCTTCCAAGGCTGGATTGCGGTGGCCACTACTGGTGGCCTCGTACTCCTTGATGAAGAGATCGGCTTGGGCGATGGCCTGCATCCGATGGAAGGCTTCGGTCGTACGTGCGATGACCACAAGCCCCCGGGTTGGGGTATCGAGGCGATGCAGCACCCCACCCTCCCAGCTATTGCGTCCATTGACCGAGAGGATTTCAGGGTACTCTTTGGCCACCTCGCCAAGGAGACTCATCTGGTCGTGACTACTGTTCTTCAAAGGA
>JBAZCM010000169.1:0-3723 GCA_041654935.1 Sphaerochaeta sp. | reverse complement strand
CCCATTCCCCCCTTCGTTCCCTGCCCCCCTCTGCCGATTGTAACCCAAGCGGCCCACTACGATCAGGGAACGTTGTATCTTCCTATCGATGAGAAGATCCTCAGTCCCCTCAGAGAGGCGTGCAACACAAGCTGGCCGACGAGCGGCATTTACCTCGGCGACATCGATGTTCCTGTTGCAGTCGAGCCGGTGAGCCTCAAATACCTACAGTTTGGCCTCCTTAACGTCCAGAAGGTCGACCAGATCTTTCGTTGGCATATTTCTGAAGAAAGAAGTCTCGACTCGGGCAAAGGTGGCCGATAGCACACTCCTCACAGAGCGGTCTCTTGGCAAGACAGACTGTGCGCCCCCAAAGGTTGACTGTCATCGAGAAGCGATACTGCAGCTCAGGGGGAAGGATGTCGGCAATCCCAAACTCTACCTTCACCGGGTCTTTTTCATCGACAAGACCCAGGCGGTTCACCACCCGACTGAAATGGGTGTCGACGATAATAGCAGGCTTTCCGTAGATATCACCGAGAACACAGCTAGCTGTCTTACGCCCGACTCCGGGCAAGACGATCAACTCCTCCATTGTAGAAGGAACTGGGCGGTCGACAAGCTGCCCTGCAGCAGCAATGATATTCTTGGCCTTGGCACGATAGAAGCCTGTTGCATAGATAATCGATTCAACGTCCTCTTGCGTCGCCGCCGCAAGCGCTGCTGCGTCCGGATAGGCCGCAAAAAGATCTTTGACTACCACATTGACAATACGATCGGTCGTCTGGGCACTGAGGATGACACTGATAAGAAAACGAAAAGGGTCGCGCTCATCAAGGAACTGAATTTCACTTGGAGATAATCCATCAAGGATTTCGTAGATCAGAAGGGTTCGCTCCTTTAGTTCTAGAACAGGCATACTATCATCCTCCTCATAATTGCTGCGAATCGCCAAATATCCCTACAAATTTGTCGCTAAACAACCAGTGGCTGTCCTCACCTGGAGCACCCAAGTGATTTCACACTCCTTCCATGATATCTCTCTTGGACACTCTTTCCAACCCTCTCCAACGGTACAGCCTCTTGTACAAACTAGGCGGAAAAACTATCTATTAAAGCTCATCGACACAGATGATTTCAGTCCTCAAAGACCAGGATAATCCGTGGTGCTATACTCCCTTCCTATAAAGAGTTTCCTTGACACCGCAATGGGCGCATGCTACCGTTTTTTTATTATCCGATAAAAAAATGGAGGAAGGTATGAAACTAAAGAAAGCCATGTTGGTTCTCGCTTTGGTTCTTGTCATCACGGGTATGCTCTTTGCTGCGGGTAAACCGGAGACGGTCGCTGAAACGCCATCGAAAAAGGTCTCCCTGTATGCCAACATCACGGCCATTGAGCCAATTTTAGAGCGCTACAACAAGGACACTGGTTCAGAGGTCGAGTATACTCGTCTCTCCACCGCTCGGTATGTCTCAACGATTCTCACTGAGGTCGAGGCAAAGAAACTTACCGCCGATGTCGTGCAGGGACCGCTGCCGATCCTTGAAATCTTGCGTGACCAAGGAATTTTGGCCAACTACGACGCCAAAGCCGCAGCAGGATATCCTGATTGGGCAAAGAAGGATGGCATCTATCTCTTTGGCATCGAGTATGTAGGCTTAATCTACAATACCGATCTCGTCACGGCAGAAGAAGCTCCCAAGCGCTACCAGGATCTCGCTGACCCGAAGTGGAAGGGCCATATCGTTATGGCTGACCCAGCAACCCACGCTACCACCATTAGCTGGTTGATTGGATTGAAGGAGAACGTCTTCGCCAGCGAGGCTGAGTGGATGGCATTCATCAGAGGCTTAGCAGCAAACGAACCAATGTTTGTTGCTTCCTTTGGCCCGACTCCGGCTCCATTGGCCAGTGGGGAGAAGAAAATTGGTATTTCGATGCCTAAGTACATCGTAACCCATGCACCAGCGCCGCTTGACTACGCCAAGATTTCACCGATGCTTGGTTCTCCGCGGGCAATGGCAATCACCAAACAAGCACCGAACCCCCGTGGGGCAGAGCAATTCCTTGAGTTCTGGCTCGGTACTGAAGCAGCTGGCCAACTGGCCAACGATGTTGGTGAATACGTCCTCGCTCCAGGGGTCTATCCACCAATTGCTGGAATCAGCGAAACCGAAGTGATCCCCATCCGTGAGCTCTCCGACGAAGAGATCCAAAAGTGGGGCGCAGAGTTCGATAAGATCTTCGCACTCAAGTAACAAAGTATAGATGCAGGCAAGGTAGACGATGGAAATCAAAATCAGAGGACTAAAAAAACGGTTCTATAGTGAGGGCAAAGAAATCAACGCTCTCGATGGGGTGGACCTCGACATTGAGGCCAATAAGATTTTTACTCTGCTCGGCCCTTCGGGCTGTGGCAAGACAACACTGCTAAGGTGTATTGTCGGTCTTGAGACCCCCGATGAAGGGGAAATCATGATCGGGGACACCATCGTGTTGTCTAAGGAGAAGAATATCTATGTCCCCACCGAGAAGAGGCAGTTGGGGATGGTCTTTCAGACCTACGCTATCTGGCCCCACATGAACGTCTTCAACAACGTCGCCTACCCCCTGCAGAATATGAAGTTGCCTAAGGCCGAGATCGCTGAGCGGGTTGCAAAGACTTTGAAATTTGTGCAACTGGAGGGGTATGAAAACCGCCCCTCCACCCGCCTCTCTGGCGGCCAGCAGCAACGCGTCGCCCTCGCTCGTGCCCTCGTTGCCGAGCCAAAGGTGATCCTCTTTGACGAGCCGCTCTCCAATCTTGATGCAAAGCTACGCGAGGAGACGAGAAAGGAGCTTAAGACCTTTTTAGGTGAATTGGGCATCACCGCCGTCTATGTGACTCACGACCGAGTCGAGGCATTGGCCCTCTCTGATATGATCGGGGTAATGAACTCCGGCAAAATCGTAGAACTTGGATCTCCAAAGAAAATTTACTTCGACGCTGACCACCAGTTTGTCGCTGACTTCATCGGACGCGCTAATTTGATTGCTGCCACGATTGAAGCACAACGAGAGACTGAAACAATCGTATCAACGGCCCTTGGATCAATTCGTTGTCACAAACGCCAGTTTGCTGACGACGATGAGTTGGTTCTCTGTCTTAGACCGGAGTTCATCGAAGCTGAGCGAATTGCCGGCAGTGATGTGAACTATCTTGAAGGGACCATCAGCCAGATGATCTTCGTAGGCGAATTCTATGAGACAGAGGTGCTTGTCGATGGGGTACGGATCATGATCAAACTCGATCCGATGACCCGATACAAAGAGGGTGACACAATCACCCTGAGCGTGAAGGCCGAGCACTGCCTTCTCGTTTCTAAGTAGGAGAAGGCCATGGACCGAAGAAATCGAAACCTGACCTACTCCCTCATCCTTGTGGTGAGCCTACTCACCGTCGCTCCGGTGGTGATGCTGATTATCGGCAGTTTCTCCAACAATCTTAACTCTTTTGGAAATTTCACCCTTCAAAAGTATGTTAATGTCTACACCGACCCAATGCTCGCTTCGATTCTCCTCAATACGGCGATCTTTGTAATCGGCGCAGCGGCATTTGCAACAATATTAGCTCTCTTTCTCGCCTATTTGAACAACCGTACCGACATCCCCTTCAAGTTTCTCTTCAAGGTGTTGTCGGTCATGCCCATGATGATTCCACACGTTCTCTTTAGTGTCAGTTGGGCACTGCTGCTTAACCC
>JBAZCM010000168.1:0-3926 GCA_041654935.1 Sphaerochaeta sp. | reverse complement strand
ATTGCGGTGCCTGCGCAGACGTTTGCCCCACTGAGGCAATTCTGGCGGGCTGAGAGACCCATACTTGGAAAGAGACAGCCATGCGCTGTCTCTTTTTTGTCTAAAACCACCATGAACAGTGCACCCATCATGATCGCTGGCCTCATACTAGGCCTCTACTTCACCTTCTTTGGATACACCGCGCGAAAGCTGCTCATCCTCATCAGCAGCCTTTTCAGCGGTGGCTTGGTAACCCTTGCCATCAGCGTAGCCATCCAGGACTTCTCGGGTGTGCTGAGTCTCCTTACTCAGGGGTATGTAGGAGGTGACCTGTTTGCCCTCCTCCTCGGCCCGGCGGGTTCGATGGCTCTTTTAATCAACGTAGTAAGTTTTGGCGCGGGGTCGTTGCTCCTCTTCTTCCTCGCCCGAAGCTCCGGTGCTTTGACACGTCCCCTCTTGGGGGTCTTTGCCCCCCTCAGTGCAGCTCTCTTGGTGCTGGGCACGCTGCGCCTCTTCCTGCCTCTCTCAGCAAGTCTCGTTTTTGCTGCTGGCGCCTGGGTTTTGATCCTTATAGTCAGTCTCTTTTCCTTCGACCTCTTCTTGGCCGTCGAAAGCGCGATCATCGCTGCGATGGTCCTCTCCTTGTTGGTAACCCGCTTTTGGTACCTGGGCAGCTGGGTCTTCTACACCCTCTGGGCGCTGTTGGCGCTGTTGGGAATTTTCAACCAGCGCTCGATGATCCGCTCCAAAGAGGCAGGTGATGAGTAACCTTTTGAATGGGGAGTTGTCAGTCAGTGAACTGACAAGCCTTATCAAACGAACCCTTGAAGAGGGGTTTTATGGCCTGCAGGTCACCGGAGAAATCTCCAACTTCCGCCCCTCTTCGACCGGCCATTGGTTCTTCACCCTCAAAGACAGCAACGCCTCGATCGGGGCGGTGATGTTCAAAGGAAGCGCCTGGCGCGTGGACTTCACCCCCAAGGAGGGGGACCGCGTTGTGGTGTCCGGCAGCCTTGATGTCTATGCTGCTCGGGGGACCTACCAACTCAAGTGTGACTCGATGCGCCTTGCAGGTTTTGGAGAAATCCTTGCTGAACTTGAGAGGCGTAAACGCCTCTTCGCTGAACGCGGCTACTTTAGCGCCGACCGTAAGCGCCCCCTTCCTCCCTATCCAGGACGCGTCGGTGTGGTCACCAGCCCCAGTGGAGCAGCATTGCAAGATATTCTTAATGTATTAGAGAGGCGGGCGCCCTCGTTGGACGTATTGGTTCTGCCCGCGGTGGTACAGGGAGATCAGGCGGCTCAGACAATCGCGATGCGTATCGAACAAGCCAACGCCCTGATGCTCTGTGATGTCTTGATTGTCGGGCGCGGCGGTGGTTCGGTAGAGGATCTACTGCCCTTCAGTGAGGAGGTAGTGGTCAAGGCAATTGCCGAATCTACCATTCCAGTTGTCACCGGTATCGGCCACGAGGTTGACTTTGCCCTTGCAGACTTTGCCGCAGACCTCAGAGCACCCACCCCATCGGCTGCTGCAGAGCTAGTGAGCACTGCCTTTGTGCAACTATCTGAAAGCGTACGCTCTCTCTCCGCTACCCTTAGTGCCCAAATGCTCGGTCGCCTCACCCTGGCCCAAGCTCAGTTACAGCGCACCGACCAGATGATGTTGGCGCGCCACCTCACTTCATTGATTGACTCAAAGGAGTTTCAGCTTGCCAACGCATCAGCGAGCTTGACTAATGCACAAAGAGAGTTGATGAGCCAGACCGAAGGACGACTTGCCCTGCTCAAAGGACAGTTGCAAGCCCTTTCTCCGGTTGCTATACTCAGCCGAGGATATGCCGTTGTCCAGAGCATTGATGGTAAAATCATTGCAACCAAAGAAGATGCAAAGCCCGACCAAGTGGTTGATTTGCGGTTTGCCGACGGAAAGCGTCGTGCACGTATCGAGGAGTAGCCATGAGTTTTGAGGAAGATATCAAAAGAATCGAGGAGATTGCTCAAAAACTTTCCACCTCCACCACTCCGTTAGAGGAGGCAATCAGCCTCTATGAGGAGGGAATGACGCTGACCAAGAAACTGGAGAAGACCCTGGGCGAAGCGAAGCGGAAGGTTGAGATGGTACAGGGACAAGAGATCGAACAAGCCGAGATCACACCACTGGAGTAGAGCCCCATGGCAACAAAGAATATTGTCTTTCTCATCCAATGTGAGGATCGCAAGGGAATCCTCAGTAAGACCACTACATGGCTGTATGGGCAGAACTTCAACATCCTGAACCTGCAGCAGTACACCGACAGCCGCCAAGGACGCCTTTTTATGCGCATCGAATTGGATCTCGCTGATCTGAAGAGTACCCGCAGTGCCCTGGAGAAGGCATTTGACAAGTTCGCAAAAGAGCAGGAGCTCTCTTGGCAGTGCCACTGGGGCGATTATAGTAACCGGGTGGCCATCATGGTCAGCAAGACCAGCCACTGCCTCTACGACCTGGTCACCCGTCAGCGCGAAGGGGACCTGGTCTGTGAAATCCCGCTGATCATCAGTAACCACCCCGACCTTGAGCCCATTGCCAACCAATTCCGCATCCCCTTCTACCACCTACCCATATCGGCTAAGACCAAGGGAGAGCAAGAGGCGAAGGTCCAGGCACTGTTGAAGCGCTTTGACATTGACCTGGTCGTGATGGCTCGCTATATGCAGGTTCTTACCCCCTCATTCATCGAAGCATGGAGTGGCAAGATCATCAATATCCATCACGCCTTCCTTCCCGCGTTCCAAGGAGCCAATCCCTATGGGCAAGCCTACCAGCGTGGGGTGAAGATGATCGGGGCGACCGCACACTACGCAAGCGATGAGTTGGACCAAGGTCCGATCATCGAACAGGATGTGGTGCGGGTGAACCATGAACTGGACCCCAAGGGACTGCGGGATGTGGGCAAAGACGTAGAGAGACGCGTCCTCTCCAAGGCGGTACAAGCCCACCTGGAAAGTCGCGTCATCATCCACGAGAACCGAACAATCGTCTTTTAAGCGGGTGAGGTAAAGTTCAAGCACTCAAGGCTCGGATGAACAAAGACCCCATCCTTGCGTACCAGCACTCCATCAAAGTACATCTCTCCTCCGCCCCACTCTGGGCGCTGGATCTGCACCAGGTCCCAGTGCACCGAGCTGCGGTTGGTGTTGTCGCAATCCTCATAGGCATTACCTGGGGTAAAGTGAATTGAGCCGGCGATCTTCTCATCAAAGAGCGTATTGTCCATCGGGCTGAGAATCGCCGGATTTACTCCTAGGGCGAACTCTCCGATGTAGCGGGCCCCCTCATCAAGGTCGAGGATTGCATTGAGCTTCTCATCGTCGTCGGCATGAGCTTCGATGATCTTGCCGTCCTTGAAGGTGAAGGTCACATCCTTGAATGCGTGGCCATGATAGGTGCTCTCTGTATTGTAGGTGATCGTCCCATTGACCGAATCCTTGATCGGGGCGGTGTAGATCTCACCATCGGGGATATTCATCTCACCAGCACAGGCAATCCAACCCATGCCCTTGATCGAGAAGCTGAGGTCAGTGCCAGCGGCCTTGATGTGGACCTGGTCCACTTCATCCAAGAATTCCTTGGCCTCTGCCATCGCCTCGCCCATTGCCTGGTAGTCGACCTCGGTGCACACGCGATAAAAGAACTCTTCAAACTCAACGCTGCCCATCTTCGCCTGCATCGCCATCACTTCGGTGGGATAGCGCAGGACGACCCACTTGGTCTTTGTCAGACGGGTCTGCATGTGTACTGGCGTATCATAGTGGCGACTGGCCAGTTTGGCTTGGTCAGCGATGGTGGCAAGTTCGCGCACATTGGCAATCCCACGGATACCGATGAAGGCGTCCATTTGCTCCATCCGGTATTGGTCGACCTTCGCCCAAGCGGTGAGGCTCTCTTCGCTCGCGCGCTCGAC
>JBAZCM010000167.1:0-3944 GCA_041654935.1 Sphaerochaeta sp. | reverse complement strand
ATAAAGAGCTGCAATGGATAAGCAGCAACTTGGGCTATGGTCATATTGTGGCTCATAGCTACCTGTTTGGGAGTGATTTCACCAAAAATAAGAATCAGTAATGTCAACACACCGGTGCCAATACCGATAAGATTGTTGCCCCAAGTGGAGATAACAAAAGTGGTTGTTAAAGCTGAAGCACTGAGGTTGGCAAGGTTGTTGCCAATAAGAATAGCCGAAAGTAATAGCTCGCGGTTGGAGGCTAAGTGGGCCGCTTTATGGGCTACTTTGCCTTTCTTTGCTTCAAGCATCCTGATTTGAACAAACGAAAGGCTGGTAAAGGCGGTTTCAGAGGCACTGAAAAAAGCCGACAAGAATAAAAGGGCGACAATAGCGCTGATATGGAGGCTCACAATGGCCTCCTTCTAGGTAACGGATCTTCCATAGGGGTTCACTATACAAAATAGTTGAGCCCAAAGCAAGATAATGTAACACTAAAGCTTCTCCTACGAATAAATAATCCTAAAATTACTTAGGTTTTTGCATATGTTATTGTTAAGGGCAGCAAGGGCGACATACTTTTTAAGCCATCAAGTTTGCGTCAAACCGGATATTGAGGAAGGGAGTAGTCTATTAACCCCATCAAAGGCAGTTTTGTGAAAAGTAGTATTATCGGTATCGACACCTTTTCGTACCATTTTTTGGACACAGGAGAAATCAATGAACTGAGCGGATTGTTTTTTCATGCAATCCACCTGATGCTAGCACTTTACTTTAGCTTTCTTCCTCTTGCAGGAAGGGTATAGGACGGTTATCGTAAACTCGGTGTCGATTAAGCAGTTCAGTAAGACTAAGACTGAGAGGGAGATGCTTAAAAATGATTAAGGTTGAGAAGGTAAGTCGTAATTATAAGACGGGCGAGAGTATTGTTCGTGCCTTGAAACAGGTCTCTTTAGAGATACAGGACGGGGAGTTTCTCTCTATCGCTGGACCATCAGGCTCGGGAAAGACCACATTGCTTAACCTCATTGGGTGTATAGACGCCATCGATGATGGAGAAATCTGCATCAACGATCAGAAGATCAGCACCATGAGCAAAGAAGAGAAGACTTCATTTAGAAGGCAGAACGTCGGCTTCATTTTTCAAACCTACAACCTCATTCCGGTCCTCTCAGCCTACGAAAATGTTTCGTTCGTCCTCTCTTTGCTCAATGTCCCCAAAGCAGAAGTCAGACAACGCACCTATGAAATGTTGCAAGAAGTCGGGCTACAGGGGATGGAGAACCGCCGCCCTTCACAGCTTAGCGGAGGGCAACAGCAGAGAATCGCCATTGCCCGGGCTTTGGTCAAACGTCCTCAGCTAATCCTCGCCGATGAGCCGACTGCCAACCTTGATTCCAAAACAGGAGAGGAAATCCTTAAGCTGATGAGGCAGATGAACGAGAAATTTGGTACGACCTTCATCTTTTCTACCCATGACAAGATGGTCATGGAGTATGCCAGTCGTCTGGTACAACTGCATGATGGCTCTATCGCAAGCGATGAAAGGAGGCAGTGATGAAATTCATCCTGCAACTGGCTGCAAAAAATTTGCTGCGTTACAAGCGCAGGACTGCCATTACCGCTATTGCCATCGCTTTTGGATTGTTGATGTACGTTCTGGTCGACTCACTGCTACTTGGTGCCGAGCTTGAGTCGATGCGGAATCTTCGTTGGTACGAGACAGCCTCGATGAGGATTCACGATACTGCTTACTGGGAGGACCGTTATTTTCTCCCTTTGGATGCTTCGATTGAAAACCCTCAAGCAATTCTTGATCTGCTCAAGGCTGATGGTATTGCCGCCACCGAGCGTATCTCTTTTGCTGCCGATATGATTCTTTATCAGGGTGATTTTGGCGAGGACGGTAATATGAACGTCCAAGTAACAGCTATCAATCCTGCCACCGACTTTGATGTGTATCGCTTTGGGAATACACTGGTCGAGGGGCGATTTTTGAGAAGCGGGGAGATGGACGGCATTGTACTGGGCAGCTGGTTTGCTGAGGACATCGGGGCGAAAGTGGGCTATTGGGTCACGTTGGTCACTCGTGGAAAGGGAGGGTTTTATGAAGCCTTCGATATGGAGGTTGTTGGCATCATCAATTGCCCCAACCCCAATGTGAACCGAAGTCTTGTTATGATGGATATCAATGCCGCCGATTTCTATCTTGCCATGGAAGGTTCGGTTTCGAGCATCGATATTGCCCTTAGTGAGAACAGCGACATTAATGCAACTGTACGGAGTCTAGACCCCAAACTTCAGGCCCTCGATGCCGAGTTGACCCTTTATACATGGGAAGATCTTGCTCGTGATTATTTGGCGATTCTTAAGGCGAAGCAAGGTGGAACCACTTTGATTCTCTTTCTTGTTTTCATCATTGCAGCTGTCGGTGTTTCCAATACCATGTTGATGGCCATGTATGAACGAATGCGCGAGGTTGGCATGATGCGTGCTTTGGGCATGCGCGATCGTCATATTCTGCTGGCTTTCCTCTTTGAGGCAGGCGGCATCGGACTGCTTGGTTCGGTGACTGGCATTTTGCTAGGGAGCCTTGCCAATCTGTATTTGGTGAATGTAGGCTTCGATTTTGGTTTTATGCTTAGGGATATAGACATCGGCTTTAGAATCCAGAACGTCATGCGGGGTTCTTGGAGCCTGCTGACTCTGATCAAAGCCTTTGTCAGCGGTATCGGCCTCGCTATGATCGTTGCATTATTTCCCATCCATAGGGCCCTGAAGCTGGATATCCCAACCTGTTTGCATCATCAATAGGAGAAGAGGTAGTGACGATTAAACTCCCTGCTTTAGCATTTCGCAATATCTTTCGCAATCTTCGCCGCTCCTTGCTATCGGCGGTAGCAATAGCGGTCACTGCAATGGCAATCATGGCTCTTTTGGCCCTTCTTGAGTGTATGGAAGTTGATATGGAGTCAAACTTGACCTCTTACTATACCGGAGAGGTAAGAATTCGGCACGAGGCGTTCGAGAAATATGAACGGTATAATCCTCTGCATCTCAGTCTTGATATAGATGAGGTACTTCCAATCGTAAAGTCCGTCGAGGGTGTTGAAGCGGCAACTAGCCGTATCAATTTCCCGGCTAATCTCTATCTCAGAGGTAAGAATAGAGGAGCTCTGGGTGTCGGTGTTGATTTTGCCAGCGAAACGGCGTTTATCGACTTTCCCTCCTTGGTGACCAAGGGAAGGATTCCCCAAGAAGGAAAGAACGAGCTACTCCTTGGAGCCGTCTTGGCCCATGATCTTCAGGCGGAAGTGGGGGAGAAACTGACCGTATTGACCTCCACCGCCCTAAGGGGATCGAATGCCATGACATTTGAGATAGTCGGCTTAGCATCGTTTCCTGTTGGCATATTAAGTTCCAATACCCTCTACATCCCCTTGGATCGAGCGCAGTACTTGCTGCACATGGAGGGGCAGGCTCAGGAAATTCTCCTACAGGTCGCCGAGAACTACAAGGAAGTAGATGTTGCCGGTTCAGTGAAAACTGCTCTTGAAACAAAGATTGGGCTTGTAACCGAGACAAAGGCCTGGAAGGATTTGAACATGATGTACGGTTTTTTGTCCATTGCCAAGTTCGTCTACTACGTCCTAGGCGGAGTCTTTTTTGTGCTTGGAAGTACCGTCATCATCAATACCACCATGATGGTAATCTATGAGCGGATGCGGGAGATTGGGACTCTTGGTGCCTTGGGAATGCAGGGCAAGGAACTCACCGGGCTTTTCCTACTGGAAGGCTCGTTCATCAGTATAGCCGGCTCCACGTTGGGAACTATCGCCGGGCTCATCCTTATCACTGTTTTAGGCAAGATTGGCTTGAATTTCACCGAGGCAATGAGTGGGGTGGATATGGAAATCTCTTCCATCCTTTATCCGCAGGTTAATTGGTGGACTGCCCTTTTTGTC
>JBAZCM010000166.1:0-3962 GCA_041654935.1 Sphaerochaeta sp. | reverse complement strand
GCATCTCTCATGGCAACACTCATAGTGCAGCCTCCTTCTCTTCAAGATCTTTTCTGAGTTCTACGATTCCCTTTGCATAGGAGTCTTCATCGATGACAGCTCCGTGCCAGGCACTCTGATCCTCAGTGAAAGAGATTCCCTTGCCTTTGACGGTGTCATAGATGACAGCCTTCGGCCACACATTATCGCTATCCATCCAATCAAAGGATTCCAAAATAGCGGCAGTGTCATGCCCATCATACGCCTTTGGTGCAACGTTCCAGCCAAAGCTGACCAACTTGTCAGCCAAAGGTGCGAGAGGCATGATCTCCTCCTCAGTACCATCGAGCTGAACTTTATTGTAGTCGATCATCAACACCAAACCTTCTGGCTTGTATTTGGCTGCGCTCATCATCGCTTCCCAACTCTGTCCTTCATTGAGGCATCCTTCTCCACTGACCACGTAGGTCCAGAAGTCCTTCTTGGAGAGCCGGGCGGCCAAGGCCATACCCACGCCAATTGAAAGTCCGTGCCCCAAAGCTCCAGTAGACATATCAACGCCTGGCGTTGAGGTCATGCTTGGGTGCCCCTGGAGTCGTGAGTTGAGCTTTCTAAAGGTTTCAAGTTCTTCTACGGGGAAGTAGCCTCGGTGAGCGAGCATCGTATAAAGGTTCATCGAGGCATGTCCTTTAGAGAGGATAAGACGATCGCGATCCTCCCAGGTAGGGTTCTTGGCGTCGATCTTCATGCGGTTGAAGTAGAGGGCGGTAGTCAGCTCAGCGCTCGATGCTGCTCCTCCCCAGTGTCCGGTCTGACTTTTATGCAGTGTTTCGAACATCACGGTCCTAAAGTAGGCAGCCAGGGCCGAGAGCTCAGTTGCATTAAACTTCCTCTCAACATCGGCCAACAAATCCTTGACTTTGGTACTCATTTAGGAAACTCCTTTCAGCAGGGCACCCTGCATTTGTGTACTGTATACAATTATCCTACCATAGAGGAAATTTCTTGTCAAAGACTTTAGTCATCAATGATGTACTTTTCTCGATTTTGCTTAAAAAGGATAGAAATAGATAATAATTCACAGAATTTTATAAAACACAAGGAATGTTCTTTGTACACAATTAACTTGACGAATGCAAAATTACCCTTTACAGTACAAAGTGCAACAGTATAAGGAAAACAATATGAAGAAGTGTATCCAAAGTAGCTTGAGTGACCAGGTTTACTCCTTGCTCAAAGAACAAATCCTCAATGGACAGCTTCAGGGAGGCATGAAAATCCCAGAAGAAACCCTTGCGGAGCAATTTGGAGTCAGCCGCACTCCGATTCGAGAGGCAATCAGGCGCCTTGCTGAGTATGGCTTGGTCTCAATCAAACCGCGCAGTCATGCCCTCGTCAGTGTGATTACCGATGAAGAGGCTTTGGATATTGCCCGTGTTCGGATTGCTTTGGAGCAGATGGCCGTCGATGCCATCGACGAAGAGAGTTATCAGGAGTATGTAAAAGAACTGTCACGGTATGCTGCCGACTGCCAGTACGCAATGGGCATCGGAGATCGTGCAACGGTCTTTCAACAGGATAGCCTCTTTCATCTGACCTTGATCAAAGCGTCAAAGAACACAGCGCTGGTTTTCCTGTATGAACGCCTTGATGCGAAGATCCAACAGCTTCGTATAGCGCAAAATCTTTCTGAAGAGAGTCTCTCCCACTACTTGGGCCAACATGCCCAAATGATGAACTTGATCAAAAGTGGGGAGAAGGAGAAGTGCAAAGCACTCATCTACGAACACGTCTCACACGACTCCTTGGATCTAGACTCAGCAATATGAAAAAGAACGACATCATCATCACCTACGGTAGTGACGCTGCCAAAATGACCGAAGCGCTTTTGAAGAGCATCGATATTGCCTCCCTGATTGGAGACAAGAGCGCTTCTATCGCCCTCAAGCCCAACCTTGTGGTAGCGGTCAAACCCGACGGAGGGGCAACAACCCACCCCGAAATAGCCGTAGCCATCATTGAACACCTGCAAGGCTTGGGCTATCACAACATCTCAATTGTAGAGAGTGCTTGGATTGGAGACTCGACTGAACGAGGATTCAAGGTCAACGGCTACGATCGAGTCAGCGAGAAGTACGACGTACCGCTTGTCGATGTAAAGAGAGATCAGTATGTAAAAAAGAGTGCTGGGGGTATCAGCATGGAGATCTCCAAGACTATCTTGGAGTGTGACTTTCTCATCAACCTCCCCGTCCTTAAAGGCCATTGTCAGACCGCGATGACCTGCGCCCTGAAGAATATGAAGGGATGCATCTCCGATCGCAGTAAACGACAATTCCATACACAGGGTCTGCATACCCCTATTGCCGCACTCAATGCGGTACGCAGTGCAGATCTGGTCATTGTTGACTCAATTTGTGGAGATTTGGACTTCGAGGAAGGAGGCAACCCGGTAGAGACCAACAGGATGTTCATGGCCCGAGACAGCGTTCTCTGTGACTCCTTTGGCGCCTCGCTCATTGGCTTTGAGAAGCATCACATCCCCTATATCACCTTAGCCGAAGATTTGGGTGTAGGTTCATCGGATCTTGATGAGCTGAACCTGATCCAGCTCAATGAGCCGGTCGAGCAACCGCTTGCCAGGCCCAGTGGACGAGCGACGTACCTCAGTCAACACACCGAAGAGAAGAGTGCCTGCTCGGCCTGTTACGGCAACCTCATCCACGCCCTCAAGCGCCTCGACGAGGTCGGCGAACTCGATAGCCTTAATCAGACGATCGCCATTGGCCAAGAGTTCAAGGAGATTAGTGATCCTACCAAAGTTGGCGTAGGCATCTGCACTAAAAACCTTGGAAGGAGCCTACCCGGCTGTCCTCCCAAGGCCATTGAGATGATTGAGTTTATCCGCGAACTATATTAGAGCTTTTGCCAAATCATTAATTCGAGCCCATTCACTCTCGCTTAGCGAGAGTGTAAGCGCTTGCGCATTCTCTTCAAGATGAGGCACCTTACGTGCTCCAAAGAGCACATTCATTGTCTTGGAAGAAGCTGCGGTCCACGCCAGCACCAAAGCTGAAACTGAACACCGGTGAACAGTGGCAAGTTCCTCTAGGGAGTCACGCAGGCCCTGCATCGCCTCCTGCTTCTCTGCCTGGTACCATTTGACCGAAGCTTTTGCCGATCCCACGACTGGCTCTCCCAGAGCAGGGCGACCGGTAAGAACCCCCCGCTCCAAGGGACTGTATGCCTGAAAGATGATTGACCGGTCGGCTGCATAGGAGGCAAGCGCTTCGCTTTCTCGGAAAAGTAGGCTATAGCGCTGTTGGATCAAAGCAGGATTGCCATAGCGCTCATACTCCTTCAGCTGATCCAAGCTGAGGTTGCATGCCCCGTAGGCGCGGATCTTACCCTGTTGTTTCAAAAGCTCAAACGCCTCGACAGTCTCCTCAATCGGCGTATTAAAGGGCTCGATTGAGGGCCAATGAGAGAGAAGCAGGTCAATATAGTCAGTCTGTAGTCGGCGAAGGCTCTCTTCAGTCTGTTCGATGATACTGCGCTTGGAGAGGTTTCGTCTCACCGTCACCCCATCGCGACTCTTATGTACCGCCCCCGCGTCATTATCTCCCCAGATCAGGCCACACTTTGTGGCCAACACACACCTATCGCGCCTACCCTTCAGCGCGTTACCGAGCAGTAGCTCACTTGCCCCATTGCCATAGGCTGGAGCCGTGTCAATGAAGTTCAAGCCCATCTCAAGGGAACGATGAATTGTCTTGATCGAAAGATCATCATCGCTCGGGCCCCAACTCTCCCCTCCTCCCATCGCCCATGTGCCGAGAGCGAAAGAGGGAATGGTGAGACCAGTATCTCCAAGTTTCATCATACCATCCTCCATGCACGTTCGAGGATTCGCTTTGAAGCAGCGGCTACCAAGGCGGAATCTTCCCCAGCTTGCGGTTTCACCTCAAAGGAAAGAATATTCC
>JBAZCM010000165.1:0-3966 GCA_041654935.1 Sphaerochaeta sp. | reverse complement strand
GACAAAGGGGGTATATGGCGCCCCCTTTTTCACAGCAAGGACGCCGATGCCCTTCGGTCCATAGAACTTATGGCCCGAGAGGCTAAGGTAGTCGACATCCAACTCCTTCATGGAGACGGGAATTTTGCCGATGGCTTGGGTGGCGTCGGTATGGACGTAGGCGCCTACCTTGCGGGCAAGGGCAACCACTTCAGCCAGTGGCTGGATCGTCCCGATCTCGTTGTTGCCGAGCATCACACTGACCAGCGCTACATCGTCAGCCATCAGCTTCTCAAGCTCACCGACGATGAGCCTTCCGGTGGAGTCGACTGGGCAAAGGTCCACTGCGTATCCCAAATTCTTCAAGTAATCGACGGTCTCGATGATCGAGGGGTGCTCGATAGTGGTGGTGATGATCCGCTTACGCTTCGATCCCAAGTCGATTCGTTCTCTGAAGAGATTGAAGACGGTGTTGTTTGCCTCACTCGCTCCACTGGTGAAGACCAAGGCAGCCTCATCCGCATCGATGAGCTTGGCGATGGAAGCTCGTCCGGCCTCCACAGCCATCGCAGCTTCGCGCCCCATGGCGTGCATGCTCGAAGCATTGCCATAGACTCGGTTGGCTTGATGAACCGCCTCGATGACGTCCTCGTGCATCGCGGTGGTCGCATTATTATCTAAATATACAATTCGTTGTTCCATATGTTCCCTCATACACAACCATAGTAAGACCCCCTATGGGCGTCAATTTGCCAAAGAGCTTAGTTTGCTATGTGTATGGGGTCGTCCGCATCCTCGGAGGGACAGGTTTTACTGTGAATCAGTCTCAGGTATCGGGGCTTGGCAAAGCGGATGCCACGCTTGCGTGCCCACTGTACGTAGGCACAATCATCGTGCAGGTACGAGGCAAACATTGCCCGCCAGCGGGTCATCTTCTTGCACCTGACCGAACGGACAAAGCGCTCAGCGTAGACCTTGCACTGCTTGGTCGCCGGGTCGAAGAACTCGCACCAGCTATCCAGGTCAATTACCAGGGTGTTGCCGTAGACGACCTTCTCGTGGCAGCAGAGGCCACAGCGATGACACTTATCCTCCCAGCTCCTACACATGGCCTTCCTCCCTGCTCAGCCGGTCCAGGTGTAGTTGCACCTGTTCGTTGACCGGGGGAAGGACAGCCAAGGCAGTGACGCTGGTATACCCGCTGTTGACGACCTCAAAGTCGCTCTGCTCGGTATCACAGCGCTGGCTGGGATAGACGGTGTTCTTCATCATCAATGAGAGGGCACCGGGTGAGTCCTTCAGCGCTTGACTGTCAATTGCATCATGGTAATCGAGGTAGGCAGGCACTCCGCTGAGCCACTTGCCATTGCCGTTTGCCGGGATGTTGATATTGAGGATACATGATGGTGAGGTGAGCTCATAGAATGCATCGAGGTGATCGATGACAAATGAGGCGGCACGATCGAAGGAGTAGTTACCCCGTTCGTCGCGGCTACAGCTGACTGCCATGGCATGCATGCCAGTGAGCGCTGCCTCACGAGCGGCTCCGACGGTGCCCGAGTAGAGGATATCGGTGGAGATATTAAAGCCATGGTTGATCCCGCTGATGACCAGGTCGGGCAGTTCTTTGAAGAGGTTGGCCCGGGTGGCATAGAGGATACAGTCAACCGGGGTGCCGCTGCAGTGATATCGCTGCGGGCCAAACTCGGTGATGACAATCTCTTGGCGGAGGGTCATGGCGTGGCTGGAGGCACTTCTCTCCAATGAGGGGGCACAGACCCACACCTCGTGACCGTCGGCCACGAGGGCGTCGGTGAGTGCAACGATGCCCTTACTTTGATACCCATCATCATTTGTTACGAGAATCTTCATCAGTGCTAGGTTAAGACCACCTTGGCAGCTTCACTACCGGACAAGACGTACCAGTGAGGATGGAAGCCAAAGATGTGCTCATACTCCTCCAGTCGTCCAATATAACTTGAAAGGGCGTCTTTGCTCAAGAGCACCATAATGTTGCCGGCAAAGCCGTTGGAGACCTGTACGGCACCGAGGACACCACTCATTTCCCCTGCTCGTTTGGTCAGCCAATCGACCTCCGGACAGGTGACTTCGAGGCGGTCACGAAGTCCTGCCTGGACCTTGTTCATCACCTTGCCCAGCTGCACTGCATCCTTGTAGGTCAATAGGCTCGCCGCATCGACGGTCAATCGGCTCTCAGAGAGTACGTACTCACAGATGTGGCGCTCCTCCTCACTGAGGGGGGTAACACGTTCACTGATATCGCTTTCCGGGAAGTCTCGGATATAGCCTCCGCTTTTGTGCTTGTTCAGCTCCTCAAAGGCTGCGTCGATTTCTTGGCGTTTGTATTCAATCTCCTCACGCATCGCAGAGGGGCTGATCTTACTATCGACGATGATCGCCACGATCTGCCCATCCTCATCTCCGAAGGGGAAGGGGATCTCCCGGTAGGTGACGTGTTGCAAGTCGTAAAAGAGCGCACTTCCTTGCTTGGCATTGACCATTGCCAAGAGGTCGCTGACCTTACAGCGCTCACTATTGAAGACCGTATTGGCCTGATAGGTAACACGAATCTTGCTGGTAAGGCTCATCTCAAGGTCAAAAAGTGCATCGATTGCCAGGGTGGTTGCCAGGGCACTGGCGGTGCTGATCATCTGGTTGTCAGCATACAAGAGCTTTCCGCTGAGGGTGATGTTCATCCCGGAGAGGGTGGTTGCCTCACTGACCATGACACCGATGACCCCCTTGGGGAAGTTACCCCAGCGGTCTTCTTTGCGGTATTTAACGTTGGAGAGGTTGAAGCGTTTGCGGTCGTTGAGCGTCGCATTGTACAGTCGGACCATTTGATCGTCACGTAATGAGATAGCGACCGATAAAGTGGCTTTATCGGTGCTGACCAGAGACCATCCTCTGCACGCATCGGCGTAGCTGCCCAAGATTGTACAGATCCCCGGTACCTTGACAACCACGGCCGGTGACTGCCCGTACTCTTCTATATGACGTTTGACAATTTTATCCATGCATCAACCTAATGTAGGTCAATTTTAGGCTACTTGGCCCTATATTGCAACAGAAAATCAAGGTTTGTAAAAATTGGCTAAAGAAAAAGCTGCCGTTTCCGGCAGCTCCCTAGCACTATTTCTCCATGCTGTAGCGCTTCTTGAAGCGCTCAATTCGCCCTGCTGTGTCGACCATCTTCTGTGTGCCGGTGAAGAAGGGGTGGCACGCTGAGCAAATTTCAACGTCCATGCTCTTGGCAGTCGTCTTCGTCTTGATGACGTTGCCACAGGAGCAACGAACTTCTACTAACTCATAGCGGGGATGAATTCCATCTTTCATCGTCTCAGTCCTCCGGAATATATCACGATCTACTGGCTGTATACAGTAGTCTTAGATTCTCTCCAATAGCCCTTGCTCTAGTATCCGACGGAGTTCGCAGGGATCCCCGTATTGATCGAGCGCAAGAACGCCTCATTATCCTTTGTCTTACGAATCTTGTCAATGAGGAACGGCGTCATCTCTTGCTCGTCCATATCGTTGACAGCATTGCGTGTAAGCCAGATGCGAGCAGCTTCATCGGGTGGTAGCAAGAGGTCTTCACGACGGGTTCCACTCTTCTTGATGTTGATCGCCGGGAAGAGGCGTTTGTCGGCCAGGCGACGATCGAGGATGATCTCGTTGTTGCCGGTTCCCTTGAACTCCTCAAAGATAACCTCATCCATCCGCGATCCGGTCTCAATGAGGCCCGTGGCGACGATGGTCAAGCTTCCGCCATGTTCGATATTGCGTGCAGCACCAAAGAAGCGTTTGGGCTTGTGCAAGGCGTTGGAGTCTACTCCTCCGCTGAGGATCTTACCGCTTGCTGGAACTGTTTGGTTGTAGGCTCGGGCCAGGCGGGTGATCGAGTCGAGGAGGATTACCACATCGCGCTTGTGCTCCACGAGGCGCTTGGCCTTCTCAATGACCATC
>JBAZCM010000164.1:0-3987 GCA_041654935.1 Sphaerochaeta sp. | reverse complement strand
AATGAGTACCATGAGTTTTTCAATCCCTCGTCTCACCTATTATGGAGAGGGAGCCCTCAAGAAACTTGCCACCCTTGATGGCAAGCGCGCAGCGATCGTCACCGGCGGAAGCTCGATGAAGCGCTTTGGCTTTCTTGATGAAGCCCAGGCTCTTTTAACTGAGGCTGGCATAGAGACGCTTATCATCGACGGTGTTGAACCCAACCCTTCCGTTGAGACAGTCATTCGTGGGGGCAAGGAGATGGCCGCCTTTGAACCTGACTGGATCGTCGCCATCGGTGGAGGCTCTGCCCTTGATGCCGCGAAGGTAATGTGGTGTTTCTACGAACACCCTACCCTGACCTTTGCAGAGATCATTGAGCCAGGCTCCATGCCACCGCTACGCAACAAGGCTCGTTTCATCGCCATCCCTTCCACCAGCGGAACCGCCAGCGAGATTACCGCCTTCAGCGTTATCACCGACACAGAGAATCACATCAAATACCCAATTGTCGCCGCCGACATGGTCCCTGACATCGCTATCCTCGACCCTGCGATTCCGGCAACGATGCCAGCCCATATCACCGCTAATACCGGTATGGATGTGATGGCCCACGCTGTTGAAGCAATAGCTTCTACTGCAGCAACTGCTTTCACCGACCCATATGCTGTGCAGGCCATCAAGATGGTCCTAGAGCATCTGCCGGTTGCCTATCGAGAGCCAGATAACCTTACAGCACGCCTTGCGATGCATGAGGCCTCGGCCCTTGCAGGTATGGCCTTCACCAACGCCTCCTTGGGTCTGGTGCACTCGATGGCCCACAAGATTGGCGGAGAGTTTGGAGTAACACACGGCTTGGCAAATGCTATCCTTCTGCCCTACATCATCGCCTACAATCGTCAGTTCACTGACAAGTATGCAGAAGTAGAGAAGACATTGGAACTTGAGGACCTTGGCCAGGCGATCTTAGCGCTCAATAAGAGCTTGGGGATTCCTGCCTCCTTCGCCCAGTGTGATGAAGTTGATTTTAATGAAGAAAAATTCCTTGCAGTGTTGGATCGGATGAGTGAGAACGCCTGGGGTGACCCGTGTACCCTCACCAATCCCGGAAAGCCAAAGGCTGAGGATGTAAAGGCACTCTTTGAGGCTGCCTACTACGGCAAAACGCTCCAGTGATGGAAGTTTATACAAAGACACGAAGGCCGCTGCGTTGCAGCGGCCTTCACTTTGCCTTGCTATTCTTTATTTTTTGTTGTTCTTCGGCAAGAAGAGGTTCATAGCAATACCGACCAAAGTAGCCAGGGCAACCCCTGCCAAGGTGAAGGTCAAATCTCTGCCCATGGCAAAGGAGAGTGTTCCTCCGCCGATACCGATGACCAGGACCACACTGCTGATCGTAAGGTTGCGCTTATCCTCATAGTCGACCCCCGCGTCAACGACGGTGCGCAGGCCACTGCTGGCAATCGTTCCGAAGAGCAGCATGGAGATACCACCGAGCACTGGGTTTGGAATCGTTTGAATGAGCGCGCCAAATTTAGGGAAGAAGGAGAGGACGATTGCTACGACAGCCGCTCCCCCGGTTACCCAGACACTGTACACACGGGTCAGAGCAAGAACTCCGATGTTCTCCCCGTAGGTGGTGTTCGGCGGCCCGCCCCAGAAGGAAGCCCACAGGGTTGCAATACCGTCACCGGCGATGGTGCGCTCTAGACCCGGGTCTGTGTAGAAGTCCTTGCCCACCACTTTACTGATGGTGAGGGTATCGCCCAGGTGCTCACAGATTGTGGCAAGGCTGACGATAGCGAAGGTGACACTCGCTACCAGATTAAACTTCGGTAGGGCAAAGGAAGGCAGGCCAAACCAGGCAGCTTCCTTCACCGCAGCAAAGTCGATGATCGCCCAAGAGGGGGAGATGAAGCCACCGATCAAGGCGGTAAGGTAGCCACCGATCAGGCCGATGAGAATCGGGATGATTGAGAAGAAGCCCTTACCAAAAATGTTGGCGATAATGGTCAACAGGAGAGTCACCGTGGCGACAAAGAGGAGGTGCAGGCTATAGTTGCCAGCCCCATCATACATGGCCATGCCCATGGCCGTGGGGGCGAGGTTCAAGCCGATGACGATGATCACACTTCCGATGACCACCGGTGGAAGGGCCTTGTTCAGCCAATTGTGTCCGCTCTTCTTGATGATGAAGGCAATCACCACATAAAAGAGTCCACTGACGAACGCCCCTCCCATTGCGTAGGGAACCCCATACGCTGCACTGATGGCAATCAGGGCAGGGATGAAGGCAAAGGAGGATCCGAGGAAGGCTGGTACCTTTGCTCCGGTGATCAGGATGTAGAGCAGTGTTCCAGTCCCAGCGGTGAAGAGCGCGGTCGATGGACTGAGGCCGGTGAGAATCGGCACGAGGATCGTCGCTCCGAACATTGCAAAGACGTGCTGGATCGAGAGAGGCAACCACTGATTGATCGGTGGTTTTTCGGCGGGTCCATAGAGGACGTTTGATGATGGTGTATCTGCCATTGAGGTGCTCCTTGGGTCCCAAGGCAAAAAAATTTTGCCCTCGGACGGGATGTTGACCTCTAAGAAGTCTCACCATCGTACCGAGAAATATGGGGGCGTGGGAAGTCCATCACCATCAATCCATTCCCACAGTCATAAATATTTTCGAAATAGCGGTAAAACAGCACCAAAGATCAACAATATCGGCGAAAGTGCCATAACCACCACAAAGAAAAGGGTCATCTTCACCGGACAGCTGAGCATTGCATCATACCAAGGGGGAAGGGGTAGGTTTTTATCCATGAGTCTCTCCTTATCCCCAGTATGACCCAAGTAGTGTGACACAGGATGTCACATCAAAGATTTTCATACATCTCTTTTATTGTCTCTTGATAGATGCGGACAAAGTGTGGTGGGGCGAGGGGCTGGATAAAGGGGCCATAGTAGAGCAAGGAGGAGAGAATTTCATTGAGGTTTGCCACCGGCAGGTCCACGGTAATCGAATCGTCATCATTGACGACAACCTTCTGGTCTGTATGCCAAGTCTGCGTTGCTATCACTGCCCTCGCCCATCCGGTTGCTCGAAAGCTCACCCAAGTAAGTTCTCCACCGAGGAAGATGCCATAGCCCTGATTAATGAATTGGTCCAACGCAGAGGCGCTATATTGCTCTTTTGTGCGATCTCCCTCAATGGGAGCCAGACTGGCTACCCTGGCTAGATGAAAGGTACGGAGAGCTTGCTTGTGCATATCCCACGCAAGTAGGTACCAACGCCCACTGTAGTTTATCAGGCGCAGCGCTTCGATATGGCGCCTGGTCGCAGCGCCTTGGCTGTCGGTATACGACAAGGTCAGCCTGAGGTTGCGCTTCATCGCATCGATGACCGTATTGAAAATCTCCCAAGGCGGCCAATCCTGGATAGGGGTAAGAAAGACGATGCGGTCCCCTAGACCCCGGTACTCCCCTTCCACACTTTGATCGAGGGCATCGGAGGCTCCATCAACGAGAATCGAGTCCATCCCCTGCGCCTGGGCAAGGGAGCGAAAGATTGCTCCAAGGACCAAGAGGCGCTCGTTTGCCGCCTTGAACAAGGCAAACGGCTCACTGTAGGTGTACCAGCGCCGCTGGCGCTGGTAGATGATCGGGGCATCGAGACGGTCACGCAGGTAGGCGATGTCACGCAATACCTGTCGACGGCTGATCTCAAAGCTATTGGTGATTTGGGCAGTCTTCACCCCACCGGTCTCTTCGATCACCCGATTGATATAGAGGATACGTTCCAGTTGGCTCATAGCCCATCATACAGCAAAGACCCTCCCCGAAGGGAGGGCCAAAACAGTATAGGTGTAGCGCCTTTATTTGGCTGCTTTCAGATTTGCCTCGAGGGTGTCGAGGAAGGCCATCAGCTGCTTGGGAAGCTTATCACCAAACTTCGGATAGTGGTTCTCGCGGATATCGGCAACTTCGGCCAGCCATCCATCAACATCCACTTCCAGAAG
>JBAZCM010000163.1:0-4003 GCA_041654935.1 Sphaerochaeta sp. | reverse complement strand
TGCCAGGAGGCAAGGGGGTCATCGCTGGCATGGACATGACCAACATGAAGGTCTCCAACATCGCTCGTTCGGCGTTGGAGAGTTCGGTCTACGCACTGCGCGGAGGCTTGGATGCATTCGTTGAGCTTGGTTTCGAACCTAAGCGCATCATCCTCACCGGCGGTGGGGCGAAGAGTCGTCCATGGCGCCAGATCGCCTGTGATGTCATGGGCTTAGATCTGGTCGTGCCGGCAGTAGGCGAGAGTGCAGCATTTGGCGCAGCCCTGCAGGCCCTCTGGGCCCTTGAGGGTGGAGATATTTCTGCCATTACTGCTGAACATGTGCTCTTTGACAGTGAGAAGAACCATGCACCGGATAAGGGTGCCTCATCAGCTTATGACGAGGCATATCGACGATATCAACGCTACGTAGAGGCAATGACGCCTCTCTTTAAGTAGGAGGAATCATGAGTTATTTTATCGGAGAACAAGAGTACTACAAGGGAATCGGTAAGATTGAGTACGAAGGCAAAAAGAGCCGTAACCCCCTTGCGTACAAGCATTATGACGCCAAGCGCGTCATCGCAGGCAAAACGATGGAAGAGCATCTACGCTTTGCAGTCGCCTATTGGCACTCATTCTGCGCCAATGGCAGCGATCCTTTTGGCAATCCCACCATCGATTTTCCTTTCGCCAAGGCTGACCGCTTTGAGCACGCCATGGCAAAGGCTGACGCTGCCTTTGAGTTTGTCACTAAGATCGGTGCACCGTTCTACTGCTTCCATGACATCGACGCCTCCCCAGATCATGATGATGTAGCTGCGTACGAGCGAGATTACCAAAAGGTCGCTGAGGCACTTTTGGCTCGACAGAAGGCCAGCGGGGTCCGTCTGCTTTGGAACACCGCCAACGTTTTCAGCCACCCACGCTACATGAATGGCGCTGCAACAAACCCTGACTTCAATGTGGTCAGCCGTGCTGCAGTACAGGTGAAGAACAGCCTGGACGTCAACGTGATGCTCGGTGGAGAGAACTACGTCTTCTGGGGTGGTCGTGAAGGGTATATGAGCCTTTTGAACACCGATATGAAGCGTGAGCAAGAGCACCTTGCACGCTTTTTGATGATGGCCCGTGACTACGGACGTTCAATCGGATTCAAGGGGACATTCCTCATTGAGCCTAAGCCGATGGAGCCGACCAAACACCAGTACGACTATGATGCAGCCACAACGATTGCCTTCATCGAACACTGGGGCCTGGAGAAGGACTTCAAGTGCAACATCGAGGCAAACCATGCCACCTTGGCAGGCCACTCCTTTGCCCATGACTTGCAAGTCTGTGCAGACCGCGGTCTCTTGGGTTCTGTTGACGCCAACCAGGGTGATCTCTTCAATGGTTGGGATACTGATGAGTTCCCCACCAACATCTACGACACCGTCCAAGCAATGCTGGTAATCCTCAACGCAGGTGGACTTGGAAATGGTGGATTGAACTTTGATGCCAAGATCAGGCGCAACTCAACCGATCCTGAAGACCTCTTCATTGCACACATCGGTGGAATGGATAGCTTCGCCCTCGGTCTTGAGATTGCTCAAGAGATCATCGATGATGGCGTGCTGGCTGACTTCGTCGCAAACCGCTATAGCAGCTTCGACAGCGGTGAAGGCAAGCGCTTTGCTGAAGGTAACATGACCCTCGCTGAGCTCGCAGAGCTCGGCAAGGGCGCGAAGATTGAGAAGCGTAGCGGTAAGCAGGAGTATCTGAACAACCTGCTCAACAGCTACCTCTTTGGCTGATTAACGAAGAGTCGCCAATTGCTCGGCGCTGAGTGTCAATGACGCTGCGCTGAGCGTGTCGGTGATTTGCTCAACCCGACTGGAGCCAGCAATGGCGATGGTCGGGTTTTTTTGGCTTGTCAGGTAAGCGATGACCACCGCTGCTGGGCTTACTCCCAACTCGTCGCTGAGCGCTCGAACCTCAGGAACCAGAGCGAGATTGCGCTCGGTAAAAAAGCGTCGGCGTCCACCTTCGCTGATTGTCTCTTCCTTACCCTCTATTATCTTGGAGAAGAGTCCTTTTGCTTGTGGAGAGAAGGCCATGACAGGCATCTGTTGCTCGGTATACCACTGTTGCTCTTCCTCGTTCATGCATACCAGCGTGTCATCCCCCCAAATCTCCGGGGTGCAGTGGGCTAGGCTGTATTGGATTTGGCTGATAGTAAAGGGCCTCTTGCCCTCTTTGGTTGCCCATTCATTGGCCGCAGCGATGCGCCTGGTGGTCCAGTTGGACGCTCCAAGGTGGCGTACCAGCTTCTTGTCGATCAATTGCTGGGCAAGATCAATGATCTCGTCAGCACCCATTGCAGGATCGTCACGATGGAAGAACCAGATATCCAGGTGGTCAGTCTTCAGTTGATCAAGACTGCGGCTGATATCGTCAATCATAGCCCGCTCATTGATCCGACTTTTGTGCATGTCATCCTTTGGCGGGTGGCATCCTTTGCTCACGACCACCAATTTGTCCCGTAGACCATGGGCGGCCATCCATCTGCCTAAGACCTGTTCACTGGTAGAGGGCTGGCCAGCTTTCTCCTGACCATAGACGAGGGCAGTATCGAGGACATTGCCTCCCCCCTCATAGTAAATATCCAGCTGCTGTACTGCAGTCTCCTCGGCAATGGCTGCACCGTAGTGGTCACAACCAAGGGCTATTTGAGCAAGGTTTGTTCCGTAAAAATCAAAGTATTTCATTAGATGTCGATCCCCAGGAATCTCTTGACGAGAATTCCGATTCCAAACGATATGGCTGCTACTCCTAGGCTGATGAGCGCCATCTCACCAAAGCGTCTGCCAAATGGCTGGTCCTTGGCTACGGATATATAGTAGGTGAAGAGGAGGATGATAACAACTACGATGCTGAGCATTACCGCAAGACTGACGTAATGGTTTTGAAAGACCAAATAGGGGAGAATCATGGCAGCGACGGTGAAAAGGTAGGCAACTCCGGTGTACATGCTGCTCTTAAGGGCATTCTCTTCACCACTGTTCTTGGTGGACAGATACTCACTGGAGGCCATTGAGAGCGTTGCAGAAATACCGGTAATCAAGCCTGAAAGGGCGATGAGTCGGTTGTTCGCCAAGGCGAATGTCAAGCCAGCAAGAGTGCCGGAGAGCTCTACCAACGCATCGTTGAGACCCAGGACCATTGAACCGACATATTGTAGGCGCTGCTCATCAAGCATTGCCAAAAGAGCTTGCTCATGGCGTTGCTCATCTTCGGCGATGACCTTTGCCTGGGGAAGCTCCTCGATCATTGCAGTGTACCCCTTGATGGCATTGTCCTCTCCTCGCTCCATTTTTTTCAGGACAAAGGTGTAGCCTAAGAGCACAGCTAGAAAGCTATAAAAGAAAGCTTTCAGGCGATTGGGCTTAACCTCGACACCAGTCAGTTTTTGCCAGATCTTCGCATGGCGCATCTCTTCGTCGGAAATGCGTTTGAGCAGGGCACTGTCCTCTGGGTCTTTGACCCGCTTGGCCAACCGCTCATAGATCAGGTGCTCAGTGACTTCATTTTGTTGCATGACTAAAAGAACTTTCTTTGTGTTGTCATTAAGGGTAAGAGTATTCATACATCATCTCCTGCGCTCAATTATACCTACCTACGCTCAAGTGACAACTGATTGCTTGACCGCAAATGTTTCTCTTTATAGAATTACTGTGACCAGGAGGCGCAATGGACACCAGTTTGGATGACCTGATTAAAATTTTCTCAGAGACCGTCGATCCCCAACAGATGCACAAGTTGTTGGAGGAGATGCTGACTCCCAAAGAGTTGAAGGATCTTCATTTGAGATGGAATCTGATGAAGGATCTCTATAGAGGAAAACCACAGCGGGAAATTGCCGCCGATTATGGTATTTCTCTCTGTAAGATTACCCGTGGATCCAAAATTCTCAAACAGAAGGACTCCTATACAAAAAAACTACTCTCTGATCGCTATGATGATCATCTACGCATTTGAGAGTA
>JBAZCM010000162.1:0-4039 GCA_041654935.1 Sphaerochaeta sp. | reverse complement strand
GTGGGTGATCTTCTTCATCAACTCCAGGTTCTTGAGGCTGAGCAGGCGTACCATATTGTCGATCAAGACGTTGTGGAAAGGACAGCCCTTTTCACAGGTGGTGATCAACTTGTGCGCATTGAGAAAGAGGATCTTGGTTGGCTCTACAGTGATCACCGATACTTCGCTGGGTAAATTGACACAGGCAAGCGCCTCGGCAAAGCTCTGTGCTACCCCAACATTTGCGACTAATGAGCGGTTTCCCCAAAAATCATGACGCACAATATGGGCAGCTCCTGATAATACAATACCCAACTCCTCGGTATATTGGCCTTCGTCAATAATGGTGTAATCACGAGGAAAATCACTGGTGCGCCCCTCTACACAGGGGAGGAGCTGACCTATCTCTTGTTCTTCGATTCCCTTGAAAAGTGTTGCTGAAGATAAAATTCGTACCAAATCCATAGGCAATCCCTTTTGTGTTGTAAAAACAACATAAATCGTTGGTGTTGCATGGTAGCATGAAGCGGTTATGTCCACAATGGAGGAGATGATGGTACGCCAGATAATTAAGATAGATGAGGAGCAATGCATCGGATGCGGGCTGTGTATCAGCGCCTGCCAAGAGGGTGCAATTGGATTGGTGAACGGTAAGGCAACGCTCTTGCGAGAGGACTACTGTGATGGGCTGGGCAACTGTCTGCCGATGTGTCCTTCTGGGGCAATTAGCTTTGAAGAGCGTGAAGCTGCTCCCTTTAGCCATGAGGCTGTAGCCGAAGAGCTGGTCTTCAGCTGTCCTGGGACCCAGATTAAGTTCCTAGAACCCGAGAAGGAAGCGGAGCCCGTGGCTGTGAAAGCTGACAATAGGGACTCTGGTCAGGCGAGTCAGCTCCGCCAGTGGCCAGTACAGCTAAAACTTGTTGCTCCCAATGCAGCATTTTTGAGAGATTGTGACCTATTGATCGCAGCAGATTGCGCTGCCTTTGCCCACGGCTCATTTCACCAGACATTCATGAAGGGAAGGGTGACACTCATCGGATGCCCTAAGCTCGACGAAGGAGATTATGCGGTCAAGCTCGCCCAGCTGATCACCATGCACAATATTCGTTCGGTGACCGTAGCACGGATGGAAGTGCCCTGCTGTGGCGGGCTGGACAATGCGGTCAAGCGTGCTATTGCAGCGAGTGGTAAGATCGTTCCAATGGCCGTGGTGACGCTGAGCACCGAAGGGGATATCCTTCCCTAAAAGCGCCAGGAACAGCCGAGCTCCAAAGCGAGGGCTGTATATGCCCATTGGGTAAATGAGAGCTTTATATCCGCTGTGAGGACCAGTGCCTCAGGAAGCGAGAGTGACCCTCCTCCTTGAATGAGGAGGGTTTCAGTTTCACTGATGTAGGTTGTTAAAAAGGAGAAGCTGGTATTAAGATCAGGAGTATAGAGGGCCTGTAACGCCAAGTTATAGGCTCCTTTGAGATCGGCCTGCGCCTCGGGTCGAAGGGAGAGGGTCCCTCCACGTAAAAATGCATGCGAGTAAAAAAGTCCACCGCTGAAAGCCGTCTCATCCCACGCAGAAATCGGTACAGCAGCAGCTGCCCACCAATCTACCCCCATATGTCCTTGTACACTCAAAGCAGCTCGATGCCCATCCCATCTGTCCAAAAGAGCGAGGTATCCCCCCTCTACGGTAAAGGGCCCTAGGCTCAGATAAAGACGTGCGCCGGCCTTTGCGGTCGCTGTCTCAAAAGCTGGAAGGTAGACAATTTCACCAAAACTCAACGCGCCGAACGGCAAATAATAGGAGGTGAGCCAAAGCGGATCTCTTCCGGTCAAGTTGGCGACGTTGAAAATCAGGCCGTTACCCCAAGGAAGCGGTGCTTTGCCAACTGTCATTCGTCCGTAGGGTAGGCGTGCTCTGAGGTAGGCTCGCCGTACCTTCAAGTTCCAGGCAGATTCAGCATATCCAACACCAAGGGAAATCTCACCTCGTATTGTCTTTGTCGAAGAAGAGCTTGCCGTCAATCCAATATCGGGAACAAAGGTTGTACTAGCATGCCCATCGGTTTTGAACTCAAAGCGTTGGTCAAAGGTCAGCTCTCCAGTCACTGCAGCCGATGCATTGAGTGCGCTAGCCACTAGGAGGATAAAGATACCTAAAAGAAGGGTGCGTCTTCTTACCATGAGAGGTTCTCCAAGCTGAAGAGAGAGTCGGCGAGATTCATGTTGATATCTATCTCTTCGATGCGCATGGTGGTGTGGCTGTTTCGCTTCAAGAGGTCGGTGACCTTACTCTCTTGGGCTATCAGAAGTTCTCCCACTTTCATGGTAGAGAGCAGCTTCATCTCTTTGAGCTCTCTGCCTGTCTCAGTAGCGTATACAGCTTTCCGTACCACAAAATCTTGGGTATCAACCCAAAGGTGCTGTATAGGGTATGCTTCCTTGCGGCTCTTGGCCGTCAAGGTGATACGATAACAATCAAAGCCATCGATAGCTTCGGTGCCCTCTAAGGCGGCTCGGTAGGCATCAAGGGTGCTTTTTTCGCGGGTCATGTCTTCGTAGGAGAGGTCGCTACCTAACACCGATTGGCGAAGCGCTGCCCCTTGGAGTCTAATTAGCTGGTCAGCCTCTGGGTAGTAGAGGTAGAGGTTCTGGGAGACCCTAAGGATCTTTTGGCCACGTTCGGCAAGACTGGTGAATTCTATGAGCGATTTGTCGCTTCCCTTCGCCCATGTCTCAAAGGTTGAGACTCGCTTTCCAAAGCGGTCGGTGACAATAATGGTGCCCGTTGCATGGCTAGTAACAAAGGTACTGCGCTTATCCACTTCACGAATAATCTCATCAGCTGAGAGGGCGAAGAGTGGCAGAGGGGCGCAAATGAGCAAAATGATGATGACGAATTTGGTAAGTCTAGACATAGTGAAGTGCCTCCACAATCTGGATCTTTGCAGCGCGACGTGAGGGGATGAGGGTAGAAAGGGTGGCGATGACCATCCCAAAGAGGGCGACCAGCAAAGCGGTGAGTAGGTCAACCTGTGGACGAAGGATGGAGGAGATTTCCATCTCTATGCCTGAGAGAGCTTCAGTGAAGTCCAGGCCTACCTTTGAGAGGATGAGAGTAACAATCACCCCAATGATTAAGCCGATGCCCGCCCCAACAGCACTGATGAAAAACCCTTCGAGCATGAAGAGCGAGGAAGTGCGCCGATCACTCATTCCCATCGCTTTCATCATCCCAATCTCAGCCATCCGTTCATAGACGACCATCATCGTGGTATTGATGATCACTGTGCTGCCCAGGATGAAGAAGATGAGGGCAATAACCCAGTAGATCAGTTTTGCTGTTGCAAGGAAGCCGTACAATTCATTGATATCCATAAAAGCGCTTGCTTGTGCTTCGATATCGCCTTGATGCAGGGTGTCCTCGATTATCTGGGCAAGCTGGCGGAGGTCTGTTGAGTGCTGCGCCTTAATAACGATGTCAGTGGCTTTTGTGTCCATCATCAATAGGCGCTGGGCGCTAGAGAGGTTGAGGTAGAGTCCATTGGCTACCACCATTCCCACTGGTGGAGCGATAAGGCCGGAGACCGTGAAAGAGATGGCATTTGATCCTTGCAAAGCGGTTTTGGCCAGTAGAGTGAGCCGGTCGCCAACCGTAAGGCCCAGTGTTTGGGCTAGTCCGATGCCAAGTATCACTTCGTGCGTACCTGGGGCAGGGACAGCTCCTTCACTGAGGATGTGAGCAAAATCTATGAACTGCTGTTCTTGGGTAAAGTCCACACCAACTGCTTGGACGGGTCGGCTACGATCGCCTACGTGTAGTGAAGCGCCGAAGGTGATCCGAGGAGTGCTTGCCACCACCGTTTCGACTGTTCTTATGAGTGTTTGGGTCTTCTCTGTATCTAGATTGAGGTGTAGTGGTGTGTAGCGCTCATAGTAGGTGTATTGGTCATGGCGAACCCTCACATCTCCGGTGTAGTAGGTGGTGAGGGTGTGGCGCATATCATCCTCCATGGAATCGAGAAGAGCCAAAAGAAGGATGATAGACATCACACTGACGGCGATG
>JBAZCM010000161.1:0-4059 GCA_041654935.1 Sphaerochaeta sp. | reverse complement strand
GCAGAAGGGCCTTGTGAAGCTCATGTTTTGCAATAGTAGCTTGGAGCAAAGTGTCAGCTGCTCGGCCAATCATATCGGCACGCTGAACGTTTAGCTTCTGTCTCAGTTCAGAACCATACTTTGCCGTGTCCCTGGTGCTCATACCCCAGATAATTGCCTCCGCGATCATGAAGGCAGAGGAGTTTACCGCATTCACATCTCTCAGCCCAGCCTGCATCTTTGGTAGGACAATAGTCTCAATCTGATCGTTGAGGATGTCCTGGAATGCAGCGATATCAGCGTTGATGTATGTGTCGTCGAAAACATCTGAGTCGAAAAGTGTGGACAACGCTGCGACATATGACTGGTAACTCGTCAGTGGATTGAATGCGCCAATAGCAGTGTCAAGTGATCCTAGCTCTGCCTCCATTGCAGAGATCTTCGTCGCAGGATTGTAAGCCGCCTTACTCTCCCAAGGGTTGTTAGAGAAGGCATTGTTCAACGAATCGGTTATGCTCTGCGATGCTACGTCGGCGGTATTACGCAACCAGTCTTCGTGAACTGCTACTATATATTCTGGAATGTTTAGCCAGTCCTCAGCCATTAGCCGCCCCTCCTATGACAGGGATTGTAATGAAGCTATTTACAGAACCGCCATATTTTCTAGCGGTTTTTAGGACTATTGAGCTATTAGAGTGAACGAAGATGTTGGTACAATCCTTCGCACTTGCGTATTTGTTTATTGTATTGTACGCGTCCACGAGAATCTGAGGAGGAATCTCCTCGAACCCATAAACTGCATGGAGGATTAGATTCCTGGTGTTGGATAGGTAATCAGTTGAGAGTGAGGTAACTACAAATCCCCACACAATGTCTTCTTCAACTATAGCCCAACACAAAGCCATTTCAGCCATAAGACGTGTGAGAACATTGTTCGCTGTCTGCTCATCCCGCCTCACATGTGCGGGCATGGCTTCCATGATTGAGGCTTTTAGGCCTGATAACCAAAGGTTGGCGACCTGATCAACGGTTAACTTGATAAGCATGAGGCCCTCTCGTATAACGCTTGTCAGAGAGTTGAGTTGACACAGCAATATAGTCGAGAATGAAATCTGTTGATAGAGTCCTGTAATCTGAGAGTTTTACCACAGCTCTGTAATCAAGAGCCGAAACTATTGGAAACGCAAATCCCTGAGGATTAACCCTTATATAGTTACTTCGTCTGAAGGTAGCTGATTGATTAATCTTCCAGTCAACCGCCACTGTGATGTCAGTAGGAGCATTGACTCCGATTTGGAGACTTTGAACTAGTTTGATTCCTCTCGCTCCATTGTCTATATCATGAGTTACAACTTCCGCTGAGTAATTACCGTTATCAGAGAAAAATCCACAAAGAACTGAGCCACGATAGAAACCAACCGAGGTAACTGCTTGGTGACAACGATAGAGGCCATACTTCGTGAGCACAAAGCTCTTGGTACCATCGCTCAGATAGAACCGCTCCTTTTGAGGTACATAGTTAACTACAAATGGATCTGATAGCTGTTCGATATATTCGCGATATCCAAGACGCTCGCCTTTTAAATCTGCATCAAAGAGCCAGAAGTCGTTGTCAGTATCCACGAATCCACACAGCACATCATCACCAGCTATGTGGTTTCCTGAACTAATTCCGGGGCCTGGCAGGGCTTGAAAACCGAAACCAGTAGCGAACTCTTGGGCGAATGGAATAAGTGCTCCACGACCATTGTTGCTTAATACGAATACTTTGTCACCGAGTTTTCGCACAGAGTAAATTCTTCCATTGCCCTGATCATCCCAAGGCATATGACGAAAGCCAGCTGTGCGATATTCGTCAGGGCGAAACTCAAGTCGGCCAATACCACTCCAAGCAACGGAGCATCTGCCCAACGAACCCCAACGCTCATCAGCTGCAAACAACCCGCCCACTACAATCTGCCCGTTAAAATTACATCCGGTTGTGAATCGCGGACATCTATCTTGTGGGAGATCCTCAATAACATCGAATTCGGTTGATAAATCAGGCCGACGAAGGAAACCATCCGCGTAGAATTCACCTCCAGAAGTACCAGAAATTGCTATCAGATAGAATTTGCCGAAATCAACGAAGTCAATGAGGTCGATTTCCGACGCTGGCCCAAGTGTTGCTACATCAATTGCGTCCCACACACCGTTATTTTCCAACTCATATAAATGCAGATCAGTCCCTACTTTGTTGATAGCGAGGGTATAGTAGGAGCCAAAAAAGAGTTTCGGATAGGGCCAACTAACCGTCCAGCTTGCTATGCTCGTCATTTATCTGACCCCTGTATACTGCGTTGATAGCCCGCTCATTATGAAGCGCATCACACACCTGGCCAACTACCGAAATCATTTTGCCTATCCCATTGTGGAGCTTGTAGAGATCTTCGCGAAGCTTGGCCACCTCTCCACGAAGTTTCCCTACTCCCTCCAAAGCCTCGATCGATCTATTCCTAGCCTCGCACGCAGCTTTGTTCGCACCTTGAACGTTCCCTACATTCAAATACATGGCTTCAAGGAGGAAGTTGAGAGCATCCCCAACCTCTATTTTTTGCTCAATAAGTCCGGTCTCTTTGTTTTTCCTCTCAAACTTTAATTCTCGAACCAACGACTCATGAATTAGGTCTATCAATTCCTGCTTCGTTTCGGGCTTCATTTGAGATCCCTTCTTAGAAATTCGGGCGTTGAAAAAGTCCTAAAGCTGCGGCAGGACGCCACGTACCATTCTGTGAGATTGTATGACTATGACCGCCGACCGCATTAACCGTGATTGTATGATTATGGCTTAGATCTCCGTCTTTGTATTTCCCTTCATTTTGTTGATACATTAGAAAATAATCATCTCCATCAGAAGCCAGAGCTATACTTGAAGAAGCAGAGTGAGTGTGACCAGCCGCGACTGACGAACTAAGACCACTGAGACCCCACGTCCCCCCCATAAAAACTCCTGAAGAGACATTGAAAGCATTACTTCCACCTTTTATTCCGAGAACTCTATCAGTATAACCTGGGACAATAGTCCACCTGCTGTGCGCTGTGTCTCTAAGAACAAACATAATTTGTTGCGTTTCACGAATAATACCAGCAAGAACTTGGTCAATCCCATAAAGATGGGCGGTCAGATCATTGATGTCACTGACTTGTGATGGGGCTGAGCTAGGAGTATAATAGCTTGGATTCCAAGTAATATCCAACACGTCCCCATCAATGATATTTTGAGCTGGATTGATTGTCTTGTTAGTCAACGACTGTGTATCTGAAAGACCAACCAGCTCTGAAGCAACCGCGGAGACTTTGGCAAGAGCCTCGTCGACTTGAACGCCAGTGTATGCAAGCTCATAGGACGCCATCGTTACCCCCAGGGAATCGTTATCTTGGTAGGCGAGCTGTCATAAAGCTGATCCCCGCCAAGAGCAAAAAGATAATTGATTATGATAGTGATTATACTAGTGACGATTGAGGAGGCAGCATAACCTGTTTTGAAAGCTTTAGCCTTTACTGTTGTAATCCCCGTTCCAGTACCGCCAAAGACAATAGGGAATACTAAAGGAAATACAGCACCACTACCCTCAGTAACAAGAAATTGAGTCGTAAAAATCGGTGACTCCTCGGTTGGATCATCTCCGTTTGTTGTGTATCTAATAACCGCATCAGCAGTAGCACAAGTAATGTTTACATAACGCTCAGATCCGTAAGTACCAGTGGCTGGTGTAATAACTGGATTATAAACCTTGAAAGAGTATAGATTAGAAATTACGTTGCTTGGAGCCTTGCCAGTGGCGTAAGCCACAGCCTTCACCAATGTGCTAGCATTTATAACTATTGGGGCTGAGTAAAGAGTATCCGACTCATCAGGAACGGAGCCGTCGGTAGTGTAATAAATGCTGGCTGCAGGATCAGCACATGAAAGAGCCAATGAAATCTGATTGTAGAAAGTCCCGCCAACAATAGAAAAAACTGGATCTGGAACAGCAGAACTCATATCCAATCTAATATGATTGACATGTATATAGACGCCCATTTAAGTCACCAAGATGA
>JBAZCM010000160.1:0-4086 GCA_041654935.1 Sphaerochaeta sp. | reverse complement strand
GTAGTTCATCGGCAAGGCCTCCGAGCTCTTGATAATACTCTGCCAGATGGGTGCGCAACAAGGCAGAAATATTCTTTCGATCCTCATTGCTAAGCGATTCAAAGAGGATGGGGTTGAATCCAATGAGTGAGAGATCTTTCACATAGTGAACGAAGCGCTTACGTTCAAATTTCTCAAAGGGGTTGGCCAGCATATTGCGTTTAAGGCTTACTTGGTCATCAAGATACTCTCTGGTATATATACAGGAGGGTCGGTCTACCGGAAGGCCTGCCACCAAACGTCGCTGATAGAAGGAGCGATACTCCTCCAATACAGTATCAATCTGAGTTTCCCCATAGCTATCTGCATGTTTGAGCATTGAGAGCATAAAAACCATCTTGAAGGAGAAGGTATAAGATTTTTCTGCGATAAAGGCAAAGAAATCCTCTTTAAGTGTTTCATCATCGTGGACGGTCAGACCTTTTATTGATCTAATCTCCTCCAAACTCTCAGGACGGAAATAATGGAGCCTTCTTCGTCCCAATGGGAGGGTGAGATCGGCCTGGACCTCTCCTTTTGTTACCCAATTCTTCAATGTAGAGGTGCTGATGTACAACTCTCGTGCAGCCTGCTCCTCATCGAGGTGTCCCTCATATTGATTTTCAAAGGTAGTAATATCCACCGGTATTAGGGCCCGTACTTCTTCAGAAAGACCTAGTACCTCTATGATATCCCCTCTTTGATAGGTGCGTCCCACCTCTCCAAAAGGGACATACAATGGGATGGAGAAGAGCGCATTAATCGACCAAGGCCGTGCGAGCGCACCATATTGATCGACAACATCCAAGACGAAAAGCTCCTTCTTGCGCTCGGTCCTTCGCAATCCCCTTCCCAGCTGCTGTTGGTAGAGCACCTTTGAAATCGTTGGTCTGGCCATCACCAACACTTCAACTTCAGGGACGTCCCATCCTTCATTGAGGAGGTCACAACTACAGAGAAACTGCAATGAACCAAATCGGAACTCTTCGACTATCTGGTCCATGGAGCGTGTTTGACCGCTGACTGCCTTCGCTGAAAAACCTTGTCCTTTCAGCAGTCGCTCCATTTGCTGGGCATGAGCCACAGATACACAGAAGATAATCCCCTTCTCGCCTGAATTGAAGTACTCCTGTAACACATCAACTATCAGGTGATTGCGCGAATCTACCCGGATGGCCCGTTCAAGATCAGCGTTGACGAACTCTTTGCCATTAAAACGCACTTCAGCTAGACTGAGGTTCGTCTCAATCCGATAGGCTCGGATTGAGGAGATAATCTTTCGCTTCATTGCCTCCTCGAGGGTAAGGCTGGTCTTATACGAGCCAAAGACCTCCTCCAATTTACGGTTATCCAATCGCTCTGGCGTAGCGGTCAATCCAATAAGGAAATCACAATTCCAATAATGGAGGCTACGACGGGTTACAGGAGCAAGAGCGTGGTGAGCTTCATCAAAAACAATGTACGAAAAGTGCTCTGGCGAGGCTTCTTGTTGGAGTGACCAGAGCTTATGATAGGTCCCTACAACAATTTGCGATTCGGTGGTAGAGCCCAAGGAAAAACCTAGTGGTTCAAGACGTTCAACCCAGTCGGCAACCACCCGCAGGGATGGGCCGACGATCAGTACATTTGCTGTGGGATTGGTTGCCAAATATCCGGCTAAATCTTCCTCAACAATTCGCGACTTTCCTGTTGCAGTGGGAAATACCTTCAACACAGCATGGGGTGGTGGTGTTGCTCTACGGAGTGCCTCGATCTCCTGTAATGCCAACTCCTGATGCTCATATAAAGCAAAGGAGCGCTCCGCCAACAGTCCAACAGACTTGAAGCCGGTACGTTCTCCAAAGAAGTGACGGATTTGATCGTCGATCAGGGCGGGATATGCAAGATCCAGAGAAGAGAAGCGATAGAGCTGAATTCCATGGAAAGCTGCACTGTTTTGTTTCTCAAGCTGTTTGAGATAGGCGCTTTTTCCAATGAGCTGGGGATGATGATACCGCACCCCGTTCTCTTCAACACCAACTACGCTACCATCGATACATTCAACAACATAGTCCAAGGCATATGTACTGCCGCCCAATGCAGGAATTGGATATTCGCGATTGAGGTATTGTAGCCCATCGCTACCATACACCGCACAAAACCGCTCTTCAAAGGAGTGCTCCAAAGCCGAAGCATCACTGACTGTCAACGAGCGATCGACTCCAATCCGATAGACATGTGGAAACTCAATCGTCGCTTCAATCCATTGACGAATCTGCTCTTCATCCTCGTCGTAAAGGAAGCGATAGAGTGGTAGACCTTGATGTACCAAAGCATTTTGCTCGATGGTGTAGTGACGATAATCAAAGGCTGTAGTTGCTGGGCTGAAGTCAAGGTGGTCGACGATAACGATGCACTGTGGGTTACGGTACCAAACAGAATGACTGGTTTGGTCATACGTGATGACTCCTTCTCGCTTCAGTCCAAGGGAGCGTAACGGTCCATCCATACCCCATCTTATCCTCGGTAAGGGTCGCTTACAAGACAGTTTAAGTCGTCATGCCATTCTCACTAATCACAGTGAGTTGTAGTGCGAAGCTATGCCAAAAATAAAAACTTACCAAAACAGTGTCGACGAGATGTTGTAATAATATCCTCACTGCTGCAAATCATCTCTCATCAGTGAAGAGAGATTGGTAGCAACAATACAGGGGTGCAAGAAGGAAGTTTCCTTGTCACACCCCTGTTGTTTCCAAGTGAGAGTGCTACATCTCTTGGATGGTTACTACTGCGGTCTTACTATCAACCTCGTGCAGTTTGCCATTGAGTTCTACAGCGTATGCTCCCTTGAAACCTTTGAACTGCACCACCCCATGTTCATCGGTAATGAGTTCTTCCTTGGTCTTCCACTGTTTGTTGATAAGATCATCGAGCACCCAATACGCAGGTTTAGTGGAGTTATCAACCCGTACCATCCCCGCTGGAGCCTTCAACCAGGCGTTGTCTTGGAACTCCCAAGTGGTGATGACCTCTACCTTAGGATGAGCAAAAAGGTGCGTATAAAAGCGTTCCACATCACAGGCCTGTCGCTCTTCACCCTCTTCGGTTGTTGGCCAAACGTCGACGTGATGATCGTTGAGGTCAACAATCTCGGGGGGCATCAACTGCCCTGAGATAAAGGTGTTTTCACTGAAGTGTAGTGGTAGGTCAAAGCGTGAGAAACGCTCAAGGACCCTGGCAAGCTTCTCATCGCCCCAGTATCCCTGGTGCTGATGACTCTGAATCCCAATGGCATCAATTTGTACCCCTGCATCAAGGAGCTCGGCAACCAACTGAGCGTACTCTTCGGTGGTATTGAAGTCATTGATTAACAGCTGGGCAGTCGGATCTGCAGCGCGTGCGGTGTCAAAGAGAATTTTTGCAAGCTCGACTCGTCCATAATGGTTGCATAGACGGGTGATGGCATTATCATACTTATCAAAGACTGGCATGATCACCATCTCATTGATGACATCCCACATACCTACCAAAGATTTGAACTGACCCATCTCTCGCTCAATACGACCGATCAAGAGGTCCAAAACCTCAGCATTGGATTTTTCCATCAGCCATTGAGGGCTTTGGGTATGCCATGCCAAAGGGTGGCCTTTTGTACGAATACCATAGCTTTGGAAGTATCGGGCCATTTTCTCAACAGTTGTTGCGATAGACTGGCCTTCCACCGGTTCATACTAGCCCCAATAAAACGGCAGGGTTGCGGTATTGAAGAGTCCTCGCCAGAGGCGGTAGCGCTCTTCATAGAACGCTTTGGAGCTCTCATCCGCTGGTTCTACGATCTCCTTGGATTCAAAACCTCCACAGGCGAACATGAACTGGTGATCTTTCTGCACAACGGTAACAGGCGTATTGGCAAGGCCCTTTCCATCCTTGCCAACGACGGTGAAGTGCATCAACTGTTTGCGATGCTCAAGAGAGAAGTCATACATCTAGCATATCCTCGTAAGTAAAATAGTCGAAATCGGCTATGATCTCTGTTCCATCCAAATCATTGGCACAAATGCCAATGAACGCTCCGGTGAAGTGCACCGG
>JBAZCM010000159.1:0-4102 GCA_041654935.1 Sphaerochaeta sp. | reverse complement strand
AGAGAAAGAGTGGACAGTAACAATCCCAAAGAGCGTTGAAACTCTTTGGGATTGTTTGATTTGTTACCTCGTAATCGAGAGTGTTACACCGAGTAGATGGTTGAGGCAGTATCGCCTCCGCGACCAGTCCAATTGGTGTGAAAGAACTCTCCGCGCTTCTTATCAACACGCTCATAGGTATGGGCGCCAAAGTAATCGCGCTGGGCCTGCAGGAGATTTGCAGGAAGTCGCTCAGTACGGTATCCATCGAACCACGACAGTGCTGCAGAGAGTGAAGGAGTAGGAATTCCTGCCATAGCCGCTAACGAGACTACCTCTCGTAAGCTTTGATGGGTCTCTTTCAGAATCTGGGTGAAGTAGGGGTCGAGGATGAGGTTCTGCAGATCTGGATTGTTGTTGAACGCTTCACTGATGTTACCTAAGAAGGCAGAGCGGATGATACATCCACCGCGCCAAAGGAGGGCAATGCCTCCCAAATCCAGGTCCCATTCATTCTCCTGACCAACTGCTCTGATGAGATCAAAGCCTTGTGCGTAGCTGATGATCTTAGCAGCGAAAAGGGCGTTCTCCAGGGTTTGAATGAAAGATGCTTTATCGATCTTTGGCTGGGCAATATCCAGGGCAAAAGCCTTGGAAGCTGCTATTCGCTCTTCTTTGAGAGCTGAAAGACTGCGTGCAAAGACTGATTCAACGATCAAGGTCAAAGGAACGCCAGCGTGGAGGGCATTGATGCCGGTCCACTTACCGGTTCCCTTTTGACCGGCAGCATCGAGGATCTTGTCGATAAGGTGGGTTCCGTCCTCTTCTTTGTAGCCAAGAATATCTGCAGTGATCTCGATGAGGTAGGAGTCCAGTCGCCCTTCATTCCACTCTTTGAAGACGGTGTGCATCTGGTCATTGGAGAGGCCGACCAATCGCCTCAGTAGATCATAGACCTCCCCAATGAGCTGCATATCTCCATATTCGATGCCATTGTGCACCATCTTTACAAAGTGGCCGGCTCCGCCACTGCCAACCCAATCACAGCAGGGAATTTCATCAACATGGGCGCTGATGGTCTGTAGCATCTCTTTCACATGCGGCCAAGCTTCCTTGGAGCCTCCTGGCATGATTGAGGGACCTAAAAGTGCTCCCTCTTCACCACCAGAGACACCGGTGCCGATATACAACAAGCCCTTCTCTTCTACCTTGGCCATGCGCCTTTGACTGTCCTCCCAATTGGAGTTTCCACCGTCGATGATGATGTCTCCCTTCTCCAACAAGGGGATGAGGGCATCGATGGTCTGGTCGACCGGGTCTCCTGCCTTGACCATCATCATCACTTTGCGAGGAGTGGCAAGAGCCTCTACCAACTCTTTGATGGTGTGGGTTCCAACAATTCGTTTGCCTTTGGCTCGTCCCTGGATAAAGGCATCAACTTTGTCGGTTGAGCGGTTGTGGACAGCTACACTATAGCCTTTGCTCTCTAAATTCAGGACCAGATTCTCGCCCATTACTGCTAGGCCAATGAGGCCAATGTCTGCTTTCATCTTCTACCTCGTATCTCTATCTTCGATTAAATTCTTCGTTTGGCGATCGCCGATCGCATCTTGTTCAGGTTCTCGACCCCTCGGTCTCCCATTTGTTCTAACACTTCAACGTACAATACATCGATAAGGACTAACGCTATGATCCTCGCTGAAAAAGATTCAGCGATGACTGAGGAGCGGCCCGCGCTCATCGGGATGACTAGCTCTCCCATCTTCGCTAGTGGAGAGCGAGGATAGCTGGTGAGGACGATGAGCGAGCATCCATTGGTCTTCAGCTCCTCTGCCAAGGCCAAGGTATCGTGCCCACTGCCGGTATGACTGACCATCAGAGCTACATCTTGGGCACTCGCTTGACTGGCGAGCATCAGTTGCATGTGGTAGTCGCTGCTATAGTGGCAAACAAGACCGGTGCGAATCATCTTATGGTAAGCATCGCTGGCGGTGATATTGCTGCCACCAAGACCCATCAACAAGAGAGAGCGTGCACCACAGATTAATTTTGCTGCCTCTTTGATAACACTCTTATTGATCAATGCATAGGTCTCTTCAAGGTTTGTCTGCGTGTGTTTGAAGACCAGGTCCACAACATCCTCGCCCTCGTGGATCTCACTCTCGAAGAGTTGCCTGGTAGGAGGTACCATCTCCCGAGCAAGAGCGAGGCGAAAGCGCTGAAAGCCCTCATAGCCTAACTTCTTGGCAAACCGCACCATCGTCGATTCACTGATCCCAATCCGCTCAGCAAGCTCTTCGATCGAAGGGTTTACCGATTCGGTGGGGTGCTTGAGGATGAAGTTGGCTATCTGCTTCTCCTTGTTGCTGAGATCTTCATACTTGGTGCGAATCACATACAGGGCGCTCACGTCGTGCATATGTCGATGATATCGTGAAAGAAATATTCATGCAATAGGAATATAGTTTCATTTTCAAGGGATAACACTGGCGAACAGGCCTGCCCTCTGCTACTATGGAAGGGGGTAGTTACCGTGAGGGTTGTTGGAGTCCACTATAAGCGATGGTCTTATCTCGACTATGATCCGGTGACATTTATTGCTGCAGCCCGAGCCATTGGATATGATCAACTTGAACTCGATGCCCCCAAACTCCTAGAGATGAGTGTCTTAGGACGAACGCGCCTTGGCTTTGAGGCGCGTACCCATCGTATGGATCTCAGTTACACGTGGACACCCACTTGGGAGCATGACCTGGCCTCCTTGGATGAACAGAAGCGCAGAGAGGCTTTAGGCTATGCTGTTGAACTCGTGAAAGTGATTGGACAGATGGGCGGAGGGTCCTTCAACGGTGCCTTTTATGCAAGTTTTCCCCCGCGTAGGGAGTTGATGGCTAAGCGCCATGCCCTTATCGGGCAGGCGGTGAAGTCGATCAAGAGCCTTGCCTCAGAGGCCCAGCAATACGATGTAATGCTCCATATAAAGCCAATTAACCGACGTGAACACTTTCTCATCTCAACGGTAGATGAAGCGCTCTCCTTCATTCAAGCGGTCAATCATCGGTCTGTGGGATTGGACCTGGATACTTACCACCTTAGCATCGAAGAGCCTTCGATAGATGAGGCACTGGGTAAGGCCGGCTTCTCACTGAAAACTCTTCATATCCGCGAGGAGGATATGGGCAGCTTTGGAGAGGGGAGTATAGATTGGTCAGTTGTGCGCCAAAGCCTTGATGCAATCCATTATGACGGACCGTTGATCCATAACCCAACAGTAATGGCTCCAACGGTGGATCGTCCCTACGAATCCAGCCATATCCGCTCGCTGCTCGTTGATTGAGCAATTTGTCAAAGAATTGCACGATGCCCATTTTGCTCGTTTTTATCTTCGTGCGAGGTCAATGACTGAGACATACTGCGAACCAACGGCACATAGGCTCTCAGCTTCCGTGATAAAAAATCTGTCATCCTTTCCGTTGCCACTGATCATAAGCTTATTTAATGGTCTCTCACCCCTGTAGGTATGAATCTAGAGGATTAGATTATTGTGATTATGTATGAAGTGTTGACTCCAAAAGTTAAAAGACATAATATACGGACAAAGATACATTATAGTACAAATGGTATTTTCCATGGGCGTATTCATGGAAGCAGATTGAGGAGGATCTGATGGGAAAATATACACCGGCAAAAGAGCTCACGATGTATTTTATCGGGGTAACAACCGGAAAATCATCAATCATGAAGGTTTTTCCACGCTGGATGGAGCACTTAGGAATAGATGCAACGATACAGGGGATAGATTTTGCGCCACGAAGTGAGCCGGCTGCCTACCGAGAGGCAATCTCCTTCATCAAAGAGGATCCACTCTCTGCTGGTGCTCTAATCACCACCCATAAAATCGAGGCCTATCAGGCCAGTAAGGATCTTTTTGAAGGTGCCGGGGAATATGCTCAATTGTTGGGTGAGGCGAGCTCGGTAAGTAAGCGTGGCAATGAGCTTTGGGCACATGCCAAAGATCCAATTACCAGTGGACTTTCCCTCGAAGCATTTATGCCTAAGGGGCATTGGAAGAACAGCAACGGGCATATATTGTTGTTGGGAGCAGGGGGAAGCTCTTTAGCTC
>JBAZCM010000158.1:0-4137 GCA_041654935.1 Sphaerochaeta sp. | reverse complement strand
AGCTTCAAAGATCTCGTGGGGAATACCGTTGATGCCGTTGATGTACAGGATGATAAAGAGGCCCAAGTTCTTCCAGATGACCAACAATGCCACAAAAGGCAATGCAGTCCTGGGATCAGCTGCCCATGTCACGTTGGGGATACCGAAGAGTCGATGAAAGAATAGGATTGTCGGACTATCCATAACAAAGAGGTACATCAGAGCCATGGTGAGGGCGACCGCTGAAGTGACAGCGGGGATGAAGAACATCGTACGAAGCACAGTCTTCGCTCGCCTGATATTCTCCAGGTTATATGCGATGATAAAGCCTCCACCGAGGAGCAGTGGAACGCTGACAGTCGTGATAACAAGGGTGTTACCTGCCGCTTGGCGGAACTTATCGTCTGCGAACAACTCGCGGAAGTTCGCCAATCCAATAGTAGTGGGGTTATTCAGATCAAAGAAGTTGACTTCCTGAAAGCTGAAGATCAATGATTTGATTGCCGGATAGTAGAACCAAATCGCCATCATAGTGAGGATGGGCAACACGAAGAGGTAGCCGGCTATGGCGTCCTGTTCTTTTATACTCAATTGTCTGTGTTTCATACCATCCTCACTACATCAAAGACGACCGATGGACAAGCCATCGGCTTGTCACCTACAGCCAATAGCTGTAGATGACGCCGAATAATTGGTTACCGAGCGTAGCCGTCAGCTGCCATGGCAGCGAGTAGGCTATTTACGGTGGTGTTTCCACGCTGGAAGATAATCGACTCCATACCGGTTACCAGATCGCTCTTGAAGCGGTTAGCGGCAGCTGGGTAATCGAAGCCAGATCCATTGTCAGCGGTTGCAAGCACTGCAGCCATCTCAGGATAGAGCTCTTCGTAACGGGAAACGTACTTGGTCATTGCAGGAATATCACCGCGCACTTCAACCAGATACTCATATGCATCTTCGCCGAGCATTGCAGCGAGGGCCTTCATGGTCACACTCTTGTCCTTGGTGGAGTTGAGGATACTCAGACCCCAGCCGTAGACTGTGGACTTCTGACCCTTACCAGCGGGGATGGGGACGATGATCCAATCAAAGTCAACATCCATCTCACGAAGCGCTGGGATATACCAGGGACCTGCTGTGGTCATGGCAACCTTACCCGAAGCAAAGGCATCGGTGTCGCCCTTCAGGCCCATCTGCTGAGGAGTGACGGCAACCTGGTACTTGTTGAAGAGATCGACAACCAACTGAAGGCCGTTGCGGTTATCAGCATTGTTCAGGTTGCGGGCAAAGTCCCATCCACCACCCATGGCGTGGACATACTGGGTGATATGGTACTCATGGAGGTTAATACCTACTCCAAAGGTGCCCTTCGCACGGTCAGTTGTTGCAACAGCAGCAGCGATCATCTCATCGACAGTGCGCGGAGCGGTGTTGATGCCAACTGCACGGAGCATGCTCATATTCACTGCAAGACCACTGACAGTGGTAGTGAACGGCAGTGCATAGAGGTCACCTTCATAGCGCCAACCATTTACGTTTGCCTGATCAAGGGCGGCTAGGTTGAAGCCTTCCTGGGTTACCAGTCCGTCAAGGGAGGCAAGCGTGCCGTTGACGATCAACTCAAGGACTCCCTCGTTGTTCACGCCAATCAGGTCAGGGGCTGCACCAGAGACGATCTGAGCTGGCAGCATCTTCCACATATCCTCTTCTGAGGGATAATACTCTGGGACAATCTCAATGCCATCAAGACGCTTGTTCGCCTCTGCGATGACGTGCTCCAGGGTGTTCTTCCATGCCTGGTCTGGCATACCGGTAGAGAACACTACCTTCTGCTTCTGAGTTGCGCCCTTCTCTGCTGCTCCTGCAGCAAAGAGGAGTGCGGGAAGCAGTACCACGAGAATGCCCAATAATGCAAATTTCTTCATGTTCTAATCCTCCTAGGAAACTCTAACTTTAATTACTAAAGTTTATTTAATAATTATTAAAGCATAGGTTCCCTGATAACACAAGCCCGAAAATTCTATTTTTTGTCAATTTATCAAAAACTGCCAGCCCTTCGACCAGCAGTTTTAACTCTATCCTATTGTATTAGCACAAGTTTAATTGATAATTTCATTAAAGTATTGTTTCATGAATACCACGAATCGTTCCATCTCATGGGGCTGAATGTCCCCGATATTCGCAATCCTGAATGTATTCACGTTCCCCAGTTTTCCTGGATAGATAGTAAATCCAATCTCCCTTGCCTTGTCGTGGAACTTTTCGAAGGAGTAATGCTCACTCTCAGGCTCCAGGATTGCAGTGATGAGATGGGACTGAAGCGATTTTTCAACAAGCATTGTCAGCCCTAGGTCTTCTACGGCATCTACAAGAATTTTCCAGCATGAAGTATATCGAGCATATCGCCCTTCTACTGTCTCCTGCTTCGTCTCAATGATTGCCTGTCGTAAAGCATAGAGGACCTGGACCGGCGGAGTGAAGCGAGTTTGCAAGGTCTTTGAGAAGTTCTGGTACTGGTCGTAGAGGTCCATGTAATAGGTGCGCATTGGCCTGCCCTTCAGCTTCTCAAGTTCCTTCTGGTTACAGAAGACAAAACAGGCCCCTGCCATTCCTTGGATATTCTTATTGGATGTGGAGGCCATGAAGTCGATGCCATCACGCTTCATATCGATGGGTATCGCAGCAAAGGAGCTGACAGTATCAACGATTGTGACAATATTCAGTTGTCGGCACAGTGTTCCAATCAGAGCGATAGGATTCATCAAGCCAGTAGTCGTTTCATGATGGACAGCTGCAAGATGGGTGTACTTACCCGCTATAAGCTGTTTCTCTAGAGCCACCAAATCCAATGCTTGATGGGGCGAGCTCTCAAAGACATCAAAGTCCAGATTATACACTGAGGCAATCTTTGCCATCCGCGCTCCATACGAGCCATTGTTGATGACCAAGAGTTTTCCATCATCTGGCACACAGGAGGAGATCATCACCTCATCTGCAAGTGTCCCTGACCCTCCAAAGAGGACGGTTACATACTCATCCCGGCTTCCAACGAAATCCGTCAACTCATCACAAATCCACCCCATCATCTGGCCAAACTCTTCCTCACGGGGGCAGATGTCAGCACAAACTTGGGCATATTTAACCGAATCGGTGGTCGTTGCAGGACCCGGATTGAGAAGAACTTCTCTTCTCACACTTCTAAGGCTCTCATTCTCAAGGATTCGGGGAAGGATTTCATTCTTTGCCATTGCAAGGTGAGTGAGATCATCTATTTCGCGCCATGCAAGGTAGTCAATTTTCCGAACAAAGAGATGCTCTCCACTCTTTTGGGCACCGACCAGCGCTGTCTCATACTCCATTTTCGGCATCTCTGCCCGATGATCTTCGGCATACTTACACATCGCTTGCAAGGTATCGAAAGAGATCTTGGAGACACCCACCAACTCACAGAATGCTGAATCCATCTGTTCCTTGAACTTGGAGATGGTTTTGACCTCTTGTCTATCGTCGACCTCAATGTAGACTTCATCACCAGAGTGGGTGGTCCCAGATCCGAGGATGACACTCTTGTGTGGGTCATTGATCAGCGTGAACAAGGCAATTGAATCATAGATCAAGTCTGACTCAAGAAGGATGAAGTCTTCTCGTACCAATGAGGCACAGACTTCCAGTGTCCCCATGCTACCGGTCGTGGCATAGTCAGCATTATGTATTGTCTCAATAGCTGGGTACTTCTTTGCCAGTTCATCATACCACTCACTGTGATACCCGGTACCGATAATGATACGTTCAACACCATGGGCAATGAGTTTCTGCACCGACATCTCAACGAGATACTTTCCATCCAGCTCAATGAATCCTTTGGGCCGATCCTTGGTCGCTCCCTGCATTCTTGAACCCAATCCAGCTCCGACAATCACCGCTTCTCGTATCATTTTTTTGCCTCTGCAACATAGTGCATGAATGCACGTTTATTCTCTATCGGGGTAGTCGTAGGTCTTCCCAGATCATGCCGATTGCCCGGTCGTATCAACACTTCGATGAGGACCGGCCCCTTTCCTTTTTCGGTTAGTACTTCCTGCAACTGTTCACGAGTCCTTGCTCGATGTGCCTGTACATACCCCAAACTCAGCCCTAGGCCGACCAAATCAATAGTCC
>JBAZCM010000157.1:0-4141 GCA_041654935.1 Sphaerochaeta sp. | reverse complement strand
GTGCAGCAGTAATGCTGGTGATGATGGGCCTCTCCCCATTCTTTGCAGCAGCTCACTCATTTATCTTTTACCGCACAAAAGCCCATCCGTTGACCCTCCTTGCTGCAACTGGAGCCGTAGGTGGTATCTTTTATATGTATAGCTCCCAGATTGGAAGTATCGGACCTACTGATTTTCTCTATACGATTTGGACTCCGCTCTTCTTGGGGACAAACCTCTCCTTCCTCCGTCAGCACGCTGGCCTCGATCGTATTGCGATCTGTACGGTAGGAGGGCTACTGGGGACCATCATCGCCTTTGTCATGGCGAAAGCACAGATTGTTGTAAGTCTATCGGAGCTACTGCCTCTTATGATTCTTGGTGGCTTGGTCATTCCCTATTCCCAACTCTCGATCAGTTGGGGGACTAAGTTCATCCCAGCAGGAGAGAGTGCCCTCATCTCATCACTAGAAACAATCTTTGGCATCTTCTATGTGTGGATCTTCCTCAACGAGGTACCCTCTTCTCATACCCTTATTGGAGCTGCAATCGTCTTCGGATGTGTCCTCCTCAACACCCTCATCCAAGCCTACTGGGTTAAGCGATAAAAACGACTAATCTCAACACTCTCATCAGGGTGAGATCTAAAAAAGAGGCAACGAATATGTCGACATTCCTTCTGGCCAGAGGAAAGTGAGTAACTAGAACAATATCTTACTCTACGAAGTCAGCGCGCATGGGAGTGAAAAAGTCCAAGAGAATGCCTGCTTCGAGGCAGACAGCCCCATGTACTACATCGGGCTCTTTATAAAGAGAGTCACCAGCTACGACGATTTTCTTTACTCCACCAATGTCAAATTCAAACTTACCACTGACCACATAGCTGATTTGTTGATGGGGATGACTATGTAATGCGCCTACTGACCCACTCTCAAAGTGCAGTTTGCATAACATCAAATCGTCATTGTACGCAAGAATTTTTCTAGACACACCTTTCCCAGCTGGAGTTGCTTCAATCTCATTGCCGAAGACAAAATTTTCACCTTTCATTTCTTACTCTCCCTTCAAATGCATCACCTGAATAAATCTAATCAACTGAGAGGAAAGCTACAAGATAGCGTGATGAGATAGAAGATCGATTCAGTGTGCAATGGGAATCTCAAAGAGGGTCTCTGATGGTGCCTATATTAAGCCAATTTATGGGAGGTAAATAAAAAGCGGCACGCCTGTGCCGCCTATCGCATTATGCCCTCACCTGGCTCTTGGTTACTTCGTAACCGACCTTGGTGATGGCTGCCTCGATTTCACCGATGGAGACTACCGAGTCATCGAAGTCAAGTTTGACCTTGCTGGAGTTGAAGAGCACCTTCACGCTCTCTTTATCTACTCCGTTGACTGCCTTGGTCGCCCCTTCAATCTTTTGTAGGCATGAGGGACATGCCAGTCCTTCCAGTTGTATTGTTGCTTTAGCCATTATGTACTCCTTCTTATTCTTTTCGATTATATAATACTGCTCTTTTCAGAATTGGTCTTTGACCTACGTCAATTTTCTTAAGCGATAGCGCAAGAGGCGCATACCGTTGAGAATCACCACCAGGATACTCCCCTCATGAACCAGCATGCCTATCGTCATATTCATCCAATCGCTGAGGAACAGGCTTAAGAGGAGGAAGAGGACCACACCGACTGCGATGAAGATATTCTGCTTCATGTTGAAGGCGGTGGCCTTGGTCAATCCCAGTGCATGGGGGAGACGACTGAAGTCGTTGTTCATCAACACAACGTCGCTGGTCTCAATCGCCACATCGGTTCCACCACCCATGGCGATACCGACTTCACTGAGAGCGAGCGAGGGACTGTCGTTTACCCCATCACCGACGAAGGCGACGATCTGTCCCTTCTTTTGAAGGTCCTTGATGAAAGCAGCCTTGTCTTCAGGAAGCATGTTTCCGTGTGCTTCGCTGAGTCCGAGCTCTGAGGCAACCAAGTCCACAGTACCTTGGTTGTCGCCGGAGAGGACAACCAGGCTCTTCACACCCATTCGCTTCAGGCGTCTCAGGTCCTCCTTTACCCCTGGTCGAATCTGGTCCCGAATGCCAAAGAGGGCAACAACGGTTCCATCGACAGAGGCGATAACCAACGAGTTTCCTGCCTTTTCAAAGCGAGTGATATCTGCTGCGATTTCTCCCTCAAGGGCAATCTTCTGCGCTATCATCAGTGCAGCATTACCCACCACGATACGCTTCTCATCTACAGTGGCGATGATCCCGCCCCCCTTGATGACGTCGGTCTCAGAGACCGGTAGCAATGATGTGTTAGAGAAGTACTCAACAATTGCCTGGGCAAGTGGGTGATCGGATTCACTCTCCACACTTGCGATATAGCCACTGATGGTCTCTTGATCATCACTATAGAAGCGAGTGTCAGCGACCTTGGGATTTCCAATAGTCAAGGTCCCGGTCTTATCAAAGACAATGGTGTCGACACGGCTGAAGTCATGGATGACTTCACTGCCTTTGAGCAGCACTCCATGGCGCGCGCCGTTACCGATACCAGCTACATTGGAGACTGGTACTCCGATAACAAGTGCTCCAGGACAGCCGAGAACCAAAATGGTGATAGCAAGCTCAATGTTGCGAGAGATGAGCCAGACTAAGGCAGAGAGAACGAGCACAGCCGGGGTGTAGTACTTGGAGAAGCGGTCGATGAAGCGCTCGGCCTCACTCTTAGAGTCTTGGGCTTCCTCAACTAGCTCGATGATCCGACCGAAGGTCGTATCCTCCCCAACGCGATCGGCGACGATCTGCAGTGTTCCGTTATCCAGAATGGTGCCAGCGAAGACCTTCGATCCAACCTCTTTGGAGACAGGAATAGCTTCACCGGTAATCGAAGCTTCATTGATATGTCCCTCACCGACAAGGACAGTCCCATCGACAGGAACTTTTGCTCCAGTGCGTACGAGTAGGGTGTCTCCGACAGCGACATCCTCGATATCAACTTCCTCGAATTGGCCCTCCTCGGTTTGCCTCAGGGCACTCTCGGGGGCCATCTCGGTCAACTCCTTGATCGCCGAGCGGGTCTTGTTCAGTGTGCGCTGCTCTAGGTAGCCGCCGAAGAGAAAGAGGAAGGTAACAATTGCTGACTCCTCAAAGTTTCGGATAATGAAAGCGCCACTTACTGCGATGGTCACCAGCACATCGATGCTCACCACCTTCACCCTGAGGGCTTGGTAGGCTTGGATGGCTATAGGGGCGACCCCGAGTAGGCTAGCCACAACCAGTGCCCACATACCCACTTGTTCTTGGCCAAGGGCCAGGGCACTGACAAAGCCAGCAACGATTAAGACCGCACTGATGGCCGCAATCTTGTTTTTCTTACGTAAGATATATCTCTGCACGCCTAGTACCCTCAACTGTGATAGGCGCGGTCAAGGTCACTGAGCATCACATAGACTGCCTCATAGCTCTCACAGACATCGTCTGGCACTTGGTAGTCGTTGGTGATTTTTCTTAGTTTGACGAAGACCTCATCAAAAGAGGTCTCTTTGGCTTTAACCCGACCTTCCATCTCATCGTAGAGGGCATGCACCTCAAGGAACTCAGGATGTTCCTTGCCGTGGACACGGGCGACGATGGGAACGTAGAGTTTGAGAGTCTTGTCGTGTTCTGCTCTTTTAGTGGTAAATGCGTTGATATTTGCCATAGGATGCTCCTTGCTTGTGTGTTGTTTTGTTCACTCTAACAAAGAACGATGAGAAAGAAATTGATGCAGGTCAAGTTTGAGCGTCCATTGGGCTCTTTTTATCAAAATTTTTCGTAAAGATTTGAAGAGTGGCGTCTTTTTATCCACAAGACTCATAAAAATGAGCACGAAGATGTGCTTTAACCCTAGGTCTTTGAAGTCAGTCTTTTAAGAGATTGTGGGGTTTTTTGAGTCAAAAATATGTGAAGCCAAAAACCAACATGCTAGAGGTGGTAGGGGACATTGCGCCGCAAAAAAAGAGAACAGAACAATCGCACATCTTTTGTGATCAATGTTCGATGAAATGACGCAAACCAGACATTTTCGAGAATTTGTGCCAGATGGATGCATCAAAATGATATGCTCTTGCACTAAATTCATATAGAAGGTGTTTTTTTGCGGTGTTAGCATAACAACAGTC
>JBAZCM010000156.1:0-4224 GCA_041654935.1 Sphaerochaeta sp. | reverse complement strand
GAAGGAGAGCGGTTGCACTCGGGTAAAGGTGTCGGACATGGTCGAACTATAGGTGGTGGAATAATTGGTGTCAACTCTCTATACTTGAGCCATGAAACAGAGTGAGTTAATCAGCTATCTCGATTCTTATCTTCAGATTGGGCTCTTCTCTCCAATTGACTACAGTCTCAATGGACTGGTCGTCGGTTCCCCCGAGGACCGAAAGGTAGAGAAGGTCGCTGTAGCCGTCGACGCTTCGCTCTCAACCTTCGAGCGGGCAATCGAGGCGGGGTGCACTTTTTTGATTGTTCACCATGGCCTCTTTTGGGGCGCTCCCATTGCCATTACCGGCCCTCACTACCGGAGGATCAAGACCCTCCTTGAGAGCAACCTCGCCCTTTATGCAGCCCACCTTCCTCTCGATGCCCACCCCGAGGTGGGTAACAACGCCCAGATGGCAAAGCGCTTGGGTCTGGAGGAGATTGAGCCCTTCGTCCTCTTCAAGGGGGTGAACATTGGCTTTAAGGGGCGGTTTTCAACGCCGCGCAGTGCTCAATGGGTTTGCGACCAGCTGGGATTCGATGATCCAGTAATCTTGTCGTTGGGCAAAGAGAAGTGCACCACTGTTGGTATTGTCAGCGGAGGGGCCAGTGATGAGCTGGGGGTGGCTATTGCTGAGGACTTGGACCTCTACATCACCGGTGAGATCAAGCACGAAGCCTACCACCAGGCAGCCGAAGAGCCGACCACCGTCATCGGTGGGGGGCATTACAACACTGAAGTCTATGGGGTGAAAGCTCTTGGCGAGCATCTGAGTGAGCGCTTTGGCCTTGAGGTGCTCTTCATCGAAGACCCAACGGGCTTGTAGGAGAGAGGATGCCGCAACAGCTCTCAAAGCGCCTCAAGCCATTTATTCTCACGGCCCTGATCATTGCCGCCGACCAACTCTCCAAGGCGTGGGTTGTTGCCACCATCGCAGAGAACAGTGTTGGCTACTGGTTCTTCGGTGATTTTTTGGCAATTTTTCATGTGCGCAACACCGCTATTGCTTTCAGTATGGGAGTAGGGTTGCCCATATGGGTGAAGATCCTCTTCTTTGTGATCTTGCCCTTGCTCTTGGTGGCGGTGGTGACTATCCTGATGATGAGCAAGAACGTGGCGATGAGCCAGTGGTACCGCTGGGTTTTGGCCCTCTTCCTAGGTGGTGGGGTAGGCAACCTGATTGACCGGGTTTTCCGCTCTTTTCGGGTCGTCGACTTCATCAGTGTGAAGGTCTATGGGCTCTTTGGCTTTGAACGCTGGCCGACCTTCAACATCGCCGATGCGTCGCTGGTAGTCAGTGGCATCCTCTTGGCGATCATCCTGCTCTTTGACAAAGGAGAAGATATCCATGTCTAAACGTACGAATACCATCCTCTTCATGCTTGGTGCGACGGTGGTCAACATCCTCTTGATGATGATCATCTTCGTCATCTGCTTGATTATCATCACCCGATTCGCAGACCCTGAGAGCGCTTTGGTCCCCCTCTACTTGGGGCTGACCTTCCTTGTCTCAATCGGTGGCAGTTTCTTCCTCTACTCCAAGATCATCAAGGCCCTGAATAAGAAGTTCAACCTTGAGGACAAGATGGGCCCCCTCTTTCCCAAGAAGAGGAAGTAAGCGATGACGCAGACCCTCTCTGCATTCTCACGGCTCTCCTGGTACCCCTTCAGCGAACGACCGGTCATTGCCAGCAAGTGGTATATGCCGGCTCTCGGTGATCCGTTCTTCCTCTTTCCTGAGGAGAGCCCGGATGGCAAGTGGCATCTCTTTGGCCACAGCTGGATCGGCCTTGAACACTTCATCAGTGAGAACGGTATTAGCTGGGAGCCACGCAAGATGGTATGCTTTCGCGGCCGCTCTCCTTCGCTCTTTGAGGAGGATGGACGTTGGTACCTGCTCTATGAGAAACATGACCCGGACCTTCCGGTCTTTGGTAAAAAACGGCGGGCCAAACGAGAGAAGAAGATTTCACGCAGCCGCTTTGAGATGGCGGCAAGCGATGACCTGCTTACCTTTGAAGAGCCGGTGGTTATTCTTGATTCGGCAGAAATTCCGCTCGCCGCCGACGGACTTGCCCACCCCCGGGTCAGTCGACCGCAGATTATCAAGGTAGGGGAGGTGTACCGTCTCTACTATGGCATCTCCCATAGGATGATGATCGACACCGCCCAGAAGGGAAGTCGTCACTTTGGCATGGCCACCAGCACCACACTGCTGGGTCCCTATGTCCCATACAATGGTGGAGAGCCCTTGCTCTCAGCCGACGCTGATGATCGGTGGCGCAGTATGGCAGTAGGGTCGATCAGGGTCATTGCCATCGAAGATGGCTTTGTTGGGTTGCAGTGCGCCTATGGTTGGGATGCAGAGAAGGGAAAGAGCGTCTCTCATCTCATCCAACTGGAGAGCGTCGATGGCATCGAGTGGAAAACCGTTGCCCGTAGGCCCCTACTCAGCTCCCCTGCCCAGGGGTGGGCGAGCTCCTATATCGTCAGCTGTGACGTCAACTACAAGGCCAGTGAAGCATGCTGGTACTGCTACTACAGTGCCAACCGCCGGATTAATCGGATTCTTGCTCCTGAGTCCATTGGATTGTTGTTGGGTAAGGAGCCCGCGCTTCGTCGCCTTACGGTCTAAAGGCCTCCCGCAGCTTCCAGTGTGAAGAACCCTCCCATACTACTGTCTCTCCCCCATCCCCTTCTGTGCGGATAATCTGATGGAAAAGTGCAGGTTCCTTGGCTTCAAAGACCTCTTCTCCGTGTGCCCAGGTGCACACAGCAAGCTCATCACCGAGGAAGGTCTGGCGGAGGAAGGAGACATCGATTAAGCAGGTGTTGTACTGGTCACGAAAGCGCGAAGGCAAGGCTCCAAGGGCCCAGTTGAGGTAGCTGAGGTTGTTCACATGAAGGTTACGATCAGTATCGTCGTAGGTAGGCACTACCGCTGTGCGGTCTACAAGGACCAAATCCTCCTCCTTATGAATTGGCTTGGGGAGGGTGAGGGTTGTCGGATGATCAGCATCACCAGGATCGGGGAGGGTCATCCGGCTTGAGTAGTCCTGTGGTCGCTGAGGGCGCCCGGTCTCGATATCCAGGATCGCCCAGAGGGTAGTGGTGCGAAAGAGCAGCTCTCCCTCTTTGTCGTACCCTTCGATGATCCTGGGCAGATGAAGGCGTATTGGGGCAGCTGCCCAAGTTTTGACCGAGACGACCTCACCCCAACGGGCATAGCGGTGCACGGTGGTGATATTGCGGGTGATGACCCACGTCTTTCCCTCTTCTCGCATATCGGTGATCGAAAGACCGCGGATGGCAGCGTGGACACCAGCCGCCTCTTGGATGATCGAGAAGTAGAAGCCTAGGCGGGCGCGATTGTAGCGATCGGTCTCATAGCTGTAGGTTGCATAACGGCTGTGGGCTACCGCCTTCTCATCAATGGTCGCCAGTGCGTTGTACATGGTCCTCTCCTGCTGTATAGAATCGGAGCGTACTCCGTCCGTAGAAGCGTTTGTCGGTCAAGGTCAGCGACCCGATGACCTCTGGCCAAGTCTCATCCTCCTCCTTGGGGAAGTGGATGATGAATTGTCCCCCTTCTTTAAGAATGCCCGCCTTATCGACAGAGCGAGCCAAGTTGACCTTTTGTGCCATGGGGAACGGAGGGTCGGCGTAGATGATGTCGTAGCGAGTCTTTGCAGTGGGGATAAAGCGATAGACATCGGCCATGAAGAGGGAGATCTCGGTTTGGACCATTTCGATATTGGAGAGGATCACCCTTCGCTTCTGTCGATCCTTCTCCACCAGATGTACTGGCTCGGCTCCTCTGCTCGCCGCCTCGATACCTACACAGCCGCTTCCGCTGAAGAGGTCGAGGAAATTCATTCCCTCTAAAGGGCCGAGGATTGAGAAGAGGGATTCGCGCATCATATCCATCGCTGGGCGAATGATCCCAGGGGGGCAGACGATACGCCTGCCGCGGTAGATGCCACCAGTTATACGCATGCCTAGATGATAGGTCTGCTGCCCACTTTGTACAAGGGGGTTCAGGCGTCGCTACGGACCGGATCGAAGTAGGGGGAGTTGGCCAACACGTCACGAATAATCTGATGAGAGGCGCCCAGCAATCCCTCTTTACTCTCGAGGATCAAGTCAGCTTCATCGCGCGCAAGCTGGATGAGGTTCAGGTCCTCGGTAAGGGAGGCGAAGGTC
>JBAZCM010000155.1:0-4388 GCA_041654935.1 Sphaerochaeta sp. | reverse complement strand
CTATTTATTCAAATATACACCTTCACACGGTAGAAGTCGTTGGTTCAAGTCCAATCGCGCCCAAAACTAACTCTTTTTCTATCATAAGGATAATACCTGCTGTTTTGACTGTTCTTTAATTGAAATCCTGATTGTTAGTGTTATTGTCAGTGTTACATTTTATCAAATAACACAATCAAATACAAAAACAACATATTTTTGAAGAACCTCTACCACCTGTTACACGCGTTTGAGAGCTAAAGTTAGACTTCTCCTTTAAGTATCAAGGCTTTCCCCAATAGATTCCCCAAGTCGCTTTTTTCAAATCTTTGAGTGAGTATCATCTTGCCCAAATGTCCCCTTTATTGATTGACTTAGTGATAACAACCCCTCAATTCATCTCTTAACTCCCAGACAAAAACGTCATTACCGCTTGATCATTGGAAACGTATGACCAAGTGTAACCTGCTTTGGTCAGCGCTTGTTCCAATGTTCCTTGGGATGTTGTCTCAAAACCAATGAGGACGTTACCGGTGTCACTTGCAGCATTTCGGTAGTGAAAGAGGCAAATATTCCATCGATCTTCTAATACGCCAAGAAAATCTCCAAGCGCATAAGGCCTTTCAGGAAATTCTATCTGATAGAAAATTTGGTTTTCTGCTTCCAGGGACTCACCTCCGATCATATGGCGTAGGTGTTCCTTAACAATGTCATTATCTGATAGATCGGTACAGGTGAAGTCCGTCTCTTCGATACACTGTAGCAATCGCTGCTTGTCTTCACTTCCTTCAATGGTTAATCCGACCAGAACATGGGCTATCGAACGCCTCTGTAGCCGGTAGGAGAATTCGGTAATACCTCGATCCTTGACTACTTCTTTGCAAAAGGCATGTAGGGCTCCTGGCTTTTCAGGCATATGTACAGAGAGCAAAGCTTCTTTCCCCGATCCTAGTAGAGTTCTTTCAGCCACTTGCTGAAGTTTTTCGAAGGTGATATTTGCCCCTGAGCAGATGGCAATCGCTTTTGCATCAGAAGGAAGTTCATACTGTTGAAGCCCTGCTAGAGCCAACGCTCCCGCGGGTTCTAGGATGCTGCGCGTCTCCTCAAAGACTCCTTTCATGGCATAACAAATTTGATCGGTAGAGACTGTGATAAAATCATCGACAAAACGACTAGTGAAGCTGAAGGAAAGCAGACCGACCTGTTTGACGGCAACACCATCGGCAAAGATGCCGACATGGGGCAATACTACCCGCTTACCACTGGAAATACTGACGGCTAGGCAGTTGCTGTCCTGTGGTTCCACACTGATAATTTGTACATGGGGTCTGAGGGCTTTTACATAGCTTGCTATCCCACTGATGAGACCACCGCCCCCTACTCCAACAAATATGTGGGTGACATCACTCAGTTGTTCCATGATCTCCTTTCCGATTGTTCCCTGGCCGGCGATGACCAGAATATCATCAAAAGGATCTATAAAGGTCCTCCCTGTCTCTGTCACTCGCTTTCTGCAGTGCTCAAAGGTCTCGGAATAACTGTCACCGTAGAGTTCAACCTTTGCACCAAAGCCCAGAACTGCATCAATTTTGATGCTTGGTGTAGTCTTAGGCATGATAATCAAAGCATCGATACCAAGCCTTTGTGCAGATAAAGCTACCCCCTGGGCATGATTGCCTGCACTCGCTGCAATAACTCCCCTATTCTTTTCCTTCTCACTGAGATGGGCAATCTTGTTGTATGCTCCGCGGATCTTGAAACTATGAACGCTTTGCAAGTCTTCACGTTTGAGATAGACCGAGCACCCCTTCTCCTTACTCAAACGAGGGGCATACGTAAGGGGGGTTTCTACGGCTACTTCGTATACTTTGCTGGTAAGAATATGTTTGACCACGTCATCGACGATCATAAGACTCATGCTACGTTCCTTGGGCTTGAATTATGTGTTCTGCGTATTGAAGTAATTTACAAAACCACACTATGGTATTGAATCTACACTATTCCATTCTGTTGAGGCAATAAAGATTCATTATAGTTGAAGCTTCGAGAGCAATATTGCGCAGTTATGATTATACTTGTACCAAGAAAGACAAAGCTCATCGATTCAATTCGTCATTGGTCAATTCCCTAGGACCAGAGAGGTATACAAGTACCTTGTGAGGTGGTCCGCAATAACGCGTAGAAATGGATTCCCCATCGCACAGAGATCACTCTTCCAACACAAAGCATAAGATAACCTTCTTTTAATAATGTCCGTCGCTGATCTCCAAAAGTTTATGAAGCTTCAAGATATGGTATTAGCGGATATTTAATTTATTGGCAGTGAATTTGTTAGCTTTCTATCTCATTACAATTCATGCATTTTCAAAAGGTCTCTTCTGGCATATATCATTCGTGAGACTACAACCTTACGAGCAGGCTCTTCAACCCAATAGAAAACTGCATAATTACGTATGTTCATTCGTCGAAATTCATGTTTAGATTCCGGGATACGACCTGGATATAGTGCATGAGTATATGGGTTGTCCTGTAAACTTAAAATTGATGAGTAAAAGTTTCGTGCTAGATCTACAGCAGCTCGATGGTTGTCCAATACATCCTTGATATAGGCAACTACGTCAGTCAAATCTTTAAGAGCTGACGGTAAAATTTCAATTTTATACATCCAAGGTTTCTCCGACACTCTCCTCAAGACTCCTCTTCAGATCCTTGAGCGAATATCGTGTTCCTGTGGTCTTTGCCTCTAATTCTGCTTCCAAAAGCTTTTCAAATATTTCGGACTCAAATTGATGCTTTTCATATGCATCAATACTCATGACCACCATGTCAGCGTATCCATTTTTTGTAAGAATCACTGGTTGTTGGGTTTCATGAACCGTCTTTGAAATATCTGCAAATTTGTTTCGTATATCAGACACTGGACGTATCAACTTACTCATAGCATTCCTCTCTTGAGAAATGTTATCATGATTATGATAAGACAACAACTCATTGACCATAACAAACCTCCATAGTGCATTTTCTAAAGATATTAATGGTGTGTACTTCATATCTCACTAAGATGCCAAAATGGTCAATTTGCTTCACGGGAAGTCTTTTCTGATTGACATGATGGAAAATGCGATACATCCAGAACGCTCACTACTCACAAAGCGTTGCACATGATTTGATGCCAGTATTTTGCATTTTTATGAAATGCTTTTGTTCACGGTTTTCTGAATAGCTTCTGGGGTAACGAGCCTATATTCTATCAAAGTAACGAATTTACCTGTCTATTGAATATAATCATTACCCCAGTGAATCCACATAGAGTCCTTCCTGGTATTTGTTCATGAAGATCTTGAAAGTTTGCTCAGGGATGGGGAGCGTGAAGTAATTGCCTTGGACAAAGTCACAACCCAGGTTGATTGCAGCATTGAGAACCTCTCGATTCTCAATCCCCTTGGCTACCACCTCTACCCCTTTCTCATGTGCTGCCTCAATCAAAGAGGCATAGACTTGTTGTAACAGAGGAGTGAAGGCAATGAAGTTTAGCTTGATTGTATCAAAGTCTGCTCGTGCAAATGCCTGGAGATCGAAGGCGGTATCCTCAAAGATATCCAACGATACCTTGAAGCCAAGCTCCCTAAGATCTTTGATAGCAGTCAACGATTCATCGGTTGTAAAGGAGTAGTCGGCCATATCAAACTCAATTTGTGACGTTGCTATGCCATTTTGTTTTGCTAAAAAGTGCATCTTTTCAGCAAAACCTTTTACTAAGCTCTCATTACTGACGTTAATGACAACCTTGAAGGTATAGGGGAGCAAACGAGCTAACATCATTGTTCGTATGGAAGCGAAGGTTTTATTTATGATAATTGAGTCGATGGTAGCAATATGGTAAAGTTCTGCTGCAACGTCCTTGAATACCTGGGCTGCGAGGATACGAAAGCCTCCCATTTGCCAGCGAGCAAGGCTCTCTGACCCTACGATGGTAAAGGTCTCAGGGTCGATGATCGGTTGGTAGAAGGGATTGAACTCAGCTTCCCATCCTTCTTTAAGGAAACCTTGCTTACACTCATCGACATCAAGCTTTCTTGCACGGATATGCTCATCTGCGATGAGCCATCGCCTATGTTCACTTTGAGCCTGGCGTTGCGTCACATACGCAAGGTCGATGACCTGTTCAATGGAGTCCATATGGTAGCGCATACCTGAAGAGGCGCTTCCTATGAAGACTTCAATATGCTCTCTGGGAGAGATCAGCGATTGCAGGCGTCCTGAGAGTGTTTGGCAGGTCGACTTTTGATACTCACCCTTCTCTCGTTCTCCCAACATCCCCATGACAGGAAATCTCTTGAGTACGATGTACTCGTTGTGCGTCATGCGTTGGATATTGGCCTTACCCACATACGCTTTGATCTCCCCTT
>JBAZCM010000154.1:0-4391 GCA_041654935.1 Sphaerochaeta sp. | reverse complement strand
CTGTCAGCTCCGATGGGGGCTTCGCGCAGGGTCTTGGAAAAGAGTTTGGACATCCTCATGGTATGCTCTCCTTGGCGGCTATTGTAGCAAAAGAGGCTTACCCTTCTCAAGGCGTGAGGATGGTCGCTTGTTCTTGTGCCTTGATAGCCAACTCCATAGCCAAAAGCGTGTGTTCTTGCCCTATCGCCTCTTCGGTGTGATCGATGCAGTCACGAATCATCGCACCGAAGAAGGGAAACCCAATGGTGCCATGAGCTGCGATGTGGTGCTCTCCCTCGTTGTCGACAAGATAGACTTGATCTCCTTCGTTGCTTCGAGCTACGTCGAGATACTTGCGTACCTCAACAGAAGCCTTGGTTCCTACGATGAATAATCTGCCGTCACCCCAAGCACCCAGTCCATCGGGGGTGAACCAATCTACGCGGAAAAAACAGGTCGCCCCAGTATCGCTGACCAGCAGCGCGTGCCCATAGTCTTTGAAGTCGGGGTGGTCGCTGGTATGGTAGTTTGCCACAGCCGATTGTAGGACAGTTGCTGACTTTGCACCGGTGAAGGTGAGAAACTGCTCCAATTGATGGCTGCCAATATCGATGAGGATTCCCCCGTTTTGTGCAGGATCGAAGAACCATGAGGGCCGAGAGTCCTTGTTGAGCCGATGAGGAGCAAGGATTGTCATGCTGATAACCTTGCCCAGTACCCCCTCTTCGACCAGTCGTTGGGCGTGTATTACTCCCTCGACATGGATACGCTCTCCGTAGTAGATAAAGTATCGTTTGCCACTTTGGGCAACAGCTTCCCGAATACTCTGCACATCGGCAAGAGTCAGCATCCCAGGCTTGTCACAGAAGTAATGCTTGCCAGCTTGCAGGACCTGCAATCCGAGTGCAGCACGCTCTGAAGGGATGATGGCGCTGACGATCAAGGAGATCGAAGGATCATTGAGAATTTGCTCTTTGGATGCTGTTGTGGTTTGGGGAAAGCGTTCAATGAAGGCAGCTACTTTGTCTAGGTCCGGGTCGTAGACCTGTGAGAGTTCTGCTCCAGCTTCCAAGAGCCCGACGGTCATAGCATAGACGTGTCCATGATCGAGGCCGATGACGCTAAAGATAAACTGGCCAGGGCTCACCACCGGCTCCCCAACATTCAAGGATTGGGGAGCATATGTCATTCCATCCATTTTTTGCACAATGATCACTCCAAGTAAAAACGTTTGTTGCTCGCCGCCGATGCATAGGATGCGTACAAGACTTTCATCGTCTCATAGGCAATGGGGAATCCTGATTCTGGTTCCTTGCCACTGGCAAGACAGTGGAAGAAATCCTCAAACTCCCCAACATATCCGCGCATCTCCTCTTCATTGATGAAGACGTGCTGCCATCCGGCTTTGGTCTCAACCTTTTCGGTTAAGTACACATCCTTAATCGGCGCTTCGTCGCCATGGTAGCACATAAGGGCATTGTTTGGGGCGAGGTTGCCCACGTAACAGGCATTTGCAGTATATGCTTCGACACTATTGCGTACGCCACCGACAATCATGTCGCCACTGATGACCACCGCTTTGGTGCCGTCGCTGAACGTGATGATTGTTTCTGCCCAGTCCTCGACGTCCACTGGATTTGAGAGGATAGAGGCCTTCTCTTCTGCTGGGAGGATTGTACCAATTTGTGAGCTGTCACAGAGGACGCTGGTAACTTGGATTTTTTCTCCTCGTCTCTTGGCTTCAATCTTCTTGAGATAGAGGAGAGCACTGAGGGGGTGACAACCTTGACGGATCAATGACCCTCCACCGTTTTCTGACCAGTGGGCAGCGTGGGCTGCATGGCTGCCGCTGTGAGACTCTTCGCCTCGAAGGATGAGCAATTTCTCCCCGGTGGTCTCGATGACTTGGCGAATTTTTTGCACTGCGGGGGCATAGATGTAGTTCTCTGCATAGAAGAGGCGCTCTGATCGCCCTGCAAGAAATTGCTGTAGATCATCCAGTTCAGCGACGACTTGTTCGTACATCTTGATCTTGTCGTCGTCTCCGCTGCCAAAGTATCCATTTAATGGTTTTTCGCAGATGACGTGTTTTCCCTTCTCCATAGCCTGTTTGATCAACTTAACATGGGATTTCGGAGGGGTAATGATAGAGACAATCTCAATGACTGGATCGTCCAGCATTGCCTCAATACTCTCATAGGCTCGTTCAAAGCCGTGCTCTTGAGCAAAGCGCTCCGCTTTAGCCAAACTCGTTGAGCAGACTCCCCGAAGGTGGACTGCAAAGCCTGGCACACGCTTCAGTGCCTGTACATGCAACGCTGCAGCGAAGCCAGATCCAATGAATCCTACATTAAATTGTCTCATGCCTGCCTCCTTTTCTTCAGGTAATTGAAGAAGCCGAGCTGGGTGAGAATCATGAAGGCGATGACAATCAAGAAGAAAATACAGATTGGACGCTGTAGCATCGGCATCAGAGAACCTTCACTGAGGCGCAGGCCTCGTCTGAGGTTACTGTCAGCCATCGGTCCAAGGATTACTCCAAGGAGGAAGGGAGCTGCAGGAAAGTCAGTTGAAGAGAGAGCGAGGCCGATCAGACCAAAAACAAACATCACCTTGATGTCAAACTTGTTGTAGTTGATCAGGTAGGCACCGATTACACAGAGCATGAAGATCACGGGCATCAAGAGTTTCTTCTTCACCCGAAGAATGCGCACTGTACCGCGGGCAATGACCATTGCAAGAACCCACATCATGAAGGAAGCAGCAATCAGATAGATTGCTACGTTATAGACGAAGGAAGGGGATTCGGTCATCAATAGGGGGCCTGGGCGATATCCGTGCATTAAGAATGCGGCCAAGAGCACTGCAGCTGGTGCAGAGCCGGGGACTGCAAGGCTGAGGACGGGAATGATTGCTCCACCAATACAGGCGTTGTTGCCGGTTTCGGCAGAGATGACTCCCAGCTCGTTTCCCTTTCCAAAGGTTTCAGGGTCCTTGCTCGATGACTTACTTGCCCAATAGGAGAGCCAACCGCCGGTATCCTCTCCAACTCCTGGGATGATACCGACCACCACTCCGATAATAGAGCTGCGGATAATAGCAATCCAGTTTTTGGCAATTGAGGTAAGGCCTCGCTTTGGTTCGAACTTGGAGATTTGAATAGCCTCTCCCTCTCGTTCAGCTTTGAAGGCGCGAACTATCTCGGGGAATCCGAAGAGCCCAATCATGACCGGAATCAACTGGATATTACTCATCATATTGACGTTTCCGAAACTGAAGCGAGCGAAAGTGTCGACGGTATCCAGACCAATCATAGCAACCAAGAGGCCAAGAATACCGCTGATCCATCCCTTGAGGGCGTTGCCTTGAGCGGTGAGGGCTCCACAGATCATGATGCCGAAGATCGAGAGGAGGAAGAACTCCCAACTGGCGAACTTCAAGGCGATTTTAGTAAGAAATGGGGTGAGGGTGAGCACAAAGATAACACTCAGCAGTGTGCCGAGCATACTGGATGTTGTGGCTACAAATATTGTATGGGCACCATCTCCCCGTTTGGCCATGGGAAAGCCATCCATGGCAGTAGCAGCTGAAGCCGGGGTGCCCGGAATATTCAATAGAATTGCTGATTGACAGCCTCCGCTGATCGATCCCACATAGACTCCCAAAAGTGAGATAAGGGCAGTCTGGGTAGGTAGGTTATAGGTCAGGCCGGTGAGCAAGGCAATTGCCATAGTGGCACTGAGGCCTGGGAGCATGCCCATCAAGAGTCCTGAACCAACAGCAAGAGTGAGAACAACAAGGTTGATAGGGGTGAGCACGGTGAGGGTCGCTTGACCCAGGTATTGGAAAACCATCTGAGCCTCCGTTAGGGTAGTGAGACGTTGAAGCCGACCTGGAAAAGAAGAATAACCAGACCAACGGCAATCAGGGCGACCAAGAGAATCTTGTAGAACTTCGTTGCACGTAAAAAGGACATCAGGGCAACAAGGAAGACGGTTGAGACAATCCAGTAGGGTAAGAGCCCGACAAGGATGAAAGAGTAGATGGCCATGATGACCATACCGCCTACCATCATTTGGATATCTGTGTCTTTCACTGCACCTTTGAACCACTGTCCAAGCGTTGTTGTGCGTTCGGCGACTGAGCTCTCAGCGAGGCTCTTAATGAAAAGGGTAAGGCTCAGCACCAACAAAAGGGCGCCAAGGACGATTGGTAGGAGGGCGGGGGAGATTGAGAGAGTGGTAATATTATACGGCGGTTTGGCTGCCTTGAGGTAGATTCTCACACCTTCGACCGTTGCATAAACCCCCAGCGCCACCAAGGCCAGGGAGATAGTGAAATCTTTTTGTTTGCTGTCCATAAGGGATCCTGATTAAGTAGTAAGAGGTGTGCCGAGGTGAGCGCTCACCTCG
>JBAZCM010000153.1:0-4421 GCA_041654935.1 Sphaerochaeta sp. | reverse complement strand
AAGACAATTTGGCAGCGGAGGACGGAAGGTAGGAAAGACCCTCGCTGAAAAGCTGGGAATTCCCTTCTACGACAAAGAACTGATCGCCATCAGTGCCCGTGATAGTGGGCTCAGTGAAGAGCTCTTCAACAATGCTGATGAGAAAGCGACCAGCAGTATCTTCTACTCACTGGTGATGGGCAACTACCCGATGGCCAGTGGAGCACTCGGGGTGACCGAGATGCCGCTCAATGACCAACTCTTCTTGATTCAATCCAAGACGATCAAGCGTCTTGCGAGTTTGGGTCCTTGCGTGATCGTCGGTCGTTGTGCAGACTACATTCTGCGAGAACAGCAAAATGTGGTGAATATCTTCATCCATGCCAAGCTCGCAGATCGAGTCAGACGTGCTGTTGATGTCTACGAGGTTGCTGAAGGGAAGGCTGAGGATGTTTGTCTGAAGACTGACAAGCAGCGAGCCAACTACTACAACTATTACAGCGATCGAAAGTGGGGCATGTGTCGCACTTACGACCTGAGTTTGGACAGTGGTCGGTTGGGCATTGATGGATGTGTTGAGACAATCATCCACTTTGATACCCTGGCCACAGCACACAAAGGCAAATCAATCTAATGGTCATTGACCTCTTGGACCACTTGGAGTGGTATGTAAGCCTGCATCCTCGGATGCAGGCACTTATTGAGCTGTTGGACCGCGGCGAAGTGTACGAACAGGCCGAAGGCACATATGAACATCGCGGGATCGACTATCAGATTTTGCATCAACAGAGCACCGAGCGTGGCCATGACCAACAGACTAAGGGAACGGAAGTGCATGTACTCTTGGAAGGAGAGGAGGTCTTCTCCATCCACGATGAATGGGCAACGCGTTTAGTGACAACCTTCACCGAGGGACAGTTTGTTCTTCTCTCTGAGGGGGAGCGATATCGCTTCAACCAGACAACGAGTACCCAGCGTTGGAATAAACGAGCCATCTTCACCCTTACATAATAGGGCATCAATGAGCAGTAAAGAGGGGAGCGCAGCGCGCTCCCCCTAATATATTGAGAATCTAGGTCAGTTATTCATCGATACCCAAAAGTTCGATATCAAAGACTAACAAGCTGTTGGGAAGGATCATCTCATTGCCCTGCTCTCCGTAGCCGAGTTCAGGGTGGACCCAGGCGCGTACAACACTACCAACATTCATGTTCAGTACCGCTTCTTGGAAGCCTGCGGTGAGCATGAACATAGCAAAGTGTGCACTTTCGCCACGGTCATAGGAGCTATCGATCATCGTGCCGTCGGCGAGTTGCAACTGGTAGTTCACCTCAACGGTGTCGGCCATGGTCGGCTTGGGCCCATCGCCTTTGGTGAGTACTTGGAACTGCAGTCCGCTGGGGGTGACGACGATATCGTCGTTTGCCTTGTTGGCCTCCAAGAATGCTTCGGCGACAGCGAGGTTGCTCTGGGCAATTTCGGCAAGCCAGATCTCATATTCGGCTTCCATCACCTCTTGGTACTCGAGGAAGGTCACCTGCATCTCAGCCTCGCTGAGCAAGAGCGGATTGTCACTGGCGTAGTCCAAAGCGCCTTGGGCGTAGAGGTCTCCATCAACAGTGAGGCCCTGACCGGTGAGGTTCAAAGCGAGCATATAGCCATAGGTGTAGCTGAAGATATCGGTGAGGTCGGTGGGCTTGGCAAGCGAGCGCACTTCTTCGATCGAGCTATAGGCCTTTCCAAAGTCCTCACGAGCGAGACCTGCATCCCAAATCTCAAATTGATAGCGTTCAACGTTCTCGTAGAGCTCTTCGATGGTGAAGAAACCGCGCTGTACTTCGCTGAAGGAGTCGTTGTAGCCATCGATGGCTCCCTTGGTGTAATAGCCACCGTCAAAGAAGAGGCCCTGGCTGGCAAAGGATTGCAGCAAGAGGAAGCCGTAGGTGTAGCTGAAACGATCTTCCAGGCTCTCCAGGGGGCCGCTGCCTACCAAAGGAATGGTAAGGCCAAGGGCTCCGACCTCAGCGAGCGGGGTCACCCAGCGAATCTCATCGGCGTAGTGGCCATCGAGGACAATTTCCAGGTAATCGCCCTTGGTCAAAGCCATGACGGGCCAGCTGGAGTTGCTGTCATAGTCAGCGGTGAAGGTGACATCGTTGCCCATTGCATCCTTGGCGATGAAGGTCTTCTGTCCATACTGTTCAATGGTGGCAAGCACCCGGACGGTGAGGGCCTGTGGGTTGCCCTCCTTCATGCCGTGGGCAACAAGCGGAGAGATGGTTGCCACTAATAGCAGCAGGGCTGCGAGGATGATTCGTTTACGTGTGTTCATGATACTTCCTTTTGGTTTTAACGGTGTTTGGCACAACATTTCTCTACTGTACGAACTCTTTCTCCAAACGTCAATGTATAGGAGGCATCTCCACACTTCTTCAGATTGCCCTACCGGCGCCGACTGTGCTAGTGTGAAGACGATGATCAACACACCATACCTGCTTTGTCACGAAAATATTTGTCGCTTGGAAGGCTCTTCATTGCTCATTGGCGACCGGCGTCACTTCCCCTTTGAAAAGCGGTTTGTCCGATGCGCTAGTGCTGAGGAAGCGGCTCATGCCTTACAGACTATGGTCACCCAAGGAGGAGGGCCCTTGGAGGTGGCACTTTTGGCAATGGTGCAGGTCAAACGCAGAATAAAGGCACAGGAGCTTTCACCCTCCTTGACAAGTTTTACCGATGCAGCTTTGCTGCTGAAGGCAGCACGCCCTACCAATACCACCATGGCCCGTGCTCTAGACACTCTTTTATCCTCGTATCAAAGCCTTGATGAGGCAATGGATCGCATCGAAGAGGATGTGACAAAGAGCCTAGCCCAATGGGATGAGATCTATCATCGACTGGGAAAACTCGGTGGCTCTCTGATCGGTGATGATGAGGGGATTTTGACCACCTGTTTTGGTGAACATACCGTCCTCTATAGCCTTGCTTATGCCCGGGAGGCGGGCAAACACATTCGGTTATATGTCAACGAGACCCGCCCTTACTTACAGGGTAGCCGTCTCACCGCCCCCAGTGCCCACCAGATGGGCATCGATGTTACCATCATCGGAGATGGAATGGGAGCGACGCTGATGCGAGAGGGGGTAATCGACCGATACATGACCGCCTGCGACGTGTTGTGCATGGATGGGACGGTGGTCAACAAGACCGGAACGCTCTCCAATGCCATCGCCTGCTCTCACTACCGGATACCTTACCACGCCTTTGCCATCTCCCCGGACCCCTCCAAGAGAGGAGAGGCTGATGTGGTGACAGAGGAACGCAATCCACAAGAAATGAAAGAGTGTAGGGGAGAGGCGACTACCGCAGCTGACATCCCCGCACGATACCCAGCATTTGATATCATCGCAGCCTCTTTGGTGACTTCGGTCGTGACTCCCAAGGGAGTACTGCGCCCCCATGAGGTAGAGGAGGCTTTTGCATGAAAGCAATCATTGGCGGAACTGGTTTTACGATGCTCGATGGCCTTGAACTGGTTGAGCGAACTATCGAGACCCCATATGGAAACACGATCCTGTATGTCGCCGAAGAACAGTTGGTCTTCCTACCACGCCACGGCAAAGGGCATGCCCGTCCTCCACACATGATCAACCACCGTGCCAATATCGACGCGCTGAGCCAACTCGGTGTCACCGAAGTTGTGGCCATTTATGCAGTAGGCTCGATTACCGACCGTCTCAAGCCCGGTAAAGTGGGCATCATCGGTGACTTTGTCGACCTCGGTGGCCAGGCTCACACCTTTTATGACCAAGAGGTGGTGCATATAAGCATCGAAGAGCCATTCTCAATCTCTTTACAGAATAGGGCACTTGCCCGTGAAAAGTCACTGGTAAAAGACTTGATCTACGTCTCTACCGTTGGCCCCCGGCTGGAGACAAAAGCCGAGATTGCCTTCTATGGCCGCCAAGGCTTTGACGTGGTGGGCATGACCCTTGCAGCTGAGGCTACGTTGTTGGCTGAACGCAAGATTCCCACCCTTGCGCTAGCGTACTCAATCAACTGGGCAGCAGGAGTCAAGGAAGCCTTCGCCTTTATCTCAGATGAGGAGATAGCCAACCTCAAGGATGAGATAACTCAACTGTGCTGCTCAATCCTCTCAATCTGATAGGGAGTCTGCTGGTAGACGTGATAGTTCAGCCAGTTGGCAAAGAGGAGGTTTGCATGGCTTCTCCATCTGACTTTCACCTTCTCCCCATCGTAGTAGTTGGCAGGCTTCTTGGGTTTTAGACCTCTGCCGAGGTCACGCCGATACTCATTGTCCAGCGTCAGTCGATCATACTCGCTGTGACCGGTGACAAAAATCATCCGACCATCCTCACTAGCGCCGAGATACAAACCGGCCTCATCCGATCTGGCGATGACCACCAGATCGGGATGTTGAGAGA
>JBAZCM010000152.1:0-4493 GCA_041654935.1 Sphaerochaeta sp. | reverse complement strand
TGAGACCGAAGCAGAGGTAGAGGTCGTTGACTCGATGAACATCCAGGCTACCCAGAATGAGAAGGTCGACCTTTTCATCACCAAGGGTATGAAAGCGATGCAGATCAACCCCGTTGACCGAACCGCTGCTGGCACGATCATCGACAAGGCCAAGAAGGCCAACATCCCCGTTGTGTTCTTCAACCGCGAGCCGTTGGAAGAGGATATGGCAAAGTGGGACAAGATTTACTACGTCGGAGCCCGCGCTGAAGAGAGTGGCACGATGAGCGGACAGATTATCGCCGATTACTGGAAAGCCCATCCTGAGATGGACAAGAATGGTGACGGCGTACTGCAGTACATCATGCTCAAGGGCGAGCCTGGCCACCAGGATGCTGAGCTCCGCACCGAGTACTCCATCAAGGCTCTGCAGGATGCAGGAATCCGCGTCCAGAAGCTTGCTGAAGACACCGGCATGTGGGACCGCGTAAAGGGTCAGGAAAAGATGGCCGCCTTCTTGGCAAGCCAGGGACCGTGCATGCCCTGATGGGGGAGAACGGAGCCGGCAAATCAACTCTCATGAAGTGCCTCTTTGGTCTGTACACGATGGACGAAGGGGAGATTTTCTTCAATGGAGAGCCGGTGAAGATTGACAACGTCAAAGAGGCATTGAAGCTTGGCATCTCCATGATTCACCAGGAGCTGCACCTCATTCCCTACAGATCGGTTATGGAGAATATCTGGTTGGGTCGCTTCCCCCGCAAGGGAGGCAAAAGAAGCCCGATGGTCGACCACCATGCAATGCACCAGATGACCGCAGATCTATTGGCTGAGTTAAACCTCACAGCCATTGAGCCGACTGATCTTTTACGTACCCTCTCGGTCTCCAAGGCTCAGAGTGTTGAGATTGCCAAGGCAGTCTCCTATGATTCGAAGATTATCATCATGGATGAGCCCTCATCCTCATTGACCGAGAATGAGGTTGAGCACCTCTTTAATATCATCCGTTCGTTGAAGGAGCGCGGGGTTGCCATCATCTATATTTCCCACAAGATGGAGGAGATTCTCCAGATCAGTGATGAAGTGACGATCATGCGTGACGGCAAGTATGTGGGAACCTGGCCTTCTGGCGAGCTGACCACCGCTACGATCATCAAGCGGATGGTCGGACGCGACCTTACCCATCGTTTCCCCACAGGAGAGAGCGAAATTGGTGAAGAGCTATTGCGGATCGAAGATTACACCTCTCCCAATCCCCGAAGCTTCAAGAATGTCTCGATGACCCTCCGTAAGGGAGAGATTCTGGGCATTGGTGGCTTGGTCGGTGCCCAGCGCACCGAAGTCCTTGAGGCCGTATTTGGTCTACGCCTTCACACCACAGGCAAGCTCTTTGTCAAGGGAAAGGAGGAGACATGCAGAAACCCCCACGATGCAAAGAAGCTGGGGATGGCTCTTTTGACTGAAGAGCGGCGAGCCACTGGGATTTTCCCAGTTCTTTCCGTGCAGGCGAATTTACTTATTGCAAACCTGAAGAAGTATCAGAACAAGAATAAATTGCTCAATAACGCCAAGATGGCCGTCGATACAAAGAAATCAATTGCAGATTTGGATATTAAGACCCCATCGGCCAGGACGCTGATTAAGAGCCTCTCCGGTGGTAACCAACAGAAGGTGCTCTTTGCCCGATGGCTTTTGACTGCCCCTGAGATTCTGATCCTCGATGAACCGACTCGGGGCATCGACGTTGGGGCTAAATATGAAATTTATGTGATCATGCGCGAACTCGCCGCCCAAGGCAAGGGAGTCGTCATGATCAGCAGTGAGATGCCCGAACTCCTAGGCATGACCGACCGGATTGTCGTCATGAGTGAGGGGAGGGTCAGTGGCATCGTCGATAGTAAGAAGACCACCCAGGAAGAGATCATGGAGCTGGCGACCAAATATGTTGGGTAGGGAGGATATAGGATGAAGGTCACTGCAGTGTTGGATGGCAAACGTATCAAACAAATGATTATGGAGCGGGCAATTTTCCTTGTCCTCTTGCTCCTTGTCGTGGTCATAGCAATCATCAACCCACGGATTTTACGCCTGCAAGTCTTGCGCGACATCCTGATGATGAGCTCAACAAAGATCATCATGGCCCTGGGGATGATGTTCGTCATCCTCACCGGAGGCGTCGACCTAGGCGGTGGAAGGCTGGTTGGGATGGCTGCGGTCATCTCAGCTTCGATGTTGCAGACTGCCGACTATGTACGACGGTTCTATCCGGACCTGGGCCAAATTCCCTTGATCATCCCAATTCTTCTGGCCGTCATTGCCGGAACGCTCTTTGGCATGATGAACGGTCTGATCGTAGCTAAGTTCAAGGTGCCGGCCTTTATCGCCACCCTGAGCTCAATGTTGATCATCTACGGAATCAACTCGATTTACTTCAACATGCCGCCGAACAACAGCCAGCCCATCGGTGGACTACGTGCTGACTTCACCTACCTTGGATCAGGTTCGATAGGCTTTGTTCCGGTCATTGTAATCTTTGCTGCCGTTGTCTCCGTTGTTGTGTGGATCATCCTCAACAAAACGGTCTTCGGCAAGAACATCTATGCCGTCGGTGGTAACCCCGATGCCGCCGCAGTCTCGGGTATTAACATCACCCAGACTCTTGTTGGCCTCTTTGCCGTTTGTGGATTCTTGATCTCATTCTCCGGAGTGCTGGAGGCAGCTCGAACCGGTGGGGCAACCAACAACTATGGATCGGGCTATGAGCTGGACGCCATCGCCTCTTGTGTTGTTGGAGGCGTCTCAACGACCGGAGGAGTGGGGACTGTCAGCGGCGTCATCGCCGGTGTCATTATCTTCAGCTTCATCAACTACGGACTGACCTTCATCGGAGTGAACCCTTACTGGCAGAACATCATCAAGGGTCTGATCATTGTCTCCGCAGTCTCTTTCGATATTCGTAAGTACGTGCAAAAGAACTAGTAGCACATCCCTTCCAACTTTGAGGCAGGAGCAATCCTGCCTCAACTTTTATTGGACGGTCTGGAAAACCAGTCGTTGATGCTCTTCGGTGAACATGGTCTCTTTGGTCACCAAGGCAAAGTCTACTGGTTGTTGGGCAGGTTTTTTTCCATCGAGCAGTTGCACTGATGCCAAGACACTGCGATAGCCAAGGTTGAAGGCATTGACGACCACCAAGGCATCGATGACCCCCTCCTCAAGGAGTTGGATCTCATAGCGGGTGTTGCCAAGGGCAATGAAGTTGATTGGGGCGGGGTGTTGTTCGATGGCCAGTGCTACGCCATGGGCAGTATTCTCCTCCAAGGCAAAGATCACGTTGATCTTCGGTTCGACCTGCAGGGCATTATGGGTGATGGAGCGGGCTATGGACTCATCGCTGAAGCTGAAGGTCGAACTGATGATACGGGTGTTGGGTCGGGTACGCAGGGTTTCAGAGAGACTTTCGACAAGGTTTGTCATCGTTGTGGTGTTGGGAAGGCTGCCGATGATCAGGGCATTGATCTGCTCTGCTGGCTCAAAGAGGGTAAAGGCATGCTCGGCCATCTGCTGCCCGATCGTCCGATAGTCAGCGGTAATCAAAAAGTCAGCACTCTGACCTTTGAGGGCTGTGTCAGCAAGGACTACCTTGATAACCTTTGAGCGCGCCTTCGTCACTGCTTCGGCGAGGCGGGTGTAGTGAGAGGGCGAGAGGATGATGGCGTCGAAGTGTTGGTCGATTGCCAGGTTCACCGCAGCAACTTGACCTTCATAATCTGCCTCATTGATCGGGCCGAAGAACTCAAGGACAGATGAGGTGGCACTTCGTGCACTGCGTGCCCCGTTCTTCAGAGCTCCCCAGAACTCTCCGCCTTGCATCATCGTGATGACAGCGATGTGGGGGTTGGTGTGCGTCTCTTTGGGAGTGCAGCCGGTTAAGAGCAGTACGCAGATGATAAAGGCCCCTATCCGTCTCATTGTTGACCTCCCTGTGGTGACTGGTTCAATTCCTGTTCTGGGATTATCAGGCGAACCAACGTACCTTCATCAAGTTCACTTGAGATTTCAAGCCCATAATCAGATCCCCAATGCAGCTGGATCCGCTGGTGGACATTGCGCACCCCATAGCCAATCTTCGATCCATGGCTGGCGGTAAAGTCGAGGATTTGTTCGAGGGTCTGCTCATCCATACCAACACCATTGTCCCGAATCTCAATGACTACAGCATGGGGTTTTTTACGATAGACCTTGATGGTAATCCTGCCTAATTCCTGCAGGTACTTGATACCATGGTAGATGGCATTCTCTACAATGGGCTGGACTATAAGTTTGAGGGTGGCAAGATCCTCTGTGCCCTCCTCGATCTCAATGGAGAAGACAAATTTATCCTGGTAGCGAATCTGCTGGATGATCAGGTAGTTACGTACATGCTCCAACTCTTCTGCGATGGTAATTGTATCCCGTCCCTTACTGATTGAGATTCTGAAGAGCCTGGCCAGCGAGGTAACCATCCTGATGAC
>JBAZCM010000151.1:0-4523 GCA_041654935.1 Sphaerochaeta sp. | reverse complement strand
CGATGCGATGACCAGCTGGCTGGCAAAGCTCTATATCGATACCCTCAATGTCATTCACTACATGCATGACAAGTACAGCTATGAGGCACTGGAGATGGCTCTGCACGACGAGCAGATCGTACGCACTATGGCAGGAGGTATTGCCGGTCTTTCGGTTGTAGCCGATAGCCTCAGCGCCATCAAGCATGCCAAGGTTCGCCCTGTCCGTGACGAGAGTGGCCTTGCCATCGATTTTGAGGTGGAGGGAGACTTCCCGGCCTACGGCAACAACGACGAGCGTGTCGATGAGATTGCCACCTCCTTGGTAGAAGATTTCATCACCAAGATGCGACGCCACACCACCTACCGCAACTCAGTGCAGACTCTGTCGGTACTCACCATCACCAGTAACGTGGTCTATGGACTGAAGACTGGCTCCACTCCCGATGGCCGGAAGGCTGGTGAACCCTTTGCCCCTGGTGCTAACCCGATGCACGGGCGTGACACCAAGGGAAGCGTTGCCAGCATGAAGAGTGTGGCAAAGTTGCCGTACGCATCGGCCCAGGATGGGATCAGCTATACCTTCACCGTCGTGCCGAGCACCTTGGGCAAGAATGAAACAGGCCAGGTGGCCAACCTTGTCACCCTGATGGATGGTTACTTCGCCGAAGAGGGACACCACATCAACGTCAACGTTCTGGAGAAGAGCACGCTCATCGATGCTATGGAGCACCCTGAGAAGTATCCACAGCTGACGATCAGAGTCAGTGGATATGCGGTCAACTTTATCAAGCTGACGCGCGAGCAGCAGCTTGACGTCATTCACCGCACCTTCCACGACTCGCTTTAGGAGAAAACACGATGTCTATCGTTGGAAATATACACTCAATTGAGACCCTGGGGACCCTCGATGGTCCCGGTCTCAGATACGTACTCTTTTTACAAGGCTGCTCACTGCGCTGCCGCTACTGCCACAATCCCGACACCTGGTCGATGAAGGGTGGCAGCCAACGCACAGTTGCCGACCTTGTAGAGGAGATCAAGGGATACCGCTCCTTCATCACAACCGGTGGTGGGGTGACGATCAGCGGCGGTGAGCCACTGCGGCAGCCCGAGTTTACCCTCGCTCTCATCAAAGCCTTGAAAGCAGAAGGAATCCACACCGCCATCGACACTGCAGGCAGCGTCCCCCTTGAGATTTCCAGAGAAGTTCTCGACGAGGTTGATCTGGTATTGTTGGATATCAAGAGCTTGGATGACAGACAGGCCTTCAGTCTTACCGGAATGGGAAATGCAAATACCCTTGCCACACTGGCGTACTGTCAGTCAATTGGCAAGGATGTATGGATTCGCCACGTTTTGGTCCCTGGCTGGACGTTAGAAGAGCAGCGCCTTGATGAGTTGGCGGATTTCTTGACGAACTTTGATACTGTCGTACAGGTAGAGCTTTTGCCCTATCACAGCATGGGAGCATACAAGTGGGAGCAGTTGAAGCTCAACTACCCCTTCGAAGATGTTCCAGCCCCAACAGCTAGTGAGCTGGTGATGGCCCGCTCAGTCTTCGCAGCCCATGGCATCGATGTGTTGATGACCGACCATTCACCACAGACCAAGGAGACAAAGGTCAGTTGACCTTGGCCTCCTGGCGCATCTTACGGCTCTCGCGAAGTTGGTCGAGAGCCTGGTCGAGGATTGTCTTCAATTCATGATACCGCCGGCTCTGTTCATCCTTGTCTGAAGTCAAGAGACAGCCGGCAATCGTCTCGGGAACCGAGAGGGCTTGGTGCTCCAACTCCTTACCTTTGGTTGTCAGACTTACTTCTACGGTCCGCTCATCGGATGGAAGACGCCTGCGGGTGATGAAGCCACTGGCCTCGAGGCGTTTGAGCAACGGGCTCATTGTCCCGGTATCAAGGCTCAGAGCGCTACAGAGTTCGCCCACAGTTCCCTTCTCGTGCTCCCACAGATAGAGCATCGTAATATATTGCGGATAGGTTAATCCTAGTTCATCGAGCAATGGCCGATAGGCTGCCATCAACTCACGTTCAAGCGCATAAATCCTGAAGCAGAGTTGAAATGACAAGGTCAGTTGTTCGTGTGCCATTATAGCCTCCAAATAGAGGAGGACCACAAGGGCCCTCCTAGTAGGTTGCGTACAATATAACAGAAGCCAACAGACCTGTCAATCAGCGCTGGACCGTGACCAGAGGTTGATATCCCCTTCTATAGCATATCTATCGATCTCAGCAAGCTCCTCCGCGGTGAATGAAAGGTTCTTCAACGCACCAACGTTCTCGATGATCTGTTCAGGCGAGCTGGCTCCAATGAGCACGCTGGTCACCTCAGGGCGCCGTAGGCACCAAGCGAGGGCCATCTGGGCAAGCTTCTGTCCCCTCTTTTTCGCAATCTCATTGAGCGCGTGGACTCGTTTGAGGTTTTCCTCACTGAGAAACTTTTGAGAGAGGGAGCTACCAGAGCGCGCTGCACGGCTATCGGCAGGGATATCTGACAGATAGCGGTCACTGAGCATGCCTTGGGCAAGCGGGCTAAAGACGATTGAACCAACACCCAACTCTCCTAAGGTATCAAGCAAGTCTTCCTCCACCCAGCGGTTGAGCATCGAATAGGAGGGCTGATGGATCAACAGAGGCACGCCCATCTCCTTGAGGATTGCATATGCTTCTCGCGTCTTTTCTGCTGAATAGGATGAGACACCAACATAGAGGGCTTTACCACTCTTGTACGCTGTTGCCAGAGCACTCATTGTCTCCTCAAGCGGGGTGTCGGGGTCATAGCGGTGAGAGTAGAAGATGTCTACGTACTCAAGGCCCATCCGCTTCAGGCTTTGATCGAGGCTGGCCAAGACGTACTTGCGGCTACCCCACTCTCCGTAGGGGCCATCCCACATCAGGTAACCGGCCTTTGAGCTGATGATCAACTCATCGCGATAGGCACCAAAGTCCTGGGCTAGCAACTTGCCGAAGTTCAGTTCAGCCGATCCCGGGGGTGGGCCATAGTTGTTGGCCAAGTCAAAGTGGGTTATGCCAAGATCAAAAGCAGTGTGGAGCATCTTGCGCGAATTCTCCAAGGGCGAGGTGTCACCAAAGTTTTGCCAAAGCCCCAAGGAGACCTTGGGTAGCTTCAAACCACTGGTCCCACAGCGTTGGTAGACCATCTGTTCATAGCGTGTTTTATCAGGGGTATACATATACTTCTCCTTGTTTGCCCAGTATACCATCATTTATCAGAGTCGCCATTGGCAGAGCGGGTGTTTGATGAATTTTCTTCTCTCTGAGTGAGCGTTTTCTCCGATTGTGTGCTATCCTAGGAGGTGGACAAAGCGTGGCAATTGGGGAGGCACAATACTGAAGACGTATATGGAAGACCAGAGAATCTGGCTCAAATCCGTCATCATACCCTCAGCCCTTATCCTCCTGCTCTTCGTGGCAGTAGGCTGGTGGGCTATTATCTCGTTACGCAGTTTTTATTACGAGCAACGAGTAGAGGAAGCCTTACTCACCGCTAAAAGCTATGCAACGACCATGAGCATGGTAATCGAAGCTGACAAGCACTTCGATGAAGAGCTCGCCGCTACCCTACAGGTAGGAGCCGCAGTCGTAGATCGATACCCCTGGCCTATTACCAATGAGTTGCTGCAAGGTATTGCCAAGGATGTGATGCTGGACATCATCTACCTCTACGATGAAAATTTGGTGGTCACTCACTCAAGCAATGGCTCTTTCATTGGCTGGGAACCGCCGCCTGATCATCCGCTGCGTACTTTTCAGCAGAGCGGAGAGCAAGTTTTCATCGATGAGATTCGCGCTGAAGTGGACACAGGCATCCTCTATAAGTATGCCTACCGTCGTACCGCTGATGGGAAAATTATCCAGGGAGGCTTGAAGGCCGAGAAGATTGAAGGGCGATTTGGTCATCTCAAACCGCAGCACATCATCGAAGTGTTGGCTCAACACACCCCAATGACTCGCCTCGCCCTCTTGGATAAGGATGGCCAGGTTATTGCCGCCTCCAATATCTCCAATATTGGCTGTATCGTTGACCCAGCAGTGTATGATTTCCCGATCTCGGATCAACACTACCGACTGCTTCGTATGGACAACGACCCGTCACTGGGCCTTCACCTTCCCTTGAAACTTGATGACAAATCCATCGGCTCTTTGATTGTCATCTCCTCTCTCAAACGATTGAATATGCTCATCCATACCATCAGTGTGGTCATCACCCTGACCTTGCTGGTCTTCTATGGATTCTTTTTCTACTCATTCTCCCGCGTCTACCGCCTGAATATTCGCATCGCCCATCACGCCAACCACGACGTGCTCACCGGCTTGCCCAATCTCCGCCATTACTACCAGATTGCCAGCAGGCTTCGAGGTAAAGAGCATGCGTTGATGGTCATCAATCCCTTGAACTTCAAACGCTTGAATATGCTCTTCGGTTATGCCCACGGTGATGAAGTGCTCACACACTTGGCCCATGCGTTACAGGAGATAGCCGATCATAACGAAGGGATTACCGCCTTC
>JBAZCM010000150.1:0-4533 GCA_041654935.1 Sphaerochaeta sp. | reverse complement strand
AGGCTTTTCAAAGTACTCCCGCTTCTTCCATTCGCGGATGATCCCCTCTTTCTCAACCATACGCTTGAAACGCTTGATTGATTTCTCAAGTGGTTCATTGTCATCGACTTTTACAAATGCCATTCGTGTAATCACCCCCTCCCCTTATTGGGTTCGTATCCTTGGCTAGAGTGCCTGAAAAGAGCGGTGAGTGTCAAGCACTCTCACTGGTTTTCAAATCAATGATCACCAATTGTAAACTCTCTTGGTTACGGAAATAGTTTCTTCCCAGGCGAAATGCGACGTTCACTTGCGTCCCTACGTCAAACTCTTGCCCAACTCGATCGCCCGACTCCCAATAGAGCGCCGGCCAGCGATACTCACCGTAAGCAAGTGTGAGCTTCAGATGGTTTGGTCCGCCATTTTTGTTGGAGAGGCGCTGAATTGATTCGATGATCGCCCCCTCTATGTGCAGGACCAACGGAGGGTTCTTCTCCCCATATGGCTCAAAGAACTCAACTACCTCAATCATCTTGGGACTCATGTATGCAGCGGGGAGGGTGCAATCGATCACAACCTCCTCACTGGCTTCCTCTGGACAATCCATCTCGTCAAGACGATCATGCATGCGCTTAAGCAACACCTCCAAGACCGCGGCCTCAGCTGAAAAGCCTCCTGCACAAGCGTGCCCGCCATAATCGAGGAGGAGATCTTCAAAGTTTGAGAGGAAGTCTCGAGCATGAAATGGCTCGTTGGAGCGAAGAGAGCCACTGATCTTCCCCTCTTCAGCTGGTGCAATGACTAATGCTGGGGCTTTGTAGTGGCGTAGTAAGCGGTTTGCCATGACACCGGTAATGCCCCGGGCGATCTCAGGATCATTGATGATCACCATCTTTGAGCCAGTAGATTCAAAGCTATCCTTGCTGATAGGAAGGATGCGCTCCCATGCCTCTTGGCCTAGGCGCTGACGCTCCTTGTTCATCGACAACAGCTCATCGGTAAGCAGTTGAGCCTGACCGAGGTTTTCACTGAGTAGTAAGTCCAAGGCAACACTGGGCCGCCCCATTCGCCCGCTTGCATTGATTGGAGGACTGATCTGCCAAGAGATATCTGTTGATGAAATCTGCTTACCCAACAGATTTTGGGCAGTCAACAGAGGAAGGAGAGCGGTGCGATGGCGTTTGTTAAGAACCCTCATGCCCCGATGGACGAGGATTCGGTTCTCATCCTCCATCGGCATAAGGTCGGCGATGGTACCGATGGCCACCAAGTCCAAAATCTCTTCATACCCGCTATCCAAAGAAGGATGGGCCTTGTAGGCATAGGCAACAAAGAGGGAGTAGAGGACAGCCAGTTCATCCTTTCCATGCGGAGAGTACTTTGCCGCTCGACTCAATTGAGCAAGAGAGAAGAGGCCCTTTGATCTGACAATTGGCAGTGCCTTTTCAAAACTTGGTCTCAGATCGATAAGGTGGATATCCACCATCTTCCCAAACGCTTCCTTTAGCTGGGCACGTTCGGTGGCCTCATCGAGGACGAAGATTGGCAGGCCACAGCCTAAGAAAGCAAAGGCCTTGGATTGGTCGAGGGGGATAAGGCCGGGGTTAATCTCTTCAATGACCTGGTCAATGACCAAGAGATTTTGTACCCGCATTGCCTGGATGATTACCGTTTCGTTGCCCGGCTGGGCGTGGGCAAGAATGAACTCTTCACCCCACAGATCGGTTTGCGCAAAGCGCAGTGCCCAAATAACCTTTGCCACCACCCCTACTCCGGCCAAGTCGGCAAAGGGATACCCCGATCCAACAAGCTTTGGATTGATGATTGCATAGGCTGGAGGCAGACTGTCTCCTGGTACGTGGTGATCCAGCACTATCACATCTATGCCCTTCTGGTTGGCGGCTGTAATCTCCTCAATATTGCTGATCCCCGAGTCAACGGTAATAAGCAGCGTCACATTGTCACTAAACGCCTCTTCCACTCCCCTGAGGCTCAGTCCGTAGGGCTCATCGCCTTCAGGAAGCCTAGTGGTGACCTCAATGCCCATTGACCGAAGCTCCTGGGTGAGCAAGGCAGTGCTGGTAATGCCGTCGACATCGCGGTCGCCGTATATACGAACCAATTCCCCTTCGGTTTGTGCTTCTTGGATGCGGTCGACGACCGCTTCCATGTCGTCAAAAAGAAAAGGATTGTGTAGGTAGGTCAATTCACGTTCAAGGAGAAATTTTACTTGTTCTGCGCTCGATTGATTCCGTCTGACCATAATCGATGAGGTGACCATATCGATGCCATAGTGTTCATTGAGACGACGTACTTCTGCGCTGGAGATCGGGGTTTTTTTCCAATTCATCTATCCATAACCTTCATTCAGTTCTTTTACTACAACAAGCCCGAAGCCGCACTCTCTAACTGCGATGGACAGAGGTACTGGGCGTACCGCAGCATGTAGTGCTTGATCCTCGTCAACGCTGCTTCGTTGAGATCGACCATCACCGCTTCGTCAAAATCCATCTCTCGCGTCACAGTCAGATAACGTCTGGCCCCAGGAGGGAGGATCAGTGAACGCTCAAGATTTGCACACTCCTGGCAGCATTGGCTTCCCAACGTTGAAGAGAAATGCACAATCTCATCAGCGCCATAGGTGCGCATACATGAGGGGCAGTGATCCAACTCCACCTGGACTCCTAGGACACCGGATAATTGATGGACGAATTGAATCAACGTCAACTCTCGTCTTTCTGGGTGGAGGGAGAGCAAATCCAACGCTTTGGAGAGCAGCGTATACTCAGCGGCACTTTCGCCTCCAGCAGTCTTGCTGATCAATTCACAGAAGAACAATCCGGTGTAGTTCAGCGCAAGCTCATCCCGGATCTCTCGGTGGTCGGCGATCGGGGTGAGGTCCTTAAGCGTATAATCTCCTTTGACCGGATTATGGTACAAAAAGAAGTGCCCATCACAAAAGACCTCTGCCTTTACAGCCTTCAATGATTTTTGGGCTCCATAGTTCACCACATCAATAATTCCCAGATCGACGCTGAGCAGTCTGAGCCGACGGTTTGTCTGCCCCCATCGGCGACTATGCAGCACGATGGCCAGGGTGGTGATGTTACGCTCCATTGAACCTCCTAAAACAGGGTAGAGTCTAAGGGGTAAAAAATCAACAGGTTGGAAGAGCGCTTGGGCTGTGGTATGCTGTGCCAATGAGAAAGCCATCGGTCTTGCTACTATTGTTGTTGGCCATATTGCCCCTCTTTGGATCGATGCCTGCGGAGGTATATTCGCCGGTATTACTCGATAGCCAAGAGAGCCTACAAACGATCGATCCTCTGCGTGTTCTCGCTCCCAATCAACAAAAATGGGTAGAAGAGACAACCGTCTCGCTCTTGACCGTTGGCCCAGGCGACCCCCTATATGCGTGGTTTGGCCACTCTGCCCTGATCGTCTCACTCCCTAGTGGGACGAAGGTCATGTATGACTGGGGCATCTTTGATTACAACCAAGAGCACTTCTACCTCAACTTTGCCCGAGGCAGGATGTACTACTATGTATTACAGAGCAACGCGCGGTGGCGCATCGATGAGGCTATTGAAGAAGGGCGCGATGTGAGGCTCATTGACCTGAAGCTAACACCTTCTGCTCAGTTTGCCATCATTGAGTACCTGCAGACCTATGTGGGTACTTCCCCATCAACCTATCTGTACCACTTCTACGATGACAACTGCTCTACCCGGATTCGTGACATCATCAATGTTGCTACCGATGGAGCCTTTGAAAAGTGGGCGAAGGGTCAATCAACGGGCAAGAGCATCCGAGAGCTTGCAGACTCCTTCATGATGCACCGACCCTTTACCAACTGGGTTCTCTCTGCCCTCCAAGGCCCTTCCATAGACCAGAAGGTTTCCCGGTGGGAAGCCATGTTCCTTCCTCTTGAGCTTGAGCGGGCAATCATAGACTTCACTGATGCACAAGGCTCCTCTTTGGCAGCCAATGTAGAGGAAGTAGCTGTTGCAACAAAAGCCCAGATAGATGGAAGAAGTCCGATGACCATAGCAATCATCCTCAGCCTCTCTCTACTCTTTCTTTTACAGGTCTTGGGCTTGGCCGCCCCTTCCTGGAAACGAACCTTCCTGGCCTTCTGCTACCTCTTCTTGGCAGTTTTGGGCAGTGTGCTGCTCTTTATGATGGTCGCCAGTGATATGGACATGACCTATGCAAATCGTAATGTTCTTATCATCAATCCCCTGCTCTTCATCCCAGCTCTTTTTTTGCTGGTAGGAAAACGCAAGCATTCGCTGATTATCACCCTCTTCTTCGCTGCAACGGTTGTACTCTTTGGCTTAGGGCTTAGAGGCGGTCAGGCAAACTTGACTACAACGCTGGTGCTCTTGCCACTGTATCTCTCAGGGGCGGCTTTTAAGCGCAGTGGCAATATCAAACGGGTTGAGGCTATCGAGGTCGAGGCGCCGAGCGGCGAGGATGGCAGGAAACGATGATCGCTGGGCGTTAAAAAAAGCTACCTGATCATTATACCGTTCTACCGGCTCGATAAGGGCG
>JBAZCM010000149.1:0-4545 GCA_041654935.1 Sphaerochaeta sp. | reverse complement strand
ATCCATCGGAGAGATTTGGGGTAATCCATCGGAGGGATTTGGGGTAATCCATCGGAGGGATTTGGGGTAATTGTACCTCAATTGGGAGAAGGTTGTCACGCTAACGCCAGTTCTTTGCCTTTCTTTGTCTGACGCTGATCTTTTGTGTGAAGGCAGTTCAGAGTTCTACAGCCTTGTGTGGGGGTTTGCAAGTGTGTAGACTGACTGCTATGAGTACCCTCTATCTGGTTGCAACTCCAATCGGCAACCTCGCCGACATAACGTACCGCGCTGTTGAGACGCTCAAGAGCGTTGATGTTATCGCCTGTGAGGATACACGCCACACCCAACAGCTTCTCTTTCACTATGGAATCTCCGCGCGTCTCATTGCCACCCATGCCCATAACGAAGCAGCATCCGCAAAAGGGATTATTGCACTGCTCGAGGAGGGTAAGAGTGTCGCCTTGGTCAGTGATGCCGGCACCCCTGCTATCAGCGATCCAGGTAGCCGCCTCGTCGAAGAGGTGCGTGAAGCTGGCTTTACCGTTATTCCAATTCCAGGCCCTTCTGCTTTCACTGCCTTAGTCAGTGTTGCAGGCTTGGTTGGCAAAACAATTACCTTTGAAGGTTTCCTCTCTCCCAAGAGTGGTCGAAGAACAAAGCGTCTTGCCCTTCTTATGGAGCGTGATGAGGCCTTTGTGATCTATGAGAGTCCGTTTCGGGTTGCCAAAACTCTTGCCGAGATTGCAACCATCGACCCGACTCGCAAGGTAGTCGTGGGTCGGGAGATGACTAAGAAGTTTGAAGAGTATCCGATGGGCACAGCTGCTCAAATGAGTGCTGAGTTTGCCGCCCGTCCATCGATCAAGGGAGAGTTTGCCCTCCTCGTAGGACCGAAGAGCGATGATAACGATTCGTAAACTGAGAAGTCTAGAAAGGCGTACACGGCTGGGAAAGTGTGCTCGTTTGCTGTATCAATGTCGCGATGGTAACTGTAACACCACCTACCTCAAAGAGCTTATCGCCCTTACCATCGAGACTGCAGATGAGGTACTGGGAGAGGAGCCGCGCTCGTACCTCACTGCCCTTATTCCTCTGATAGAGAACACTGCAAGCGAAGCGTTTGCCCTTGCAATGAGCGATGCTCACTATCTGCTTCTAGCAGCAATGGGAGAGACTGTGGCTGACTGGGACCTTGAAGATGAAGTCGGTGAGCTCGATGCAAGCAAACGTAAAATCGAAGAGCGCTACCTCGTCCTCGACCGGCTTCGCAGCCCGTACAACATAGGCTCAATCTTTCGCAGTGCTGACTCCTTTGCCATCAAGAAAATCTTTCTCATCCAAGGCAGTGCAGATCCTCTACACAGCCGCTCTCTGCGTACCTCAGGAGGTACCGTGCACACGGTAGAGTGGGAGATCATCGAGGCAGAAGCGTTGGCACCACTTCTCGCCTCATTACAGGTACCGGTTTTTGCACTGGAGAGTGGGGGAACAGAGATCACGAGTTTTGCCTTTCCTCCTGCTGGTGTCTGTATCATCGGTGGGGAGGAGCTAGGGGTAAGTGCTCCCAGCCTACAGCTTGCTGAAGAGTCGATGGGCCGTGTCTCGATTGCCTTGGGTGGGACCAAGGGGTCGCTCAACGTCTCGGTTGCTACAGCCATCATGCTCCAAAGGTGGTATAGTCGATGAAGATTTTTGGCCAACGGGGCCTTGATGCCGAACAGAACTACATCCGAATGACAGAGCAGCCGGTAAAGAGTCTGGTATTGCAATTGGCGACTCCCACGATCATCAGCATGCTGATCACCGCCTTCTACAATATGACCGACACGATCTTCGTCAGTCGTCTGGGAACGCAGAGCAGTGCAGCGGTCGGCATCGTATACTCAATCATGTCGATCATCATGGCCATCGGCCTGACCCTCGGTCAGGGATCGGCGAATACGGTCAGTCGCCTTCTGGGAGAGAAGCGAAGAGTGGAGGCTGACCAACTCTTCAGTACCGCTTTCTTTACCTCAGTAGCAATTGCGGTGATCTATGCAGTGCTCGGCCTGCTCTTCACAGACCGTTTTGTTCGCTTCCTCGGTGCCACTGAGACTATCGCCCCGCATGCGGTCGACTACGCTTCAATCATCCTCATTGGAGCTCCATGGATGGCCGTCAGCTACACGATGAACAATAACTTGCGCAGTGAAGGGAAGGCATACCTTGGTATGATCGGCATGAGCACAGGGGCAATTCTCAATGTCATTCTTGACCCAATCCTGATCTTTGGTTTGAAGATGGGGATCAAGGGAGCAGCGGTGGCCACGATCTTCAGCCAGCTGGTGACCTTTTTCATCCTCTTCAGTCACTTTGTCACCGGACGCAGCAACCTCACCCTTTCATTTAAACAAGTGAGGCTGAAGTGGTGGGTCTACCGCTCAATCATCGTCATCGGCACCCCATCTCTCATTCGTAGCCTCATGCATACCGTTGCAGCGGTCTCGATGAATGTCTTTGCCGCTCCCTTTGGGGATGTGGCTATTGCCGCCATGTCGATTACCACCCGCGTGATGCAGTTTCTCAACTCAGCGCTCATTGGATTTGGGCAGGGGATGCAGCCAGTAGCAGGCTTCTCTTGGGGTGCAAAGCGGTATGATCGCCTTAAGGAGGCATTCCACTTCTGCACCAGGACTGCAACAGTAGCTTTTCTTATCATCGGAGCGGTCTGTTTTGTCTTTGCTCGCCAGATTATGCTGCTCTTCCTAAAGGATCCAGAGGTCGTTGCAATTGGTACAATAGCTATCCGAGCACAGTGTGTGCTCTTACCGCTTACCGTCTACAACACCCTTGGAGGCATGGTCTTCCAATCAACTGGACACGGGCGGGTCAGTTCAGTCTTGGCTCTGGTACGCCAAGGACTCTTCTTTGTTCCTACAGTATTGGTGCTCAGTAAGACAATTGGACTTTTAGGAGTACAGATAGCCCAACCGGTCGCCGACTTGGCGACCTTTGTCCTGACCCTTATCTACGTTATTCCTTTTATGAAGCGACTGGACCGCCTAGCCTCGGTTCGCTGAGACCGCCTGGTACATCTTCTTCAGCCGGTCTTCAATATTGTAGTTGAAGTTACCTGCCGAGTAGTTGCCCTTGGCATTGCGTACCCCGCTGGGCCGGTCGGTGAGCAGAGCCATCCCTTCATCGATTGTCCGGATTGCCCAGAGGAAGAATTTCTGATCCTCGATAGCCTTAAGCACCTCTGCACTGAGCACAAGGTTACGAACATTCTGAATTGGGATGATGATCCCTTGGCGTCCGGTAAGGCCGGTGGTCGAGCAGGTGCGGAAGAAGCCTTCAATCTTCTCATTGATACCCCCCACTGGCTGAATCATTCCCATCTGGTTGACCGAGCCGGTAACGGCGATATCTTGCCTCACCGGCAACTCTCCAATCGCTGAGAGCAGGGCATAGAGTTCACTTGAGGAGGCGCTGTCCCCATCGACTTCGGCATAGGACTGCTCAAAGGCGATACCAGCGTAGATGGAGAGGGGAAAGTTACGAGCATAGTGCTTACGTAGGTACCCTTCGAGGATCAAAAGGCCCTTATCGTGAATCTCGCCACTGAGGCCTGCCTCGTGTTCGATATTCACAATCCCCTCGCTTCCCGGAGCAACGGTACAGGTGATGACCGTCGGAGTTCCAAAGGAGACTGCCCCACGATCCATGACCGCTAGCCCATTGACCACTCCGACTCGGCTTCCGCTGAGACTGATGATCATCTCCCCGCTCTTGATCTCCTCGTTGATACGCATCTCACTAATTGAGTTGGTATAGTCACGCTCTGCATTGACAGCGAGGATCAGAGGGCCGTCGATTACCTTTTTATTGTGGACTTTAGCCCACCAGTGAGCCTCTTCGAGCAAGTCGTAGAGTACTGAGAAGTGGGTGGTGAGGTGGGTACGCGACTCAACATACCAAGCGCTGTAGCGCAACAGTTCTGCCAAGGCGCTATCGGTGATTGGAGGTAGGTCGTTCTCCTCTCCGTAGCGCAGGATGTTGGCGATCGTCTGGGCGATTGCGTGGTCATTGAGTTCCATCTGGTAGTCAAACTGAGCGCTGACCTTAAAGAGGGAGAGGAAGCGGTCATCCTCGTCGCTGAGCATATCGTAGGTCTCCTCACTGCCGATGAGGATTACCTTGATCGCGAGGTTTGCCATCTGAGGGCGGATCGGGCTTCTCTTGATCTCCCCCTTGGGTCTGAGTCCGCTCTCCACAGCCAAAGCGTTGGCATCGAGGAAACGTTTGAGCGCCTCCCATAGGCCACTTTCAGAGAGCAGGTCCTCAGCATCGATGACAATGAAGCCTCCGCTTGCCAACAGCAGTGAGCCGGCATGCAGGCCCAGGTGGGGATGTCTGGCTTTCTCATCGATTGAGCCAAAGAGGTTGGTATGCGAGGGGTGACCTTCAATGATGAAAGGGCGGCGAGTTGAGTGGGCATGGTTTACCACAAGGTTTGCCTGATACTTTGAGGCCAGTCCCTGAGCCTTGATCGCCTCCTCATCGAGGTGGTCAAGTTGCTTGGCC
>JBAZCM010000148.1:0-4583 GCA_041654935.1 Sphaerochaeta sp. | reverse complement strand
TAAATGTTCTCAGGCTGGCTCAAAATCCCATACTATTGGCTCTTCAGAGAGGTAGCGTAGTAGTTCTTCAGGTAGTGGAGGATGGAGATTAAGGAGCATCATGACCACAGGACTCTTTTTCCCATTCTCATCACTTTTGGTACTCATTGCCTGTCTTTTGAACTCCAACTCCCCTAGATAATAGAACAGAGAGCCTTCATCATCGCTTTTCTTCACAAACAACAGCTTACGCATTTTAGGGGAAGTGACAGCCATCACCTCTTTGGATTGAGTGGTCCGTCCGTGCTTGGTCTCCCAGATGAAGGTATCTGCACTGAGAAATCGGTCTCGATAGTCGGTCAGCGCACTGATTTTCTCACTGTCCTTGTGGTAAGTGACAAAGATTGGGCATTGCTGTAGTTCGTGATTCACTCGATAGCCATAGACCGTCGATGAGTCGTCACCACTCCATCCGAGTAGACGTACAACATCACGACGGGTGTACTTTTGATAAAGCACCAGCTCATTCTCGTCGTGTTCGGTAAACTCAGAGAGGTAATGATGTCTGCCCACTGCGAGCAAATCCTCCAATTCAGCGCGATAGGTATGATTGCGCAAGAAGTGTTGGAATTGGGCAGTTGTCCTGATAACACGACCGTCCTGTTCAAGATAGGAGATTTGACCAAATTTATTGCGCATCGCCTCTTTGAAAAATCCATTAGAGAGGATGCGTAAAGCGCTCTCCCAAGAGCGTTGAGAACCCTTAATGCCATATCGTGCCTCACCTTCCTGCACAATCTTCTCCATCACTATCCCACTTGGAAATGCTAGCAATAGCTCGATGAGAAGGATCTCTTGGGCTCTGATACCTCGAGCAAGCACCTGTCCAAAGAAGTTCAAACTTTTTATGTGTTCAGGCTGTATAAAAATAACACTCGGTGTCTCTACTGAGGCTTTGAAAGAGTAGTAATTCCCAGCATTCTCCAAAAAAAGCAAGGGAGAGATTGCCCCCAAGGCAATAAAGTCCATCAGTGTAGGAGTTCTTCCAAGGCGTCCTTTCACTGCCAGGTACGCCTCTTTAAGCAATCTTTTACTGCTGAAAGAAGCACGGTCAATGGCACTGAAAATTTGCTGACGAGCGATTGGATCAAAGCTGACGGTACTCGGGCCACTGATAGCTGCACTGCCACGTCTCATCAGTTTGCGCAAACTGTCCTTACGATAGGTGGAATCACCGAACAAGGCGATTGGAATGAGATAGTTGTTCTTCCAGTTGCCGATGAAGTCGATGACTGTCAAGTACTCCTTACCAGGAAATTTTCGCAGTCCTCGGCCAAGCTGCTGAACAAAAACAATAGCACTCTCAGTTGGCCTAAGAATGATGATTTGGTTGAGTGACGGGATGTCGATGCCCTCACTGAGGATATCCACCGAGATCAGGTATGCCAATCCTTCTTCAGATTCTAGGCTCGCAAATGCGTCCTCTCGAGCTTGTTGGCTATCTTCAGCGGTGAGAGCGAGGGAGTTGATACCCATCGCATTCAAGTCATTGGCCAACGCCTTTGCCTCTTGCGTTCTGCTGGTGAAGATCAGTCCACGGGGACGAGGGTTACCCAATGAATATCGTCGAACCATCTGCACAATCTTAGTGGTGCGTTCTTCACTCTCTATGCGAGAAAAATCCCTCAACTCCTCTCGCTTTGTTCCACCGATAGTGAGTTCACTAATCCCAAAATAATGAAACGGAGCGAGGAGATTGGATTCTAGAGCTTGGTTGAGGGTGATTTCACAGGCAAGGCTGTGATCAAACAGTGCAAAGATATCTTGGCCGTCTGTGCGATACGGTGTTGCAGTCATCCCCAACAAAAAGGAAGGTTTGAGATGATTGAGCACCTTCTTGTACGTTGCAGCTCCACCGCGATGCACTTCATCGATGATGATATAGTCGAACCAAGTCGGAGGAAATGAGTAGAGAACCTCATCCTTTGCCAATGTCATAATGGAAGCAAAAAGATAGGGAGAATCGAGGTCACGCTCCCCTCCTCCCAACAGCCCTCCCGTCACTTTCCATGAGAGGCTTTGGGTAAAGACCGTGCGTGCTTCATCCGCTATCTGCAGGCGATGAACAACAAAGAGCAGTCGCTTTGGCCGTACTCGCTCCACATCTTGTACTGCCAACAACGTCTTTCCGGTTCCTGTAGCCGACACCACCAGCGCTTTGTCCTTACCCTCTGCACGCAGCTCGCTCAGACGAGCTAGGGCTTCAATCTGCATGGCGTTGGGTGTGAAGGCAATCTTCGGCTCATGTTCTATCCTGGCGATGGGCGTCTCAGGCAAGGGCAACGGTTCGAACCGTGGACTCCTGTGCACCGATTCATAGATCCGCTGATAGTGAGTCAACCACGCGGGGCTGAGAGGGACCGCCTCTCGCCATGCACGCTCAAACTCTTGGTAGGTTCGTTTGGTAAGTTCTCCTTCACTTTGCGAAACCAATCGTACGTTCCACTCTTCATTCGTTGAGAGTGCAGATTGCGTCAAGTTAGAGCTTCCTACCAAGAGTGTAGACAAGCCGTCTGTTCGCTCAAAGAGGTACCCCTTGGTATGAAAGGCGGGATGGGATGAAATTCTCACCTCAATGGAAGAAGAGAAGTACTCAAGCAGTGTCTGCAGCGCTCGTGGATCGGTGAAAGAGAGATAATCGGAGGTAAGAATTCTCCCCTTTACCCCTCTATGCAAAGTAGCGTCATAGAGTGCTTGCAAGATTGAAGCGAGCCCACCGACTGTGATGAATGCCACAGAGAAGGAAAAAGATGCACATCGCTCCAACTCTCCGATCAATGTCTGTACGACCTTGGTATTTGGAGGATTATTAACGACCAGTGCCGGTCTCAGGTGCGTTGAGGAGCGTGTCCTCTCATCGATGAGCGCGGTAGCCAGGCTACGGTTAAGGTCGCTCATCCAATAACTCCCTGACGAGATCGACAATTGGCAGATCAGCTGCAGCCCAATCCATACTCTCAAGTTGATCCTGATTCAACCAACGGCTTTGTTGATGCTCACCGAGGATCAAGGTTCCTTCTTCGCGCTCACACAACAGGGCATGCAGAGTGATGAAGAACGTAGGGTATTGGTGCTGCACCACCATTAAAGGACGTACAACCCGAACGTGTGTTTGCAGCTCTTCATTGAGTTCTCTTACCACCGCCCTCTCGGCACTTTCACCTGTCTCCAGCTTGCCACCAGGAAACTCCCACTTATTGCCTAACGGGCCTTCAGGTCCTCTTTGGGCAGCAAAGACCCTTCTATCTTCAATAATAACTGCCGCGGCAACCTCAATGCGTTTCATCTCGTTGATATCCTAGCAGCTGTATACGATCTTGACCAGGATAATTGTGATCATCGCCTGCGGTCGAGCAACAAGAGCGAAGCGAACCGAATAAAAATGAATTGACCAACAAATTGAATAGACGACAAATACGTTGGCAAAAAGCATTGATTTAACTCGGTCGCTCACAGGTATTTTTCATGAGTTGGTCGCTCTAAGCGATAGTGTTCAATTGACAATACAAGAGGGCCATGCTAACGTTAGGATGCTTTAGTTTTGCGTTGCAGCTGGTCTGTTACCCTATCGTTGTTTGTATGCATTCTTCACTGAATCCCACTTGCAGACAGGTTAATCGTTCGAGACTGCGCCAAAGAGAGCAAATACTCTAAACGACAGGCTTTTGGACCTGTGAAGGATGCTTTGAATGGCAAAGAAAATCTATGTTGGTAACATGAGTTACAACACCAGCGAAGAAGAGCTTCGCGACCTGTTTGCACAGTACGGCACCGTCCTCAGTGCGAACATCATCATCGATCGCGACACCCGCCGCCCCAAGGGCTTCGGCTTTGTCGAGATGGAAGAGGAGAGTGCAGCAGAGGCAGCAATCAGTCAGCTTGATGGTACCGAGTTCGGTGGCCGCAACCTTCGTGTAAACGAGGCTATTGCAAAGCCCCGCCCGAGCTACGATCGCTACTAATCGTCGCGCCAATGCAATGAGGAGTCCTACGGGGCTCCTTTTTTGTTGGTCTTTTGGAGTAGATTGAGGAACTGCTGCTCCTCTATTGCCCGAGAGAAGTAAAAACCCTGGTACTCGTCACAGCCAATCTCCTTGATGAAGGCGAGTTGCTCCTCACTTTCAACTCCTTCAGCAACAACCTGTGCCTTGATTTGTTTGGCCAACAAGAGGACTGTCTTATAGATGGTTACCGACTCGTCATCACGATAGCGGGCGATGAAAGAGCGGTCGATTTTAATCTTATCGACGGCCAACTCCAGAAGGTAGGAGAGCGATGAGAAGCCGGTTCCAAAGTCATCGATGGCAATCATCAGCCCTTGGGCACGAAGTTTCTTAATGATGGTGTTGGCACTTTGGAAGTTCCCTATGGCGGTATGCTCTGTGAGTTCGATGGTGATCTGATTATCAGCAATTCGATGTTCCCTCAACATTGAACCTAGGTAATCGATCAGGGTAGGAGTATTGAACTCCTCGGCACTGAGGTTCAAGGCAAGGGTAAATTGAGGAGCGAGCTTCTGTAGCGCAATGCGATGCTCGACGATA
>JBAZCM010000147.1:0-4595 GCA_041654935.1 Sphaerochaeta sp. | reverse complement strand
GCTGATGGAAAAATCTTCAAAATAGTGGGCAATGTTGGCTACTGCAATTCTGCCCCGTTGTACATTGGCTAATCCGTTGGAGGCAAAGTAGAGGGTATATCCACGACTCTTCAGAGCGTCCAGTACATCGATACTCTGCTCATACAAGATGCCTTGGTGGGCAAGGTTGCTTTCGTACACACCGCTTGCACTCTTGGGATCAAGAGTGAGACCAGTCTCTTCGTTGAAACGGACAAAGCGTGCGGTCTTCAGTTCATCGAGGTCGAGTTCTCCTCGTTCAAAGGCTTTCCAGCACGCGAGGTTTGCGCTCTGGTAAGCATTCAGATGAAAATCTTCGATGGCAACATCTAAAGCCTCTCCCATCAGTATAATTGCTCGACGTTCGGCTTCATCAAAGTCAAAGAGGGTGCCATCGGCGTCCAAAAAAAGATAGCGGTACATCAATTGTTTCCTTTACTTGGTCTACTCTTCTCTGTACCATAAAGAAAAAGTAGCGTGTTGCACAACAGCACCAAGGAGGGTGGGATGCAAAGAGGGTTTTTGACACGGAATTGGGTGCTGTCGTATATCTTAGGAGCATTGGTAGTTATCCTGGGAGTCTTCCTGCTCTTCCAACAAGAGTCTTTTATAAAGTTCTTTGTGGTGATGCTTGGCCTGTTTGTACTCATCTCAGGTCTCGTCCAACTCTTCTCCCTCTCTTCCTACAAGCTCGGACCTCTCTTCCATAAAGCCACATTGATTCGTTCGATTGTATCGGTGGTAGCTGGCTTTGGAGCAATCATTCTTCCGTTGACTGTTGCAAAAATCAGCTGGACGCTCCTTCTCTACAGCTTGGCAGTAATTTTTGCTCTTTCGGCTCTTATCAACTTACTCGATACTGCATTCACTGCAAAAGCAGGTGGATTTAGAGCAGCCTTGGCCTTTGATGGAGTCTTTAGTTTAGTGATGGCAATCCTTCTCTTTGCCTTTCCCGAGCAGATTGGAACCGTCTTACTCAAGCTGGTAGGAATCGTAATCATCCTCGCAGGACTTTCAATCGTAGTGCTGGGCAGTCGAGGTCGCTCCCTAGCCAAGAGGCCGGAACGACAGGTGCTGGAAGGGGAAGCTGAGGTAATCGATTAGGGCACGAGGAAGGTTGCTGCAATACCCCAACGAGACACGTCACCCTCTTTGGGTGCTGATAATCCCCCGATGGGAAGGATTGTAGAGGTGAGAGGGACCAGCTTACGGGCGAAGAGATAGTCAATCCGCTCCTCTAAATCTCCTTTGACGAAGGTGTTGCCGCTGTCTGTTGCCGCTGAGAAGTGAGTCATCCGGTAGACATCATAGAAGCTCTCATCCTCCATAGCAGCAGCCAATGGCCACAGGTAGTCAGTTTGACGGTAGGTGATCGGGCTGAAGGTGTTCCAATCCTGGTAGGAGGGCTCATAGAGGCTGCTAGCAAGCAGTGTCGGCTCGACGATCGAGCCTGCATTGGCGATTGCCATCAGGCGCTCTTTGCGCTCAGGGGTGATGCTCTTCTGGATCTCCTGCCACCGATCTGAATCTTCGCTAAACGCTTCAAAGACTGAATAATCGACGAGGTTTGCCACCGAGAGGCGCACCACTTGCTCTGCATTAAGGTTTACGAGGATGCTGCTAGGCGATACATCGGTGACCGCCAAAGTCGTGATGACAGCGCCACCTTCGAGCAGGATTGTATTGGTCTGCATCTGACGTACGACCTCGCGTACATTTTCCATCGCGCCGGTGAGGAAGATCACTGGGTAGTCGAGGTCACTGATTGAAGCGACAACGGTAGTGGCGGTTCGTTCACTCTCCCACGGTGCATCGCTGAGCGGGAGTAAAAGGGTCTTGAGGGCACTGCCCTGGGCAACTGTGGTAGTCGCGCTGCCTGCATCAAATCGGTGGGGGAAGGAGAGTGACTCAACCGGAGGGAGCCGCCGAGCAAGTTCTCGCTCTTGGGCCAACCGTGCCTCTTGCAAAGCTCGCGCTTCTTCAGCGAGGGACGCTTGGTATCGCTCGTCTTCAAGTCGTTGCTGCTCCGCTGCAATGCGCTGCTGTTCTGCTTCAGCCTTTACTCGCATCTCCTCATCGAGGGCGGCATTTGCTTGGGCAAGCTGTGCTTTGAGAATGTCGCGAGCCTGCTCTAATTCGGCAATCTGTCGCTGGTGGGCGATCAATTCTTCGGTGAGCTGGCTCGTCTTGTTCTCTTTTTCTAGAAGAATGCCAGGCCACTGTGCTTGGGCCTCATGGAGGCGCAACAGTTCATCCTGAAGGGTTTCGATTTGGCCAGTGAGGTTGACTACTTGCTCTTGAGCACTAACTTCTTGGGCATCGCTCAGTTTCTCCTCACGCTCTGCTACAATTGTCGAATACTTAGTAATCGGCCCATCGGTGACGGCGGGTGGTAGCTCAATTTTTCGGAGGGCTTGGCGAGTGGTGTAGCTTTGGCAGCTGGTCAACAGCGCTGCGATGATCAACAGGATTAGAGTCAGTCGTCGTCTCATAGTTCTTCCTCAGATAGTGAAAAAGGCTTCGGCCTTTGCTTTTGCGTCAGCCTTTTTTTTCTTGCGTTCGCTTGGATTTTCACCAAGCATGAAGTGTTCACAATAGTTGGCACTGACCTTATCGATGATAGCCTCTTCAACCCCTTCGGCGCAATCGTGGTAACTGCCTGGACTGTAGAATCGGCAGTTGAAGCAACTGTGCAGGCTTTTGCCACAATTAGGGCAGAGGGTGGCATAGCCGATGGTATAGTGACCGTCAATTGGCTGGTAGCAGTGGTGGCACCCTTTCATAGCTCAAAACTCCAATGTGGTTCCGAGAAGAGCCATCTCTCCCTCAGCATATTGTTCTTTGGTGAGATGGATATGCTTCTGATCACCTCGGTGACGAGGGATAACGTGGATGTGAAGGTGGGCGACCTCTTGACCGCTCGCCTCTCCGTTATTAATGACAATATTCGTTGCTTCACAGCTAAGGACTTCACGCAGCTTTGCATCGGTTCGTTGCACAACGTCCATCATATGGGCGAGGGTTTCTACCGGACAATCTGCGAGAGTGGGGTAGGGTTCATTGCTGATGACCAAGGCATGCCCTTTGTTGACTGGATTGATATCAAGGATGACAAAGCACAGCTCGTCTTGGTGAAGTTTTACACTGGGGATGGCTCCATCCCTGATTTTGGTGAAAATCGTTTCCATGGCACACCTCAACGGCATTGTACCACACAAGTGTCGTCTCGCAAAAGGATTGTAGGGGTAAAAGGGATTGAACAAAGAAGCCAGATGTACTACTATCTCGGAGGTGGTCGCCCTACAAGTGGCTTCCCCCTTTTTTTCGGTCGCTAATCTGTTCTGTGCTCAAGAGAAAGAGCGTTTCCAGTCATTGGTTGGCAATGAGGAAAATCTGTTGATTCAGTCAATATTCTATTATTTTTAGAGGTTATATAGCATGGCTAATGTGCACAAATTGAGGAACATCGGTATCAGTGCCCACATCGACTCGGGCAAAACGACGCTCAGTGAGCGAATCCTCTACTACTGCAATAAGATTCACGAAGTACATGAGGTTCGCGGTAAAGATGGCGTCGGTGCCACCATGGACCACATGGAACTTGAACGTGAACGAGGTATCACAATCGCTTCTGCGGCAACCAACGTCGTCTGGAAAGATCATGAGATCAACGTCATCGATACCCCGGGTCACGTCGACTTTACCATTGAAGTTGAGCGCTCGTTGCGCGTCCTCGATGGCGCTGTTCTCGTCCTTTGCTCCGTTGGTGGAGTTCAGAGCCAGTCTCTGACTGTCGACCGACAGATGAAGCGGTATCACGTACCTCGCATCGCGTTTGTCAACAAGTGTGACCGCACCGGGGCAAACCCCTACCGCGTCAAGGACCAGCTCATTGAGAAGCTGGGTCTCAACGCAGTATTGATGCAGATTCCCATTGGCCTTGAAGATCGCCTTGAAGGAGTGGTGGATCTGGTTTCGATGAAGGCGCTCTACTTTGATGCAGGTCCCCGAAAGGACCAAATCCGTGAAGAAGAAATTCCAGCCGATCTTTTGGAAGAAGCCGAGGCTCGCCGCGAAGAGCTGCTCGATGGCGTCTCTCTCTGTAGTGATGAACTGATGGAGGCGATGCTGGAGGAGAATGTCACCGAAGAAATCCTGAACAAGGCAATCCGCGAGGCGACGATTTCGCTGCAGCTTTGCCCAGTCTACATGGGTTCTGCCTATAAGAATAAGGGTATCCAGCCGCTGCTTGATGCAGTAGTCAATTACCTACCCGATCCCACCGATGTCGTGAACAAGGCCCTTGACCTCGATAAGGATGAGGAAGAGGTAATTCTGCACGCCGATGAGGATTTGCCCACTGTCGTCCTAGCTTTCAAGCTTGAGGATGGTCAGTATGGTCAGCTCACCTATATCCGCGTCTACCAAGGAAAGGTTCGTAAGGGTGATGAGCTGTACAACACCCGCTCTCGCAGGAAGTTTAGGGTAGGGCGCTTGATCCGGATGCATGCTTCGACGATGGAGGACCTCTCCGAAGCTGGCCCAGGTGAGATTGCCGCACTCTTTGGTATTGATTG
>JBAZCM010000146.1:0-4609 GCA_041654935.1 Sphaerochaeta sp. | reverse complement strand
AGAGGCGTGGGCGGCGTTGACTCGGATATTGGAGCCAAACTCGCGCCTGATCGTCCCTGCAGCTGCCTTGTTGGGGTCAGTTGCACCCAAGATAGTGCGAATCTTCTGCACCGCATCCTTGCCTTCGTAGACAAGGACCATGCTCTTTACCAGACCCGGGTCATCCCACTTGCTCTCTTCGAGGTCACTGGGCTTGATGCCGGCCATGAATTCAACGATCCGCTCAAACTGCTCTTCGCTGTACATATCACCGAAGCTCTCAGTCAGGGTGTCCTCCAGCTGTGGGGGGAGGTGGACGTTGAACTCACTCTCCAAGAGTTCTCGTGCTTGCATGCCGTAGATGGGGGCAAGGCGTGCCTTCAGTCCATCTTTAGTAGGTCCATAGAAGTGCAGGGCCTGGGTCACGCTCATCTTCAATACCTTGATTGCAACAATGCGCAGGCCGCTGCGGCTGAACATATCCATGATCATACCAGGGCGACTTGATGCATACTTCCAGTTATCAGGTTTGATGATGACCAGCGTACGCTCCACATCCTGATAGTACTCAGGCGGACGGTTGGTGATGATGTTGGATTTTCCATCAAGCCACTTTGCAAAGAGGGCGAGGGTAGTGTCAGCCTCTTCTTGGCTTTGGGCGGTAATGACCGCCGGCTCGAAGTAACGCACTTGTGTTTGTTGTTCATCTTGGTAGATCAGGTCGGCGTAAGTGTCTCGGATTGACTCTCCGGTGACCGTCTCAACACTGGTGACGATGCACTGGAAGGTTCCGACGACCTGGGCAAGCTCTTCTGTTGGGTTCTCTCCACGGAAGAGCAGCAAGAGCGAACGATGTGCTGACCCAAAAGATGGGCCCAGGTTATCTTCAATATAGGTGTGCAGCAGGTCGTTGATCTTGCGCTCGTCCTCTTTCTCACGAGCGTTGATGATCTGCGCATAGGCGTTGACGACCTCTTGGTCCATGGCAATCATCTGCGCTCCGACCAACTCCAAGGAGATGCGGGAGAGCAACCGGGAAAGAACCCCTCCAGTGCGGCTCTTTGCCACAGTGTAGGGGGTAACAAGAACATAGGATAAAGATTGTTGCATGCGCAATCTCCTTACATGGTGTGAACGGTATGCCAGTATCCTACTCGCACACCCCCGATTTGTCCATCTTTTGTTGCAATTTGGTGCTAAATACCTTCAATCTGACAGGATTTCATGGTTTCCAGCGATGCAAGGTGACGCTCGACTGTGCTTCCGGCGCAGCAGGTGGGGTCAACCAGCACCCGCATCTCTGGTCGCATAGCCTTGATCATCAGGGCATTGGAGACAACGCAGATGTCAGTACAAACTCCCACCAGCTCAACTTCACTCAGGCTTTTGTCTTCTGCAATCCGCTTTGCAAGCGCAACAGAGCCGAAGGTTGGCTTCTCAAAGATCTCGGCGCCAGCGAGTACCCCTTCCAACTCTTCGATCAAGGCATGGCCGGGCTCTCCTTTGACACAGTGGACCACCGGAAGATGCTCACCTTCGCTGGTAGAGAGGTAGTCCGGCCCATGGGTATCCAGGGTATAGGCAAGTGGGCCCTTATGCTCTCGCACCTTTTGAATCATCGCCGGGACAATGGCTTGCGCCTCTGCTGTTGCCAGGCTTCCGCGGACAAAATCTTCTTGCATGTCGACTACGACCAATAGGCGTTTTGACTCACTATTTTTCATGGCAGTTTCTGCTCCTTTCAAATCAATTGTACCACAGCTCTCCTACAGAGCCCTAGACCATGCTCGGCGTAAAGGCTTGTAAGGCTGCAGTGTTAAAGAGAGTTTATTGGCGGTAGGTTCGGATGAAATTCTCCATGAGCGCAAGGACCGCCTCGTCAATCGACTGGGTCTGTCCAGCAGGCTTGGCACTGTGGACCGTACCGGCTAAAGTTCCTTCGATTGCCACTTGATGGTCACATCCGCTCTCAAGTGAACAGGATGGGCCAAGGCCAACGACCAAAGGCGCGTCTTCTTTCGCACTTGGTCGTTCACTTTTGCCTTCAGTTGCATCGACGATACACAGAGGATCAAGCTGATCCAATACTTCGCCGGTGGGATCGAAGAGCAGGGCGGTCTGTTGGGAAGAGACCACACCAAAGGCATGGCGCACATCGGTAGCTACAACAATGGGAAGGTGAGTCTGCTGAACGGTCTCTTCGGCGATGATCATTGTCTGCCAGCCATTTGTTGTAAGGTAAGTGGCAACTTCTAAGGCAAGAGAACTTGCTCCTCGCACTACCACAAGACGACGACTGCTGTCACGCATGTGTCCACCACGGCGACTGCCGATCAGGCTTAAGATTTCGGCGATGACGCTGACAGCGATCTCCTGCGGTGTTTGGGCTCCGATATCCAGGCCAATGGGGCAATAGAGGCGTTGTCGTTGCTCTTTGGAGAGTTTGAGGGAGTTCTCAAGGCTCTTGGCCTTATGCCGAGAACCCAGGACGCCCAAATACGCTACGCTACGATCCAGGAGAATCTTTGCCGCCACTTGGTCAAAGGCATGACTGGCGACAATTGCAAAGGTATAGTCGTCGACGTGAACCTCACTGAGCGTCTCTTCAATGCTCTCTCGGACCACAATGCGCTTGGCTTGAGGAAAGAGGGGAGCGGTTGCATATGCTGGGCGGGTCTCTACGACTTGGATAGGTAGTCCCACAGTGGCTGCTAACGTAGCAATTGCTTGGTTGACGTGACCGCCTCCGACCAGCAACAACGTGTAGGCCTTTACCGGTAGGCTATAGTGGCAGCTATAGGCGCCCTCACTTACCAAGTTCGGCAGTTTAGAGGTAAGGGTAGCCGCCGCATACTGTAGGAATTGAGGATGTACCGGCCCTGCAACGCCGCCACCTTCACTGAGACCGAGGATTGCTGGATGCGGCTGGATTTGAACCCCGATGGTACAGAAGTGTGCCTGCTCCTCCCAACGTCGGAGGGTGGCAAAAGCAGCCCACTCCTCTGTGTTGTTACAGAGCATGAGGTAGAGGTCCACTTCTCCTTGGCCCTCCTGTACCTCATAGCGCAGATGTCGTCCTTTTTGATTGGTCGCCAGCAATCCCAAACTTTGGCGTTGGGCGTAGAGCTCGACATCTCCGCCGCCGACAGTCCCAGTGATCCGTCCACCGGCTTCGACGACCATCGAGCCATCGCTGCGGCTAGTGGAGCCGATGCTCCGTAAGATCACTACATAGACAAAGGGGCGTTGTTCTTGACCCAGTTGTGCTGCTTTTTGGATTACACTCATCCTCATACAAGGACCTCCATTGCTCGCCGCCAGTATGGTTGGCAATGCTAGCACCCTAGCGTACTCGTGACAAGTATGCTGTTATATCGGAATTTTTCCGATTTCTTATATAAGTGGATAATCACCGAGAGGGCGGTATGATCGTGGTATGGAACAGGCCGAAACCTGGGTAGCCGGGGTGGATATCATCGATAATCGTTACTTCTTGTGTTTGCTCGACAAAGATGGGAAACACCCCCGCTACTATAGGGGTCGGGTCGATACTGCCGGGGCCCAGCAAAAGCTTTATCGATACTTGGGATCCTCCTACACGTTGGTAATTGTAGACTCGCCGCTTGCGCTGGGCGCCCTTTCGATCCTCGGCAAAGCGCGTGTTGTCATCAAGGATGCTGACGAACACTATGGGGCGTGGGAGCGGGCAGGGATCAAACGGGGCAATAGTATGGCTCGCTTTGTAGCGCTGTTATACCGTGAGCAACTGATCGGGCCCAAGCCACTAACTCCAGCCCAAGAGCGGGCATTTTTATTGGAAGAAGCAAAGAAAATGGAGCAGATGCTCAATCGCTTTGACCAGGCGACAGCACTGACTCAAGACATCTTGGAGGGAAACCCACCCTCCAAAGCGTATGAAAAGGCCCTAGCCTTGATGGATGATTACCCGCCAGCTCAGGACAAAGGCAATGACAGTGTACAGCCCGAGCCTGAAGCCGAAGATCGCTCTCTCTTTGCCCTTTTGCTGCGCGCTCTCAAAAAATAAGGCGCCCGAAGGCGCCATAGTGAAGATGATAAACGTTATCGCTTGATAGCAAGGATGTTCTTCAGCTCAGGGTTCTTCTCGATATCCCGGACCAAGTCACGCTCGCGCTCCTTGTTGACGTAGCTGCGCTCCTCAAAGCTATAGCGGAAGTTGGTGTGTACATCGTAGGTGCCGACCATCAGGGCGTAGGCATCCTCGGTCATCACCAGCTCCTCATCGGTAGGAATGACCAGAATCTTCACCGTCGAGTCATCGGTGTTGATCTCAAACTCACCATTGCGGGAGCGGCAGATCTGGTTCTTGTGTCCATCAAGTTTTGCACCGAGGATCTCAAGGCCCTTACAGGCACCTTCACGGATGTGGGGAGCCATCTCACCGACACCGGCGGTAAAGACAATGGCATCTACTCGTCCATCAAGAAGAGTAGCGTAGGCGCCGATGTACTTGGCGATGCGGCGACACTCCATATCAATGGCCAGTGTGGCGTTCTTATCGCCTTCGAGGCTTGCTGTATGCACATCTCGGCGGTCGCTCTTGCCACAGAGGCCTACCAATCCACTCTGCTTGTTGAGGGCAGTATCGACT
>JBAZCM010000145.1:0-4631 GCA_041654935.1 Sphaerochaeta sp. | reverse complement strand
AAGGCAGAGACGTAAAAGATACTTCTTTAACCTTGCCTCATGGAGTTGAAGGTAGGGTAATAAACGTTCAAGTTTTTGATCGAAAAGATATTCCTTCTTTAGAGATAGGTGTTAATAAATATGTTAAAGTTTTCATAGCTACCAAGAAAACTCTTGAAGCAGGAGATAAGCTAGCTGGAAGGCACGGAAATAAAGGTGTAATTTCTACTATCTTAAATAAAGAAGATATGCCCTTTATGCCAGACGGTACTCCTTTACAAATGCTTTTATCACCGTTAGGTGTTCCATCTCGTATGAATATAGGACAAATTTTGGAATTGCATTTGGGCTGGCTGTCGATGCTAACCAATGATTATTATGCATCTCCTATTTTTGATGGTGCTACAGAAGATGAAATAATGAATGAACTTCATAAAATGAGAAAGGAAAAAGGTCTTGATTTAGGAGAAGATGAAAATTATCCGACAGGAAAGATAGTATTAAGGGATGGTAGAACTGGTGAACCTTTTGATTTTCCTGTAGCTGTTGGTTCTATGTATATGCTTAAACTTTCTCATATAGCTAAAGATAAGATTCATGCTCGCTCCACAGGGCCATATTCGTTAATTCATCAACAACCTTTAGGAGGTAAGGCTCATTTTGGAGGACAAAGGTTTGGTGAAATGGAAGTCTGGGCTTTAGAAGCTCACGGAGCAGCCCACACACTTAATGAGATGCTTACCTATAAATCTGATGATATTAGAGGGAGAAATGAGGTATACAAAGCAATTTTAAAGGGCGAAAACTTACCTGAACCCGGTATACCTGAAAGTTTTAAGGTTTTAGTAAAGGAATTACAAGGTTTGTTGCTTGATATTAAAATATACGATGAAGAAGGCAATGAATTAGACATTGATAAAATTTAGATTATTTAATTTATCTAGTAGGATTTGGTTAATTTCATGCTCCAAGCAGCAGAGAAAATTAATCCTCAAGGAGTGAGTTTTTAATGGCGAATGTTTCTTCCTTTCAAAGAAAAATTGCTAAAATCAAGATTGGGGTTGCTTCACCAGAAATAATTTTAGCAAATTCTAATGGTGAAGTTACAAAACCCGAAACTTTAAATCATAGAACAGGAAAACCTGAAAAAGATGGTTTATTTTGTGAAAAGATTTTTGGCCCTACCAAAGATTATGAATGTGCTTGTGGAAAATATAAAGGAAAAAAATACGAAGGTACAGTTTGTGAAAGATGTGGGGTTAAGGTAGAATCAAAAGAAGCAAGAAGAAGAAAAATGGGGCATTTAGAATTAGCTACCCCAGTTTCTCATATTTGGTATCTCAAGTCTTCTCCATCTGTTCTTTCTGTTCTTTTAAATATAGGAGTAAAAGATTTAGAAAATATCATTTATTACGGCTCAAAGAGAGTGGTAGAAAGAGCTTATTTAGTGTTAACAAGTCAGGAAAACGATGCTTTAGGATATTATCCGGGTGAAATTTTATATCAAAAAGAATTTGAAATTTATTCTCAATATTTGGATATACACGTTGAACCCGCTGTCAAAACATCTTCAGTAAAAGGGTTACCTGTAGCTGATATAAGTGGAAAAGTTGACATTAAATCCGAGCTTACAGAAACCGAAAGAGAACTAACTTGGATAATAATTAGAGATGAAACCGGTCTTGAAAGAAAATATCCTGTTTTTGAAGGCGCTTCAATTATGGTTGAACAAGACCAAAACGTTGAGAAAGGAACGCCTTTAGCAGATAGATTTTTGTATGAAGACGATTATCTAACTCAAAAAGAATATTCTTTATTCATGGAATATTATCCAGGATCAATAGAAGTTGAAAGAGATATAGAAAGAGATACTCCTATTGTTGTTATAACTGACTTAGATAAAAGATTTGCTAAAAGAATTGGTAAAAAAATCGGAGATATTTTACTTGAAGATGAAGCTAGAGCCTATGAAGAAGTAATGAAAATATTAAATTCAAAAATAAAAGAAGAAAGAGAGCAAATAATCAATAAAATTCTAGCAGAAGATATAGATTTTCCAGAGAAAAAATTCGAAAAAGGACTTAAAATCACTCAAGATGTACTTAATCAATTGCTGGAATTTGGTGTAAAAGATGTCTTAGCAAAAGATGAAGAAGATAATGAACGAATTTATCAAATAAACAAATATGAAAAATTTGAAGCAGGATTTGGTGCAGAGGCTGTTCAAAAGTTGTTGAAAAAGATAGACCTTGAACTATTGAAAGCTAGATTAGAATCTGAACTAGAAAAGTTAGATAAAAAAAGCCAAAAGGCTTTAAAGATTTTAAGAAGGCTAAAACTTGTAAACGATTTTATTAGTTCCGGAAACAAACCTGAATGGCTTATAACTAATTTAATTCCTGTTATTCCACCTGATTTAAGGCCCTTAATTCAAATAGAAGGCGGAAGGTTCGCAGCTACCGATTTAAATGATTTGTATAGAAAAGTTATAAATAGAAACAACAGATTAAAGAAATTATTAGAAATGGATGCACCAGAAATAATAGTTAGAAATGAAAAAAGAATATTACAGCAAGCTGTTGACTCACTAATTTATAATGGTCGTGTTGGCAAACCAATGACAGACAGAAACAGAAGACCTTTAAGATCTTTAACTGATTTATTAAAAGGTAAAAAAGGTAGATTCAGAAGAAATCTTTTAGGTAAAAGGGTTGACTACTCAGGAAGAGCAGTTATTGCTGTAGGACCGGATTTAAAGCTTCATGAATGTGGTCTCCCTAAAAAAATGGCACTAGAATTATTCAAACCTTTTGTTTTAGCGGAATTACTTAAAGGTTCAAATGCTGCAAGTAAAAGTGCAAGAAAATTCAAAAAAACTATAATAGAAAAAGAAATGCCTGAAGCCTGGGAAGTTCTTGAAGAAGTTATCAAAGGTCACCCTGTATTATTAAACAGAGCACCTACTCTTCATAGAATTTCAATTCAAGCATTTATACCAAAATTAATAGAAGGAAATGCAATAAGGTTACATCCTTTGGTATGTCCACCGTTTAACGCGGATTTTGATGGAGACCAAATGGCTGTACATATTCCACTATCTAACATAGCTCAAGCAGAATCTAAATTTTTAATGTTGTCTAGGTATAATATTATATCTCCTGCAAATGGTAAACCTATATCCATGCCTGGAAAAGATATAATTGCAGGCACCTATTATTTGACGATGCATGAAGACAATAAATTTGAAAGTACCCAATTACCTAAAAATCCAAAAGATATAGGTAAAGATGAATTTACTAGACATGTTTTTTCTGATAATATGGAAGCAGTTTATGCCTATGAATACTTCAAAATAATTGATTCTGACATATATCTTCAAGGAGACCACTTAGAATGGAAAAAGTCAGATTTCACATTACATGAACCAATTGGTCTCCGATATGAAAAGAACAAGGTTGTTAAGACTACCATAGGAAAAGTTATATTCAATGAAGCTGTACCAAAAGATTTGATTGACTACTCCAAAAAGATGGATAAGAAAGAATTAAAAAATCTAATCTTTGCAACTTTTGAAAAATATGGAATAGACAAAACAGCAGAATTATTAGATAGTATAAAAGATTTTGGCTTTCACTATTCAACTTTGTCCGGATTAACGATATCTATAAGAGATGTTCTACTTTCTCCAAAAAGAGAAGAAATAATAGAAGAAGCAAAAAAACAGGTTTTAGAAATTGAATCGCTGTATGAAGAAGGTTATTTAAATGATACCGAAAGATACAAAGAAATTATACAAATCTGGGAAAGTACAACAAATAAAGTTACAGAAGAAACTGCAAAAACTTATAGAAAATATCCTTTCAATCCAATATGGATGATGATAGAATCAGGAGCAAGAGGTAATATAGACCAACTAAAACAACTAGCTGGTATGAGAGGTTTAATGGCTGACCCCTCTGGTAAAATAATTGAAGTTCCTATTACCTCCAATTTTAAGAATGGATTATCGGAACTAGAATTTTTCACATCAACTCACGGATCAAGAAAAGGATCAGCAGATACTGCTTTAAGGACATCTACAGCAGGGTATCTTACAAGAAGACTAGTAGATGTTGCTCAAGCAATTACAATTACAGAACATGATTGTGGTACTGAAAAAGGAGTAGAAGCCAGAGAACTTTGGTCTGATGGTTCAAAAATTGAAAATCTTTCAGACTTTCTGTTTGGTAGAATCTTAATAAAAGATGTTTTAGACCCTGAAACAGGCAAGCCTGTTAAGGACAAAAAGACTCATAAAGAATATAAGAAAGATTTAATGCTAAACGAAGAGGATGCAAAATCTTTAGCAAATTATAATAAAGAAATTTCAGTGAAAAAGCTTCTTGAGTATGAAGAAAAAATAATCAATTTTGACGATTTATTTAATGATATTTTTTCTTATGAATCTCTAGAAGATGTAATAATTGACAATAAAACCCTTATTAAAATAGGCGAAGAAATTACAAAAGAAGTCAAGGAAGAATTGTTATTACGCAATATACAATCATTACCTGTAAAAGCATATAAATCAGCAGTTTATGTAGGCGAAGACCTTAAGATCAATGTTGATGGCAAGCAAATTACTCTTCTCAAATATCAAGAAAGAATTGATC
>JBAZCM010000144.1:0-4670 GCA_041654935.1 Sphaerochaeta sp. | reverse complement strand
AACTCGATGGAGTAGGTATTACCGTCCGCGCCGGAGAGGTCGTTGGATTGGCTGGTTTGGTCGGGGCGGGGCGCACAGAGCTTGCAATGAGCGTCTTTGGTCGATCCTATGGAGAGGGCATCCAAGGAAAGGTTTTGATCGAAGGCAACGAAGTCGATATCAGTACCATCCCCAAAGCTATCGACCTTGGCGTCGCGTATGTGCCTGAGGATCGTAAGGAGCATGGGCTAGTGATGATTCAGAGCGTCAAGGAGAACATCACCATCGCCAAGCTTGAGAAGATAGCGCACATGAAGGTCATCAACGAGCATGAGGAGAACTTGGTTGCCGAAGAGTTCTGTGAACGCCTGAACACCAAAACCCCGACAATTTTGCAGCAGACTGGAAATCTTTCAGGGGGGAACCAGCAGAAGGTTGTCTTGTCCAAGTGGCTCTTCAGTGATCCCCGGATCCTAATTCTTGATGAACCGACTCGTGGTATCGATGTTGGAGCGAAACATGAGATCTATCAGATTATCAACTCGCTTGCGGCCGAAGGGATGGCATGCATCCTGATCTCCAGTGAAATGCCGGAGATCATTGGGATGAGTGACCGCATTTATGTAATGAGTGAAGGTAGGATCACCGCTGAGTTGGCAAGTGAGGATGCAACTCAGGAGGAGATCATGCGAAATATCCTGAACAATTGAAGCGATGCTAAGGCGTGTTACAGCAGAAGCAACAAGACAGGGCAACAGTACAGAGGTAGGAGAGTAGGATGGATAGCTTGATCGCCATTTTAAAAAAGAACGTGAGGCAGTACATGATGGTCATCGCCCTGGCAGTTGCGATGATTGCCTTCGGATTTTTGACCGATGGGATTTTCTTCAGGCCAGTAAACCTGACGAACCTAGTACTGCAAAATAGCTATGTTTTGATCCTTGCGGTGGGGATGTTGCTATGTACCCTCACCGGAAACGTTGACCTCTCCGTCGGATCGATTGTTTGTTTCATTGGTGCTTTGTGTGGCGTCATGATGGTGGACCTGCAGTGGAACCCGTATGTGGCTATGCTGTTGGCTCTGATGGTCGGCGCTTTAATCGGAATGTGGCAAGGCTTCTGGATAGCCTTTGTGAATGTCCCGCCCTTTATTGCCACCCTAGCGGGTATGCTCGTCTTCCGCGGCCTTGGGCAGGTGATCATGAAGGGCCAGACGAAAGCCCCATTTCCCCGTCAGTTTCAAATCATCTCATCCGGCTATATCCCCGACCCACTTGGCGGTGCGGTCATTGGAAATACTACCCTTCACCTCTTTACGTTATTGATAGGCTTTGTAATCGTGGCCCTGATCATCTTCGGTGAGATCAAGAAACGAAACAAGCAGAAGCAGTACGCCTTTGACATGCTCCCTACCGGGATCTGGTTGGCAAAGGTCATTTTCATCGCAACCGTCCTTGTCGCTTTCACCGTAGTCTTTGCGGTCTATCGTGGCTTTCCGAACATCTTGGTCCTCTTGGGAATTCTCGTCGTTGGTTATCAGTTCGTAGCCTCCAAGACGGTCCAAGGTCGCCATATATACGCCCTTGGTGGAAACCGGAAAGCTGCTGAGCTCTCTGGTGTCAAAGTTAAGTGGGTGATGTTCTGGATCTATACCAATATGGCAATTTTGGCTTCGGTAGCAGCGATGGTCTTTACCGCTCGCCTCAACTCAGCTACTCCGAAAGCCGGACAGAACTTTGAAATGGATGCAATCGCAGCATGTTACGTCGGAGGCTCGGCAGTCTCTGGTGGAGTGGGAACGGTTATCGGGGCGGTAGTTGGGGGTCTGTTCATCGGAGTGCTGAACAACGGTATGTCGATCATAGGTATCAGTACCGACTGGCAGCAGGCCATCAAGGGATTTGTCTTATTGGCAGCGGTGGCCTTCGACCTCTACTCGAAATCCCGGTCCTCCAAGGTCGTCTGATCACACTGCAAAGAACAAGCGAGGAGAATGCCTAAGCATGGTAGTCCCTCGCTTTGTGTAAGCAGGTTTGGCCAATGGAATGAAATACTTTCAACAAACTGTAATACAAAGAATTACATACGATGAAGGAGAAAAGGACGAGTAAAAGTGCGGTTGCTTGACCCTTGGCATGCACTGACAGTACAGTGTAACGCAACTGTAGGGTGATGTGAGGAATTGAATCATGACGATAGCAGAAATCGCCAAGCTAGCAGGAGTTTCGATTGGGACGGTGGACCGTGTGCTGCACAACCGTGGCCGCGTAGCACCCAAAACTGTCGAGACCATCATGGCGATCATCGAAGAGTACGGGTATCAACCAAATGCATTTGCCCGTAACCTCCGTCTGAGCAAGACCTTCACAATCGGTGTCGTCCTTCCCCAGCTTCACTCTGAATACGGATATTGGAGACTTATCTACAACGGCGTCCTGAAGGCGGTCAAAGAGCTTGCCCAGTTGGGAGTCTCCATCGAGCTGGTTGAGTATGACCGTCTCAAACCCAAGTCATTTCTTGCAGCCATACAGAAGGTGATAGCCAATAAGGTAGATGCGGTCCTACTCGCTCCGCTTTTGCCCGATGAGACACGGCATGTGATTGAGCAGTACCCCAATATCAGTTGGGCCTTCATCGACTCTCCACTACCGTGTCGCAACCGAATCATTACGGTCGCCCAAAACCCGTTCCGCGGTGGCTTTATGGCCGGTCGGCTGATGCACCTGCAGATCGAGAATAAAAAGGGTACGTTGGTGGTCATCAACACCCATACCGCTGCCTTCAACGCCAGTGAACGAGCCCGGGGATTCATCGAATACTTTGCAGATAAACCAGAATTACAGGTAATTACCTTGGACATTGCATCGGCAAAGAGCGCCGAAGAGGCGCTTGAGCGAGCATACGACCAGTGGCCGGATCTCTGTGGGATTTTCGTAGTGAACAATGCGGTAGCTCGCTTTGCATCACATATCGCTCTGTTGGGACGTAAGAACCACACCACGGTGATCGGCTATGACCTGGTTGAACAGAATCGAAGTGCAATGCTGGAGGGCAAGGTCGATTGTCTCATCTCCCAGCGCCCTGAATTCCAAGGATACACCGCAACCTACCAGCTCTATCGAAAAGGGATTCTCAACCAAAAGCCTGACGAGGATATCCTCATCCCCATCGATATCATCCTCCTCGAGAATATTCAGGATGATAACTCCTACACACTGCAGTGGAATGGCCGCGGTGAGGAGTAGAGGCGCTCTCTTAAGCTAAAGACCCTCGATATTGTGGAACCTGATACCACCGTCCGTTTACGGTTGTCCGTAGTAGGCCCCTGGCCCAAATTTCCTGAAGTAATGCTTGTCGATAAGGACCGGCTGTGCAGGCTGGATGAAGGGGGTCAGCAGCCGGTTGTAGAGTGCCATCTTAGCTACATACTCCAACACCTCTGCATGGAAGACAGCATCGTGGGCGTCTTTTCCCCAGGTAAACGGACCGTGGGAAGCGACCAGTACTGCTGAGGTATCAATTGGGTTGGTCTGCTCGATTGTCTCGACGATGACCTTGCCGGTATTCTCCTCATACTTGTCTTGGATCTCTTCGGCAGTCATCAAACGGGTACAAGGAACCGGTCCATGAAAATAATCGGCATGGGTTGTCCCGTAGCATGGAAGGGGAAGGCAGGATTGTGCCCAGATCGTTGCATACTGGGAGTGGGTGTGCACGATCGAGCGTACTCCCTCCTCTGCGAAGTGTTTGTAGAGGTAGAGGTGAGTCGGGGTGTCCGAAGAAGGGCGCTTTTCTGAACCAATTACCGTCCCTTGGGCATCTACGACTACCATGTCATCGACTCCCATGCCGTCGTAGGGCACACCGCTTGCCTTGATGATCATCAAGTTACTCTCCGGGTCAAAGACTGAGACGTTTCCCCAGGTGGAGATGATCAATCCCTTCTCTTTTAGTGCAAGGTTGGCTTTTAGCGCTTCTTGTTTCAATATATCAAGTTTCTTCATCGTGTCCCCCTTAAAATCTGCCTCTTTCCAAGCAAATTCATCACTTTCAAGTTTAGTATGATTGAAGAGGGTGTGCAACTAAATCACCGGCTTTACTGATAGGTAATAAGGCCACCTAGTTCCAATACAGAGACACCTACAGTTCTCTTGGCAAATCTGCGTGGTAGAGGGTACTATGGGAAGGAGCCTTGAAGCGTTCTATCTTAGCGCAAGGCTCAGTTTTCTATGAGGAGTTGTGAGGATGAGAGCCCAAATGACAGCCTATGCTCGTTCACTCTTTGAACGGGGCTTTGTGGTCGGATCAGCTGGCAACATATCGGTGAAACTCGATGATGGAACGTTTCTTGCTACCCCTACTGGCAGTTCTTTCGGCACCTTGGTGGAACAAGACATCTCCCATTTTGATAGCGAAGGGAAGATGCTGGGCGGCAAGGCTCCCACAAAGGAGATTTTCTTCCATCTTGCCTGTTACGAGGTACATCCTGACATCAAGGCAGTGGTACACTTACACGCCACCTATTCGACCCTTTTGGCAAGCGTGCGAGATATCGGAGACGGGATGCCAATCAAGCCGTTCACCCCGTACTTTGTGATGAAAGTGGGCGGGGTGGGTGTGTTGCCCTATCGAAAACCCGGAGATCGACAGATAGCCGAAGATATTCGAGCAAAGAGTGACTACACCACCTA
>JBAZCM010000143.1:0-4673 GCA_041654935.1 Sphaerochaeta sp. | reverse complement strand
GTTTTCCTGTAGCTTCTCCTCATACCCCTCCAAGCTGATGGGGTTGGTGGAGCGCATCTCCCCCTCCATCTCAACAAACGAGTTCTCATCGGCGATGAGAGCTAGCCGCTGGGCCGGTGAGAGAGGAAAGTAAAATCCACACGACGGACAGATTCGCAGTTCATCTAAGCGCACATCGTGTCCACATGCCTTGCAAATCTCAGCCATGGGTCCTCCTCGCCCCTATAACCTGGTCATAGAGGTCAGTGGCAACTCTGCCACAACGAAACTGAATACATCGCAGGATCTCAAGTTGTTCAGCGAGGTTTGTAGCAACCCCTTCGATGAGGACCTCACCAAGGGCTCGCTCCATGATGGCAAGCCCTTCATCACGGTCCCTGCCCCACACAATGATCTTAGCAAGGAGGCTGTCGTAGTAGGGGGAGATCACCGAGCCGGGCTCTAGGTACGTATCAACGCGTACCTGCGGCCCGGATGGCAAGCGTAAGCGACTAATCGTGCCGGCCTCCAGCCCATTGATCCGACACTCCAATGCATAGCCATTGAGGTGTATATCTTCTTGGGTGAAAGGAAGCTTTCCTCCCTGAGCGATATGGATTTGGGTGCGAACGAGGTCGATCGAGCTGACCACTTCACTGACGGGGTGTTCGACCTGTAGGCGTGCATTGACTTCCATGAAGTAAAACTGCCCTCCCTCGACCAAGAACTCCACCGTTCCTGCCCCGCGGTACCCTAGCTCTTTAAAGAGGTTTACCGAAGCGTTTGCCATCGCCTCTCGCATCTCATCATTAATCGATGGAGAGGGGCTCTCTTCAAAGAGTTTTTGATGGTTCTTCTGTACCGAGCAGTCTCGCTCTCCGAGGTGCACGACTCCACCCTGCCCATCGGCAATCAACTGAACCTCCACATGGCGAGGATTTTGAATGTAGCGCTCCAGGTGCACTCGGTCGTCGGCAAAGAAAAGGAGTGCCTCTTTCTTTGCCAGTGCATAAGCCCGCTCCATTGCCTCTTCTGTGGTGACAATACGCATCCCCCTGCCTCCGCCACCGGCAGAGGCTTTGAGGATTACCGGATAGCCCAACCGCTTTGCTGTCTCTTTGGCATCAAAGAGGTCGACCAATGCCTCCTCTCCTCCGGGAGTAACCGTCAAGCCTGCCTTGATTGCGACCTTGCGGGCGGCAACCTTGTTACCTAACAGGGCGATAGTCTTGCTCTCCGGACCAATGAAGACCAAGCCTGCCTCTTCGACGGCCTGGGCAAAGGCTGCGTTCTCACTGAGAAAACCGATTCCTGGATGAATTGCGTCACAGCGAGTAAGACAGGCAGCCATGATGATGTTATCGGAAAGGAGGTAGCTCTTCTCAGTCGGCCTATCGCCAATGCAGACAGCCTCATCGGCAAGCTGTACTGCCAGAGTATTGCGGTCAGCGGTTGAGTGGGCGACCACACTCCCGATCCCCATATCCCGACACGCTCGCACAATGCGTAGCGCAATCTCACCACGGTTGGCAATGAGGATCTTCTCGATCATACTCGCTTCACCTCAAAGAGCGGGGAGCCAAACTCCACCATCTGCTCAGGCTTAGCTAATATCCGCACGATCTCACAGGGATAGTCGGCTTCCAGTTGATTCATCAGTTTCATCGCCTCGATGGTGCAGAGCACATCGCCCTCAGCCACCGTACTGCCTACTCCAACATATGGAGGGGCATCGGGGGCTGGGGTCAGGTAAAAGGTGCCGACAATCGGGCTGGTGATCACTTCAGTCTGTTCTGTATCCTCTTCTCTAGGTTGCACTGCTTGTCGTTTCGGTCGCTCTAAGGCCGTGGCGCCCTCACCTTCACGTTTCATCTTGATGGTGTATTGGTCGCAAGAGAGCTCCAATTCGGTGAGTGAGCTCTCTTCAAAGAGGTGTATCAGTTGGTCCAGTTCCATGGTTTCAATCGTCTTCATCGTCAATTCCTCATACAGGAAGTTGGGAAAAAGGGTCTTTCCCAAGAGATTTTTATAATAACAACCTCACATCTATGTGTCAATATTGACAATTATCCAAAATATGTAATATCAATAGGGCATGGATACACCAGCCTCGTTTGCCCACATCCAAATCGCAGCGACCGGCAACTATGTGCCGCCTCGAATCGTGACCAACGACGAGATGGCCAGCTACGTCGATACCAGTGACGATTGGATTGTCAGCCATACTGGCATTAAAGAGCGCCGGTGGGCAGAAGAGGGGATCTCTACCAGCGAGATGGCCTACCAAGCGGCTATGAACCTTCTTTCAAAGGGTGATCATCAGATTGATGCCATCATTTGTGCTACCGCAACGAGCGATTACCCGGGCTTTCCTTCAGTGGCCTGTATCCTGGCAGAACGATTGGGGGTATTTGGTCCCGCATTGGATGTGAGCGCCGGCTGTACCGGTTTTATCTATGCACTGGAGGTCGCTCGTGGCTTGATCGCAGGTAAAACTGCACGCACTGTGCTGGTCATCGGATCGGAGAAGCTCTCGGACGTCCTTGATCTGACCGACCGTAACACCTGCGTCCTCTTTGGCGATGGTGCGGCTGCAGTCCTACTACAAAGTTCTCATGAGCCTCTTTTTATAGACACATACATCAAGAGTGAGGGAGCGGGCTCTCAGTCACTGACTATTGATGCACAGCGTAAAGTCATCACGATGCAAGGCCGAGCAGTCTACGCTTTTGCGGTGCGAGTTATCGCAGAGACTATTGATGCCCTCTTGGAACGCAATGATCTTACCATCGACGAGATCGATTGGATTGTGCCTCACCAAGCCAATAGCCGGATCATCACCGCTTCGGCCAAGCGCTATGGCATCGAGGAGAGCAAGTTCTTTATGAACATTGACCGCTATGCCAATACCTCAGCCGCTTCCATTCCCTTAGCCCTCTCTGAGATGGAGGAGAAGGGACTGCTGAAAAGTGGACAGCGAATCATCCTCGTCGGATTCGGAGCTGGCCTCACCTATGGAGGAAATCTTTTGATATGGAGATAATCGCACTCTATCCTGGTCAGGGATCACAAGAGAGAGGGATGGGCAGATCTCTTTGGGAGGCAAGCGCACAAGTGCGCGACCTCTATGAGAAAATCAGCGACCTGGTGAAGATTAACTTGAGGACCCTCATCGATGAGGGCAGTGAAGGAGAGCTTACCCGCCACGCCCAACTGATCATCACCCTGGTGAACCGAAGCGCCCACATCCGCCTCAAGGAGATGGGCTTTCACTTTGCCGCCCATAGTGGTTTTAGTTTGGGTGAGCTCTCTGCCTATGCCGCAGCTTCAATCATCGACGATATCACCCTCTTTCAAATCATCCAAAAACGCGTTGTCCTGATGGAAGAGGCTAGTAGACAAGCGGCCGCTGAGCATGGGGAGCTGGCCATGGCTGCAATCATTGGCCTTGATAGCGAACGTATCAACGAAGTACTGAAAACCGAAAAAATCGCACACCTGTGGGCTGCAAATGACAATGCTCCTACCCAGGTTGTTCTGTCGGGGACCATGCGCTCCCTTGAAGCAGCCCGTAAGGCGCTCTCCAGCGCCGGAGCGCGGCGTATCGTACCGCTACGGGTAGCAGGCCCCTTCCACACTCCCTTTATGAGTAGTGCAACAACGCCTTTCTCCTATTACCTGGACTCCCTACCCTTCTTTGAGCCCAAGGAGAAGGTCATCAGCAGTGTGGATGGATCGATCGTCCAGACGTCACTGCAGGCACGAGCAAACCTTGCGGGCCAACTGGCAAGACCGGTTGTCTGGACAAAGGTAATGGAAATCCTGAATACAATGAACAAACCCTTTGGAGAGGTCGGCCACGGCAGCGTGCTTGCAGGCCTCACTAAGCATAACAAGATAAATGCGAGTTGCCATTCACTTGCCAGTGAAGAGGCAATCGAGCGCTTTATGAGGAATTATCAAGATGAGTGAAACAGTAAAGACAGCAATTGTGACCGGTGGGTCACGAGGCATAGGACTGGCTATATCCCAACGTTTGGAGAAGGCAGGCTACCAGATCTACTCGCTCTCCCGCACCAAGGGAGAGGGATCGGCGAAGCATATAGAGTGCGATATCTCTGACCGTGACAGCGTAGAAACAGCTCTTAAGACAGTGCTCGATGAGACCAAGCAGATCGACCTTCTCGTCAATAACGCTGGTATTACCCGTGATGGGCTGATCATGCGCATGAGCGATGAGGCGTGGGATGATGTCATTCAAACCAACCTCAGCTCAGTCTTCTTGACCTGCAGGCGGATCAGTCGGGTCATGGCAAGTCAGAGACGCGGGGCGATCATCAATATTGCCAGCGTCGTGGGAATCAGCGGCAATGGAGGGCAGACCAACTATGCAGCGAGCAAGGCCGGCATCATCGGCTTCTCCAAGGCCTTGGCCAAGGAGCTTGCCGCTCGCAATGTGCGGGTAAATGTCGTAGCCCCTGGTTTCATCGAGACCTCTATGACTGACTCACTCAGTGATGCACTGAAAGAGACAATCGCAACTCAGATACCGATGGGCCGAATTGGCAACGCCGATGAAGTCGCCGGGACGGTGGCCTTCTTGGCCTCCGATGAGGCCTCATATATCACCGGACAGGTAATCGCCGTCGATGGCGGCTTGGCAATGTAAGGAGGAGAGAGATGAGAGAGACAGA
>JBAZCM010000142.1:0-4687 GCA_041654935.1 Sphaerochaeta sp. | reverse complement strand
CGCTCTATTTTTTGTTCGTATCCTGAATAGGTGTGTACAACGTACCAGCCTTTTGCCATGGGTATTCCTTACAGGATGAAGAGCACTCCCTTGAGGAGGAGGAAATCAACCAACCCAAGGAAGATAGCGACAAGGACGGTGGAAACGATGACAACCTTCGTCGAAGAGATGACAGCTTCACGGGAGGGCCAGACCACCTTCTTCAGCTCCTGGCGTGACTCCTTGAAATACTTGATTAATTTCTTCATAAAGGCTCCTTGGAAAAATAGGAAGATTGGGAAGCAAGCAGGCCAAGAAGGATTCGAACCCTCAACATCTGGTTTTGGAGACCAGCGCTCTACCAGTTGGAGCTATTGGCCTATCTGCTTCCCAATCGGAATATCTTATTTGATCTTCGTCTCACGATGCAAGGTATGCTTGCGATCGAAAGAGCAGTACTTGTTGAACTCGAGCTTGCCCTGGATGTTGCGGCGATTCTTCTCGGTTGTGTAGTTTCTGCGTTTGCATTCGGTGCACTGTAGAGCAATCTTCTCGACAGGACCTTTCTTATCTTTAGCCATATCATGCTCCTTGGTGGGTCTTCCCACCACCCTCCCCTGACAGACAGGGGACAAAAAAAGAGCCCTCGAACGGAATCGAACCGTTGACCCCCACCTTACCATGGTGGTGCTCTGCCGACTGAGCTACAAGGGCGCGGTCACATCAGGTTACTCTCGAGTGCATAAACCTAGACGTGCAAGGGCAAACTTACCAGAGTGCGTTCTTTTTGTCAATACAGCTTGAGTGAAAGTTCAACCTGTTGCCCAGCAGGGCCATCTTAATATATAGTACGTTGAATCTATTTGCCATGAATGCAAGGAGTTCCTACATGAAAAATCAACCAAAAACGCGTTGGGGCCATTCTTCCGAAGATCTCGCACAAGACTTTGCCGAACATCTGAAGTACAGCCTGGACGCCGATATTTACCATACCACCGACCATGCTCGCTACACGGCCCTGGCCTTGGCGATCAAGGACCGGATTATCCACCAGTGGAATAAGAGTCGCAAGACCCAGCGAACCAGCGGAGCAAAGCGGGTTTACTACCTCAGCCTCGAGTTTTTGATGGGTCGCACGCTGACCAACAACGTCATCAACCTAGGCGTCGAAGGAGAGGTCCGCTCTGCCCTAGAGTCTCTGGGTTATACCCTAGAGGAGCTGGTAGAGAAGGAGAACGACGCGGGTCTGGGTAACGGAGGCCTAGGACGTCTTGCCGCCTGCTTCCTCGACTCCTTGGCTACCATGGAAATTCCCGCCTACGGCTACGGCATTCGCTATAACTATGGAATCTTCCGCCAGCAGATCAAGAACGGATGGCAGGTCGAACAGCCCGATAACTGGCTGGGTGACGGCAACCCTTGGGAGATCATGCGGCCGGGCATCGTCTATCCGGTGCAGTTTGGCGGACACGTGCAGGTAATCCGTGAGAAGGGCCGAGACTTCTTCAAGTGGACCGGCGGGGAGATCGTCAATGGCGTCGCCTACGACACCCCGATCATCGGCTACGGGGGCAAGACGGTGAACACCCTGCGCCTCTGGTCGGCCAAGAGCCCTGAGGAGTTCAACTTCCATGAGTTCAACGATGGGGACTACACCGAAGCGGTGCGTAGCAAGATCACCGCTGAGAACCTCAGCCAAGTCCTCTACCCCAACGACACCTTATATATGGGCAAGGAGCTGCGCCTGAAGCAGCAGTACTTCTTTGTCGCCTGTTCTCTTGCCGATATCATCAATCGCTTCAAACGTGAAGGAAAGGGCTGGGAGGAGCTCAGCTCCCATGCAGCGGTGCAGCTCAACGACACCCACCCATCCCTTGCTATCCCTGAGATGATGCGCCTGCTCGTCGATGAGGAGGGCCTTGCGTGGGACCAGGCATGGCAGATCACCGTTGCCACCATGGGCTATACCAACCACACCCTCATGCCAGAGGCGCTTGAGAAGTGGTCGCTTCCCATGATGGAGACTATCCTGCCACGCCACACCCAGATCATCTTTGAGATCAACCACCGCTTCCTCCAGGAGGCAGTCAGCCACTTCCCCCTCCAGCCACAGAAGCTCTCCAAGATCTCAATCATCGAAGAGTCCAACCCCAAGAATGTGCGGATGGCGAATCTGGCTATTGTGGGAAGCCACTCGACCAATGGGGTCGCAGCCCTGCACTCGGAGCTGCTCAAGCGCTCGATGTTCAGTGACTTCAATGCCATCTATCCCGATCGATTCAACAACAAGACCAACGGCATCACCCAGCGTAGGTGGCTCTTGGCCTCCAACCCCAAGCTCGCCGCCCTCATCACCGAGGCAATTGGTGATAAGTGGATTGTCGACTTTGATCGGATCGACGACCTGACCCCCTTTGCCGATGATGCTGCCTTCATCGAAAAGTTTGACAAGATCAAGGAGGAGAACAAAGTGCGGGCCGCTGCCTTCCTCAAGGCCGACCAAGACCTGGTCATCGACCCAGCTTCCTTCTTTGATGTTCAGGTCAAACGGATCCATGAGTACAAACGTCAGCTGCTTAATGCGCTGAACATCCTCTATATCTATAACGACCTCAAAGCTGGTGGCGAAGAGACGCGTTCGATGGAGAAGACGACCTTCCTCTTCGGAGGCAAGGCTGCCCCCGGCTATGTGAACGCCAAGCTGATCATCAAGCTGATCGGCAACATAGCCCGGGTGGTCAACGCTGACAGCGAAGTAAACGATAAGATTGCTGTGCACTTCATGCCCAACTACCGCGTCTCCATGGCCGAGATGCTCATCCCGGCTACCAACCTCAGCCAGCAGATCTCAACAGCAGGAACCGAAGCCAGTGGTACCGGCAACATGAAGTTCATGGCCAACGGGGCCTTGACCATCGGCACGATGGACGGGGCGAACATCGAGATCGCCGAAGAGGTTGGTCCAGAGAATATGTTCATCTTTGGTAAGACTGAAGATGAGATTGCTGCTCTGAGCGCCACCTACAACCCCTTCACCGCAGTCTTCGAGAACCCGAAGATCAAGGAGATGGTAGATCTGCTCTTCAGTGGTTTCTTCAACGTCAACGAGCCGAACATCTTCGAGCCACTACGCCGTGCCCTCTTTGATGAGGGAGATCGGTACTACCACTTTGCCGACCTACCCTCCTACACTGTTATGCACCGTAAGGCCCGTGAACTCTACAAAGAGGACCGCAAAGAGTACAACCGAAGGGCTGTGCTCAATATCGCCAAGAGCGGGAAGTTCTCCAGTGACCGGACAATTGGTGAGTATGCCCGCGATATCTGGGACGCCAAGCCCTGCAAGGTGGAACGTGATCTCAATGGGGACACCGTACTCGCTGATGCAACAAAGAAATAATTAACCGTTCACCCCCTTGGTTATTCAGCGATCAAGGGGGTGACGCATTTTCGTCACATCGTTTATTTTCTATCTGCTTTGTATTGAATCAATTGCTCGAATGTATTATATTTGGCCTTGTTTTTATGACATTATTGCGTCAAATACAATACAAACCTGATATATTCTCTGCATGGAAGAAACGTTTTGGGATCGAGTCCGGATATTTCTCAGCTCGCCGACGGTCATTGACCTGGCGAGAATGCTGGGCGTGAAGCGAACCACTCTCTCGGGGTGGATCCACAACAACCGTCGACCTCCGATGGAGATTCTTTTAAAGATCTCAGAACTAACCGGTGTCTCAATTCCACAACTAGAGTATGGACTGGATTACATAAACGAAGAGGAAGATGAGGTTGCCGAGAGCGTAGTCAGCTACCGCAAGGAAGTCGACTCTATGATTGATGAGCTTGCCGACACTGAGCTGAAGATACTACGAACCATCCTGCCGTACTTTAAAAACCCACCGCCGACGCTAGATTCGTAAAGAGTGGGCTTGCCATGGCCAATAGCGGGGCTACGATCATCGCCGGCAAGAAGTTGCCGGTTTTTGTTTTACGGATGTCCAAGAGGTTGAAGCCGATCATCAAGAGCAACATACCACCGACAGCAGCAAGCTCGGTGATTCCTCCCTCCCCGAGAGCTGGAGCAATGAAACCGCCGGCTAAGGTGAAGAATCCCTGATAGACAAGGATGAAGAGAGCACTGGCCATCACCCCGATGCCATAGGCTGCGGTGAAGATGATTGCCATCGCCCCGTCCATGATTGCCTTGATCATGATCAGTTGATAGTCTCCGACTGTCCCTGCTTGGATTGAGCCTACGACGGTCATGGCCCCGCTACAGAAGAGCAGTGACGCATTGAAAAATCCCAAGGCAAAGTTACGAGCACTCTCATCGGTTCCCTTACCCCGTGAGAGCCTTCTTTCCATCCATGCTCCCAGAGCCAAAATCCGATCTTCAATTCTCAGTGCATAACCGACAGCTCCACCGATGACCAGGGCGAAGAGTAAGATCAAATACGAATTGGATTGAAAAGCCATCGAGAAGCCGATGACCAGTGTGATCAAGCCACTGGAGGTGAAGACCAGCTGTCGATAGGAGTCGTTGAGGCGGTTCTTTACCGCTAGGCCGACCAGAGTACCCAAGACGACCATCAGAGCGTTGAAATAGGTGGCAATCATAGTGGCTCAGAGTATAATGAGTTTGGTGGACTCACTCAAGGAAGAGACATGCAGAACATACTTTTGGCCGCGGGCATGGCAACAC
>JBAZCM010000141.1:0-4784 GCA_041654935.1 Sphaerochaeta sp. | reverse complement strand
GATTGAAACCCTACTACCAGGGCAAGCGCGTACACATTGATGACGTCGCACCCTACGCGGGTGCGTGGATTGAAACTACTTATCGGCGCTCTATTCTTTGACTATATCTAGTCGCACCCTACGCGGGTGCGTGGATTGAAACGATAACCTGGTACAGAGCCTGATAAACTTGTTCGTCGCACCCTACGCGGGTGCGTGGATTGAAACAGTTTGTAAGGGTAACGACCTACGTTGAAAAATTGTCGCACCCTACGCGGGTGCGTGGATTGAAACTTGATGATGTCTATCTCGTCCTTGGAAAATCTAGTCGCACCCTACGCGGGTGCGTGGATTGAAACCAGCTTCCGTCGATGTGAACAGTTCGACACCGTTCAGTCGCACCCTACGCGGGTGCGTGGATTGAAACACTTTGGTGGAGCTCGGGGAAGAATCCAGTATGAAGTCGCACCCTACGCGGGTGCGTGGATTGAAACGTTATGATACTAGATACGATATGCTCACTACTACGTCGCACCCTACGCGGGTGCGTGGATTGAAACTCATTGAAGCCTAAGGCAACGAGGGCCTGCACGATGTCGCACCCTACACGGGTGCGTGGATTGAAACTCAATTGCCGAGTTGGTGCCGATCGAAGCAATCAGGTCGCACCTACACGGGTGCGTAGAGTAAAAACCTACATTCCTGATACCAAATTGTGGAAGCGATAGAGCTGGTTCGAAGGTGGCTCTTTGATGCTATTTGGGCGAAGTTTGGCCTATTTTTCTTCTGAGCATCATTAATAGTTCCTTATTTCTTATAATTAAAGCAATTATACTTATATTTGCATATTTTTATTACTTTTTTATCCATTTTTGACATTTTTTGCAGGTTATTTGTGGCTGTTTTGACATTTTTTGCAACTTTCTCACCTGCGAAGGGATCAGAAAATTGCGTGTAGTTCTTGCACCCCACCTCATGAAATTCCCAGTAATGTAAAAATGTAATTTTCTTATTGAATTAGTATGCATATACCCTATAGAGAAAGGAGCCTTTTGAGCGTCATCTTCCATATCAGTTCAATCTCGGAGGGATCATCAACAGTATAGTATAACTCCTCTTGGTCTCCCTAACTGCTGTCCTTACGTAGTCGGGGCATGGTTCGGAGGGTATAGCCGGATCAGCGATGGATTGCCCATCGAGCAGGTTGAGCTGATTGAAATCGAGGTTGATTAACCTACTGGGCATACATCGTCTTATAACAGTGAGGAGGTCCAACCGTTATGGGAGGACCTCCTTCTCTTATTAAGAAACCTCTCAGCGGATGTAATTGGTCACAAACGTCCGCTCCATCTCAGGGGCTGGTGTTTTCTTCAGACCCTGTAGCATCCACGCCATGTTGCGAGCGAGGTTACGCATCACCTGTAGCCCTTCCTCATCCCGCTCCACTTCCTCAGCACTACTGCCATGGACAGAGTTCCAGTAGGTGGAGGGGACAACTGGCATGCTACTGTAAGTAAAGTACTTGTTGATGCGATCAAAGGCAGCACTGGCGCCACCGCGACGGCAGCTGACTACAGCAGCAGCGGGCTTATGGGCCATTCGCTTGCTGGTTGTACGGAAGAGTCGGTCCATGAAAGAGCTACCTGCTCCGCACATCGATGCATAGTGGACTGGCGATCCAACAATCAGGCCATCGCTTTTCAAAATTTTTTCGACTGCAACATTGACCATTCCGTCGTCAAAGGCGCACACGCCAGCTGTAAAGCAGTGGCGGCAATCGGTACATCCGTGCAATGCGTCCTTGCCTATCCACAGTATCTCAGTGGTAACATCTAATGCATTGAGCGTCGCCGCTACCTCTTCCAAAGCTCGGTTGGTACATCCCTTTTGGTGGGGACTGGTGTTCACTAACAAGACATGCATGATAAAACCTCCCAAAAAAGGGAGCCGAAGCTCCCTCAGTATGTTGCTTAATATCGGCCTAAGATCGAGAGGACCTTCTCTCTTCCACACGTTTTGAGAAATGGCCCAAGTTTTGGTCCCTGGTCCTTTCCGATCATGATGCGATAGACAAGTTTGAAGAAATCGCCGGTGGGGAGTCCATGATCCTTTGCAGAATCGTAGAGGCGAGTGGTGTACTCCTTATCATCGATCTCATCCATTACCTCAACGACCTTGTAGAGGTCAGCGATCGCCTTTGCTTCTTGTTCATTCAGTTCAACAAGCGGATCGTCGTCTCTCATCAAGCGATACCTGAAATCCTCTGGGCTGAAGGTGGTGATCCAGTTCCATGCACAGCGGGAGCGGACTTCCAGGCGCTCGCGCTGACTCCCGCTCATCTCTCCCAGAGTATCCAGCGCTCTAGGGATGTCTCCCTCATGGAGCTGCAGAAGGTTACAGAGGTGGCGAAATGGCATCTGGTAGCTGGGCTCGGTGGGAACTTCACCTACTTGGCTCAACTCATAGATGCGCTTCTCCTTATTTCTGCGCTTCTCATTGGCCTCTTGGAGTCCAAAGTAGATGCGCTCACAGGTATCATAGTCCTCATAGATCTTCAGTACATCCAAGTCAAAGGAGATAGCGAATTCACTGTTGGGCCGGGTCCCGGCAAAGAGGTAACGGGTAATCTCTGGGGTGTAGACCTCCAGGACATCGACCAAGGAGATGACCTCACCGCTGGACGAGGAGATCTTACCTCCCCTACCCTTGATGGAGATGAAGTCATATTGGAAAGAGACCGGCGCCTCTGCGCCAAAGACTTGCACCATCTTGCGTGAGGTATCGAAAGAGCCACCTTCGCTGTGGTGGTCCTTTCCAGCTGGCTCAAAGTCCACCCCTTCAAAAGCCCAGCGCATCGGCCAATCTAGGCGCCATGGCAGCTTTGCATACGGGGTGTTTCGCAGATCAATTGTCTCGGTCTTACCATTCTCATCATCACGATAGGTGATCGCCCATTGGCCATCCCAATCAAGGATCGTCGTTGTGTCCTTGTCAGTGAAGGATGAGAAGACCGAGATAGGCCACCACGAGTCGTCCAGGTCCTCGGTTCTAAACTCATCGAGGATTGCGCGAATCTCCTCTTTTTTCTCCAAGGCAGTTCGCATTCCTTCGGCGTACATACCGCTTCGGTAGCGCTCTGCCTGGTAGAGATACTCTGGCTCGATTCCAACGGTAGGGAGAATCTCCTCTACCTCAATCTCGTGGGCACGGGCATAGTTATCAGACCTGCCAGTGGTGTCGGGTACAAGGGTAATCGGTTTACGAAGATACTGCTCTAGGAGCTCGGGTTGAGGCATGTTCTTAGGAACCTTACGAAAGACGTCGTAATCATCCCAACTGTAGATGAAACGCACATCCTTACCCTTGTCCCTCAGCGCTCTTACAACCAACTCTACTGAGATGATCTCACGGAAGTTTCCGATATGTACGGTACCGGAGGGGGTGATACCGCTTGCGCAAACGTAGCGTTCCTTCTCTCCCTTCTCACGGATTATTTTGTCGGCATAGATATCTGCCCAGTGTGTGGATACGTTCTGTTGACTCATAGAGTCGATTATAGTGGAAAGCAGATGAGCTCTTCAACTGTCGGTTGCCAAATCAAAGGGAGAGAGCGTATACTCATAGCTATGAAACGCCTATTGATACTGCTGTTCATGCTGAGCACGCTCGCCCTCCCCCTCTTCTCCAATGAGCCTGGCTCAATTATCGAAAGAGGCATCGCCAGTTGGTACACCAGCGACAAGAGCGAGGCTATCACCGCCAATGGAGAACGCTTTGACCCTGCCAGCCTTTCAGCTGCACACAAGAGCTTGAAGTTCGGCACGATTGTCAGGGTGACCAACACCACTAATTCAAAGAGCGTCGATGTGCGTATCAATGACCGCGGCCCCTATGTAGATGGCAGAATCATTGACCTCACTCCCAATGCAGCTACCAAGATTGACATGCTGGAGAGCGGCATTGCCCCGGTGACGTTGACCCTGATCTTCGAACCAGAGGTCCCCGAATCCAAGTATGACCGAGCTGGTGATACCGGCTGGTATCAAATTCAAGTGGGAGCTTTCTCCTCATCCTTGACTGCCTACGCCCAATACGAGCGACTCTACAATGCAGGACTCAGGCCTTGGGCAGAGCTTTTGGACAGTGGGGCTGTGCGACTCTCAGTGCGCTGGATTCCAGCCTATCAGCTTGACCGAACAGTCCAAGCCCTCGTTGCTCTAGGCTTCAATGAGATGGATGTGCTGAAGAAGAGCGAGGCGAATCCCTACCGCTAATAGGACAGGTGAGCAACGAGCTGCCCTACCATCTTTGCCCCTGGGTACTCGGGGTTATCCCCTGCGAGTAAGTACGCCATCTGATAACCAAAGTCCATCACTGGCCCTAGGGTGAAGAAGAGTGAGCCGCCAGCACTGGCGAGAAACCCATCTGCCCAGACGGTGCTGTTACCCACATACCCTATCCCATACCCAACATCAACGAAGAGATCTAGGCGCGGAAAGATTCCTTTATATATGGCCTCAGGGCCATTGATGCGAATATCAAATTGGTTGGCTATTGAGAAGCTTGTGGGATACTGGAAGGTGCCGAATCCTCGAATTTTAGAGCCGAACGAAGTTCGTTCTTGCTCAGTCAGCGTTATGGTGCTACCAAAGACGTAAGTGGCAATCAACTTATCAGCGAGCACGATGGAGAAGAGGTTTCGCCCCTCATCCTTCTGCTCGTAGACTGTCATCATCCCCACAGCATCGCCGATAATCGACCACGTACCGATTCCCAGGGTATGAAACGCAGCGAGGTTTCCGCGA
>JBAZCM010000140.1:0-4819 GCA_041654935.1 Sphaerochaeta sp. | reverse complement strand
TAGTTGCTTGATTACGGTATCGGCGCTCTCTTTATCAATCTGCCCGCTCAAAAGAATACTGCGGGTCTTCAAAAGTTGTTCTTGAATCTGTGCTTCGGCGCCGGTCGGCTTTTTATCGGTCTCTGGCATTGTTCGCCCCTTTGTTGCGTGGTATCTCATTCAGTATACGCAATAGCGCACCTAGAGGGAAGTGAAACAAACCTTGCAGTGAGAGTGTAGGCATGCTAATAGGCCATCGATATACTAAAGGACATGAGTGATACGAGAAAATGTGGCACCGTAGCCATAGTTGGCCGCCCTTCCAGCGGCAAATCTACCCTATTGAATACCATCTGTGAGATGAAAGTTGCCATTACCAGCAGTACCCCCCAAACAACGCGCAATGCAATTCGGGGAATCTATACCGATCAGCGTGGCCAGTTGATCTTCACCGATACCCCTGGCTTTCACCTCAGTGAGAAGATGCTCAACCGCCGCCTGCAGCAAACCGCAGTCAGCGCCCTGGGCGAAAATGACATGATCCTCTACCTCATTGATGCCAAAAGGCCCATCGGTGAGGAAGAGCTCCATTTGGCAAAGGTCATCGGCGCTACCAACTCGCCGGTGGTGTGTGTGATCAACAAAAGCGATATTGCAACCGAAGAGGAGATCAATACTACTCGCTCCTTCCTGATCGAACACTTCCCCAAAGCTGCACATCTCAGTACATCAGCTGAGAAGGATGAAGGTGTTGATGAGATTCTCATCGAACTCTTCAAGTTCGCACCCTATGGGGACCTCCTCTACCCCGAGGATGCTTATACGGACCAAAATGTTGAATTCCGCATTGCAGAGATCCTGCGCGAGAAGGCGATGCACCTGGTCATCGAAGAGATTCCTCATGCTATTTATGCCGAAGTTGCAGATCTGGAGTTCAATGAGAAGACCAATACCGTGTGGATACGCGCCTTTATCATCGTGGAGCGGGAGACGCAAAAGGCTATTGTCATTGGTAAGGGAGGGCGCGGTATTGCCAAGATTCGCAGTCGCGCTGAAGCTGAAATTCGCCAGATTTTCTCTGGACGCAAATTGCGCCTCGATCTAAGAGTTAAAGCTCAGCCTAAGTGGCGAACCAACCCAGTGGTCCTAGATAAGCTGCTACAGTAAGAGACCCAATTAGCTTTCGCTTGAATTTTAGTGTGGGAGTACCTCTAAAAACGCTTTTGAGCGCCCTGGGCAATACGTTTGGGCCTGCACCGGATGATTAGAGGAACATCACCATATACAGTGGTAGATAGTCAATTTGCTCATCGATTTCGACATTTTTTGGACTTTCTGGATGAGGAAATTATCCTTAAGCTTCCCTTTATCTCCCTTCACAAGAGCAAAACTTGGTTATTCATTATAAAATAAATAATTATGCCCATATTTACACATTTTTACCACTTTTTTTATCCATTTTTGACATTTTTTGCAGGTTATTTATGGCTGTTTTGACATTTTTTGCAACTTTCTCACCTGCGAAGGGATCAGAAAATTGCTGGTCTTTGGTAGTTCATCGATACCAAACCACCCCACCTCATAAAATTCTCGGTTATGTGAAAATGCAATTTTCTTATCAAGCTGGTATGCGTAGACTCGATAGACAAAGAAGCCCTTGAGCGTCATCTTCCACACTAGTACAAGCTTGGAGAGATCATCGATAGTGTAGTGCAACTCCTCTTCGGTCTCCCTAACTGCTGTCCTTACGTAGTCGGGTCTTCTCTCTTGATCGTATCCGTCGTTATATCGATCCCATTTTCCCCCAGAGATAGACCAGGTGTTTTTGCCCGGGGAGACCGATCGTCTTCCTAGCAACACTGATATCTTCCCCTCTTCAACTGTGTAGAAGAGAACTCCTGCTCCACGAAAGGCCCGTAGTCTTTTCAGTCGACGCCTCATCAAGTGCTTACCTTCCAGCCATCGACAATGAGATGTTCTATTGAATCATAGACGCCAAAAAGCTCATCACTCTGGTAATCGAGAATCCGCCAGTTGTCAGAGAGTGCATCGTTGAGGGTGATATACCCATACCGTCCATCGAGATGGTTCAATGTGCAACCTTTCTTTTTCCCAAAAGGGTCAAAGCTGAAGGCAACAACATCCACTCGCTCAAGCGTATCCCGGGTGCGCTCCTTTTGCTCTGCGCTCCACTCACTTCTCGCCATGGTCTATCCTCCTCTCTTTGTCACCATCAGCCTATCACGCCCCTTTTGTGAGCTCAATGAAATTGTTGCGACTACTACAGTGGACAACCGGAGATTTCTCAACTATCTTGAGAGTGGTCGCCCTCTCTTCTTGGCGATATCCAATAGTTACCATCTCTCTACCAGAGTAGATGTTCGATCAGAAATGTATGTGGTGATGTGGCTAGGGATGTCTCCCTGGTCCACTCTGATATCGAACACCAACTAAGGAGAGGAATGTAATGAAAAACCCCTATTCAGAAGCTCTTATCAAGAGAGCGCACAAAGCAACCATCTTTCACGAAAGAGAGATTCTCAACAGCGCAATTTGCACGTGCTTCTACTGTGGGCATCAATTCAACCCACAACATGAAGAGCATTTGGATTGGACAGACGAGGAGCACCCTAAGGGAAAGACCCTGCTCTGCCCCATGTGCCACGTCGATTGCGTCATCGGAAATGCTTCCGGTTTTCCCATAACCAAAGAGGATTTTATCATCGCTTGCACCGAGGCATGGTTTGGAGGATACAGTCGAATCAGCGATGGACTGCCTATCGAAAAAGTTGAGCTGATCGAAATCGAGGTTGATTAACCTCCTGGGCATACATCGTCTTATTACAGTGAGGGAGTCCAACCGTTATGGGAGGACCCCCTTCGCACATTGAAGAGAATAGTGGTCAGCGGATGTAATTGGTCACAAACGTCCGCTCCAACTCAGGGGCAGGAGTTTTCTTTAAACTCTGCAACATCCACGCCATGTTACGGGCGAGGTTACGCATCACCTGTAGCCCTTCCTCATCGCGCTCTACCTCCTCAGCACTGCTGCCATGGACAGAGTTCCAGTAGGTTGAAGGGACAATTGGCATACTACTGTATGCGAAATATTTGTTGATACGATCAAAGGCAGCACTGGCGCCACCGCGACGACAACTGACTACAGCAGCAGCGGGCTTATGGGCCATTCGCTTGCTGGCTGTGCGGAAGAGTCGATCCATGAAAGAGCTGCCCGCCCCGCACATTGAGGCATAGTGGACTGGCGATCCTACGATCAGGCCATCGCTTTTCAAAACCTTCTCAACGGCAACATTGACCATTCCGTCGTCAAAGGCGCATACACCGGCACTAAAACAGTGGCGGCAATCTGTACAGCCGTGCAATGCATCGTTGCCAATCCACAGGATTTCGGTGGTTACATCCAGTGCGTTGAGCGTCGCCGCCACCTCTTCCAACGCTCGGTTGGTACACCCCTTTTGGTGGGGACTAGTGTTTACTAACAGGACATGCATGACAAAACCTCCAAAAAGAAGGGAGCCGAAGCTCCCTCAGTATGCTGTTTAATATCGACCTAAGATCGAGAGGACCTTCTCTCTTCCACACGTTTTGAGAAATGGTCCAAGCTTTGGTCCACGATCCTTTCCGATCATGATGCGATAGACAAGCTTGAAGAAATCACCGGTAGGAAGCCCATGATCCTTTGCAGCATCATAGAGACGAGTGGTGTACTCCTTATCATCGATCTCATCCATCACCTCAACGACCTTGTAAAGGTCGGCGATCGCCTTGGCTTCTTGTTCATTCAGTTCAACGAGCGGATCGTCGTCTCTCATCAAGCGATACCTGAAATCTTCTGGACTGAAGGTAGTAATCCAGTTCCACGCACAGCGTGATCGAACTTCCAGGCGCTCGCGCTGACTCGCACTCATCTCTCCCAAGGTATCCAATGCTCTAGGGATGTCTCCCTCATGGAGCTGCAGGAGGTTGCAGAGATGGCGAAATGGCATCTGGTAGCTGGGCTCGGTAGGAACTTCACCGACCTGACTGAGCTCGTAGATGCGCTTCTCCTTATTTCTGCGCTTCTCATTGGCCTCTTGGAGTCCAAAATAGATGCGCTCACAGGTATCATAATCTTCATAGATCTTCAGTACATCCAGATCAAAGGAGATAGCAAACTCGCTATTAGGTCGGGTCCCGGCAAAGAGGTAGCGGGTAATCTCTGGCGTATAGACCTCCAGGACATCGACCAGGGAGATGACCTCACCGCTGGATGAGGAGATCTTACCTCCCCTTCCCTTAATAGAGATGAAATCATATTGGAAGGAGACCGGAGCCTCTGCACCAAAGACTTGCACCATCTTGCGCGAAGTATCAAAAGATCCACCTTCGCTGTGGTGGTCCTTGCCAGCTGGCTCAAAGTCCACCCCTTCGAACGCCCAGCGCATCGGCCAATCTAGGCGCCATGGCAGCTTTGCATACGGGGTGTTTCGCAGATCGATTGTCTCGGTCTTACCATTCTCATCATCACGGTAGGTGATTGCCCACTGACCATCCCAATCGAGGATTGTCGTTGTGTCCTTATCAGTGAAGGATGAGAAGACCGAGATAGGCCACCACGAATCATCGAGATCTTCGGTTCTAAACTCATCGAGGATAGCACGGATTTCTTCCCTCTTCTCCAAGGCAGTTCTCATACCCTCAGCGTACATGCCACTTCGATAGCGCTCTGCTTGGTAGAGATACTCTGGTTCGATCCCGACGGTAGGGAGAATCTCCTCTACCTCAATCTCGTGAGCACGGGCATAGTTATCAGACCTGCCAGTGGTGTCGGGAACGAGGG
>JBAZCM010000139.1:0-4833 GCA_041654935.1 Sphaerochaeta sp. | reverse complement strand
TTGTTCGTCGTTTGACTGACCAAAGGTAACAAAACGCTCAACGTCTGTGCAGAAGGCGATGCCAACCCCAGGCTCAGAGAGTGCTGGAACGGCTTTGATCGCTTCTAGGACCGTACCGGTTAAGCCCGATCCAACAAGAATCAAGAGCATGTCCTTCTCAGGGACCAACGTATACCCAAAGAATTTCACGTCCTCCTCAGTACCGGTCCCTCGAGCCGAGAGAATGGTGCCCCCTGTAGCGCCTGCTTTGCGCGCTGCCATCATAACCTCATCGGCCAATCCGTGATTGACAATGCAGGTGATGAGGGTGTGTGGTGTAGTATTCATCATGGCTGTGACCTCCTCGGAGATGGTGTCCAGTATGACGGAAATCATTAGCCAACGCAAATGGGGAGGGGTGAGTTTCTACAAAATAAATATTTTGAGTCGCGAGTTAAGGATCATTGCAGAAAAAATACCAAGTTGCAATTTTTCCTGAACAAGGTCGGTTTGAGGAAGCTGACAGCTACAACGAAGAAGTAAAACTACTTACCCAATGAAAATGTTATGACTAAAGAAGTTTTATCTCTTTAGTCATAATTAGTTATTATACATCATCGACATTTCAGCTGCGAAACTCAGAGTGCAGTATCAACACTAGGTTTATCGGACAACAACCCTATCCCAGGCGAGGAGGAGGGTGCGTTTTGCATTGGCAACAACCAAATCGGGATCCTCATCACCAAAAGGTTTTACCTCAAAGCTAACGATGGGGCGCTTCTCGGGATTCAAGAATCCTATGTCGAGCAATAGCTGCAGGTATGCTGCCAATTCATCAACATCATTCTCTCCTCCAGGGAATCCAAATCGTGGGTGTACATCCCCATAGCCTGGCAACGAGGGATCTTTTACCACGCAGTTTCCCATATGAGCGTGGGTGATATACTCCTTCACCGGAAGGATCGACTCCTCCAGTGTCTCGTGAAGCAGCGGGATGTGGCTGAGGTCGACGAGTAATCCAAACTCAGGATACTCTTTTCGTACTTCTTTGGCATAACGGGCTGCTAATTCTGCCGGGCCAATGATACTTCGCTTTTCAATGTCGTAGTCAAAGACCTCCAGGGCAATCTTCAAGTCTCCCTTTGACTGGGCATATCGGCATAACTCTTTGGTAGAGTCGATGAGAGCGACCAATGATGCCTCTTTGCTCTCCTCTTCGTAGGGGCCACTGAGGAAGGCAAAACTCTCTGCTCCGAGTTCGTATGCCTCATCGATGCCCTCCTTGAGATTGGCAATAGCTGCCTGACGCTTTGACTCATCCAAATCATTGATGTTCATCTTGGTTGAAAGAAGTCGAGGCTGAGCCCCATAGGCGAGGGTAAGGGCTGCTGTCTCCTTCATGGCCCGCACTTGCTGGCGGACCGCAGGATCTTTGATTTGAGTAACCTCTATCGCCTCAAAGAAGGGGTCAGTGGCAATTTTTTTGAAGGTCTCCAGGATCGGACCTTCTCCACTAGCTACTGGATAGGCCATGAAGTGGATAAGGCCAACGCGCATGTATCGTGATAATGTCTTGGTCATATTCATGCTCCTTGTGTGTCAGATATCTGATATGCCTATACCGAAGACTGGAACAACACAACTCAAGCGCTATATTGCTGATCGATTACTTTTTGGCACATCAATGGGTACATCTTGATGCAATGCTAAGGAGTTATCGTTCTCAGTTGCGCAATTTTCTCCATACCCTGATGGAGGATCGTGATATCCATCGAGTTCATCAACATTGTGCATCCGTGGTCAACCCACTGTTCCAACAAGTCCTTTCCACTATGCAGTCCAAAAATTTTCTTGTGACGGGCCGCCGCTTCGCTGACCTTAGTCATCGCCTCGATCATCTTGGGGTGGGTGAACTGTCCATTGACCCCCAGAGAGTTAGAAAGGTCTGCAGGACCGACGAGTAGCACATCAATGCCTTCGGTTGCTGCAATCTCATCGATGTGCTCGATTGCCTCTGCCAGTTCAATCTGGGCGATGGTAAGCACCCGTTCATTCTCCTGGGGGAGGAATGTTTCCATTTCACTTGAGGTATCGCGGTATTGAGTATGGGCACCCCAACCACCAAGGCCTCGGTTACCCGTTGGGGCATATTTGGCCCAATCTGCGAACCGGCGCGCTTCATCGCCATCCTTGATCATGGGGACCATGACTCCAGTAACCCCACAATCGAGGGCCCGGCTGACGTTTCCTTTTGAGAGCTCTGGAACTCGAACAAAGCAGTCAATGCCCGCTGCACGTGCAAGGGAGGCAGCGTCGGTGATGCTCTCAAAACAGTAGGGGCCATGCTCCATATCAAACATGACGAAATCTAGGCCCGCTTGCTGGGCTACCAATACGATTGCCGGAGCTTTGACCAGTCGTAACATGGTCCCTGCTGCCTTTTGGCCATCTCGAAGTCGTTTTACTGCCATCTGATCCTCCTCGTTGTACAATCATTGGCATTCTACCACGGAAGGATGAGCATCTACATATAAAGATTTCGATTCATAATACGATGCTCGTCATAGGCAACTGCTCTGATGATCAAAATCTCTTAAACGGGATATATTCGCACAGTTTATGTGAATCATCTTCCTTATTGCTCTGCATTACCAGTAGATATCGCTCTTAGGTGTTGGTATCATTGCCAATTTGTTATAGATTAGAGGGAACCTTATACTTTTGGAGCAAAAATGTCCCCAAAATACCACCAGCGTACCTCAGGTTTACATCGCATTCACATCCTATGTGGCTTAGTCTGTGTTCTGCTGGTGTTTGGTTTGACATCTTGTACCCCGGTGCTCCCTCTTGATGCCAGCGGCATTACCCAGACAGGGAGCCAACAGGTCTACGTACTGGATTTGAGTGAAGAAGAGCGGCAGTACATAGAGGAGAACCCACTTTTACATACTGGTCTTATCGGAGGCTCTGCTCCATTGCTCTACATTGATACGAAGGGAGAGCCCCAAGGAATTTCATTGAAGGTTCTCGATGAGATATCAAGGCGTACAGGACTGGGATTTGCCTACACCATCTATCCGACAGTGGCTGAACTGCAAGCAGCCGATCTAAAGATTTTCCCCCTGCTTGCTGCCCCCTATCGGTGGGACCCTCTTGTTCTCAGTGATCCGTACCTCACCACTGAGACAGTTCTCTACCTACATCGAGGCATCAGCGCTGATAACCTCGCTGATAAACGCTTTGCCGCAGTGCGAGGTGGAACGCTCCCTGAGGGCATTCGCGAAGATCAGACAATCTACTTTGAGAGCCGTGAGTCCGCCCTAGATGCGGTAGAACATGGCAAGGCAGATTTTGGTTATGGGAATGCGTACTCCATCGCCTATCTCTCACTACAAAAGGGGTATCGCAACATCGTTACCGTACCTCAGGGAAAAGAGGTACGGCAATATTCAATTGGAGTCAAAAAGGACAATCCAATCCTCCTTTCTATCGTCAATAAGGCCCTTGGTTCGATCACAGATAGCCAAATGCAGTCGTTGATTCTCGATGTAGCGGGTAAAGTGGAGCGTACGATTACCATCTCGATGATTATGGGTCAGTACGGAGGAAGGATTCTGCTTGTCAGCTTCCTGGTTATTCTGACGCTCATCATTCTCTCGCTGTTGATCGTTCGCACGACCATCCAATTGCAGCGCCAAAACCGTCGTTACGAGGCGCTCTTTGAAATTTCACAAGAGTATCTCTTTGAGTATGAAGACAGCACCAGCACCCTGACCCTTTCGAGTAGGACCATCACACTCTTTGGATCTCAGTTTCGGATAAATCGGGCAATTGAACGCCTTGGGTCCATCATGCGGGATGTAGGGCATGGCCCGGTCAGTGAAATTATCCGTCTCGAAATTGCCGATGGCAACATGGCTACCTTTCGACTGACGACGGTGAGGATCCAAGATCCGATGGGTAAGCGAGACTCCTATATCGGCAGGCTCAGTGATATCAGCGAAGAGGAGCGTGAAAAGGCTCAGCTGAGGACACTGGTCATCACCGATGGATTGACCGGCGTGCTTAACCAAGTAGCAGCTCGCCAGCGCATTGAAGGAGAGCTACAAGATCGTCCTACCGATCGAACAGATGTTTTGATCCTCATGGACTGTGATAAATTCAAGCACATCAACGATACCTTCGGACATTTGGAGGGGGATCGATACTTAGTAAATCTCGCTGAAAGCTTGATTGCACTCTTTCCGTCCAATGCAATCATTGGCAGGGTAGGCGGGGATGAGTTCTGCGTCTATCTGACTGGCATCGAATCCATCGAAGAGGTCTTGGATATCAGCGCCATGATCAACCCCGCTTTCCAAGAGCGCGTCAAATCGCCATTTTCCATCAGTATTGGTATTACGGTTGTCCAAAAAGAGGATGACCGATATGTCGATCTCTTCAGACGCGCTGACATTGCCCTCTATGCGGCAAAGGACCAAGGTGGGGGAAGGGCCCAAGTATATACGGGCTGACCTCCTACACAGTTTTAAACTTTGAGACTGCCCAGAGGTAGAGACTTGCGGTGGTACCGTAGGGTGAGTAGCGCCTGCGATATACTTCAAAGGTGCTCCGGTCAATCGATTCCAGATTATACAATATCCTCATCCCCCGCAGGATTGCCAAGTCCCCATAGCTGAGGACATCGGGGCGCTTCAATCCAAAGAGAAGAATCATCTCAGCGGTCCAAGGCCCGATTCCCTTCAATTTGACCAACTCTTTGGTCACTTCATCATCCTCGAGGGTTTGGAGGCGTTCAAGATCCAAGCTGCCTTCCTCGATCTTGATGGCAATGTTATGGATGTATTCGGCCTT
>JBAZCM010000138.1:0-4848 GCA_041654935.1 Sphaerochaeta sp. | reverse complement strand
AGTTATTATCTTTTGTCATAGGATTTTAGATGATGCTCCCATTGACACAGAAAAGCGAGGTGTGTACGATGACAGAGCTTTGGGTCCGTAGCTCAGTCTGGATAGAGCGTCTCCCTCCGGAGGAGAAGGTCGTGAGTTCGAGTCTCGCCGGGCTCAAGAGGAGCAAGCCGCCATCTGGTGGCTTGTTTTTTGTTGGCCGCAAAGCCCTTGCATTGTTGATGATAAAGTCGGTACTGTTGGACCATGAGCATCAAAGTCCTCTTTTTAGGAGAGATAGTCGGAAAACCCGGCATTACATGCGTCAAGGAGGCGCTTCGCTCCCTGAAGCAGGAGCGATCGATCGACTTGGTCATCGCCAATGCCGAGGGTGCAACCGGTGGATTTGGAATCGGTAAAGGCCACTCGATGCAACTGCTCAAGCAAGGCATCGACATTCTCACCGGCGGTGAGAAGATCTACTACAAGCTTGATATGGTCGACTTCATCGACACCAACCCCGCAATCCTCCGCCCAGCCAACTATCCACAGCAGAATCCCGGACGGGGTATGCGCTATGTGGAGGTCGGCTCCCAAAAGGTTTGTATCATAAACCTTCTGGGAAATGCGGATTTTCCCCGTACCCACCTCACCAATGCATTCAGCTTAGCAGCTCATTTGACAGACCAGGCAATTGCCGAAGGGGCGGTGGTGCTGGTACAATTTCATGCCTCCCCCACCGCTGAGAAGCTGGCGATGGGCCATATGCTCGCCGGCAAAGCCGCTGCGATCATCGGCACCCACTCCAAGGTGCTCTCCGCTGATGCTCAGATTTTGGAGGGAGGGACTGCCTACATTACTGACAATGGCCGCTGTGGCAGCCAAAGCAGTGTTGGAGGCTTTGCCCCCCAGCCTGAAATTGAAAAGCTGGTCACCGCTTTGCCAATACGCAGTCAGGAGTGGTGGCAGGATTTAGAACTTGTTGGGGTCCTGGTCGACATTGACGATGCAGGCAAGGCCACGGCAATTGAGACGATACGCATCCCCGTAGGTGGGGAGCAGGAGTAATATAGTATGTATGAGGAAGTGACCATTACCAAAGTGCTCTCAGAAGACTTGGTCGAAGTGACCTGTGCAAGTGCCGCTTGCGCGGGCTGCAAAGGGTCTGGGTTCTGCAATACCAAGGACCGGACCTTCAAGGCATGGAACAAGCATCAGCTTGATGTCGATGCCGGCGAGTCGATCCACCTCTACCTCCACCCCGCCAAGACCATTGGCTCGACGCTCATCACCCTGATCACCCCGCTGCTCTTCTTCCCGATCTGCTACTATCTGGCCCAACGCGCAGGAGCTGGGGAGGGACTCTCCTTCCTCCTCTCCTTAGGAGGCATTGCCCTGGGCTTTGGCATCGTAGGTCTCTTCTTCAAGAGCCGCCAAAAACAATATATGCCCGTCTTGGAGCGTCTTGCCCAGACCGATTGAGATTGCCCAAAGCCAAAAGGGCGGCTATACTCGAACCATGAAGAAGAGCACTCTTTTTGGCATGATAATTGCATTGGCTTTACTGGCCTCCTGCTCCCTCTCTCCGGAGACCGAGCTCGTCAGTCGAAGCCTCGAGCTCGCAGACTTGACGCTTATCAATGCCACCTATGTGCTCAAGGACAAGGGGCAGACCCCGCTTTTCATCGAAGCTGGACAGATCGAAATCTATGAAAAAACCCACAAAGCCCACCTTCTCCAAGTGACTTTCAGTCGGCGCGATGAGAGCGAAAGTGTGACCCTTACGGGTGTCGCTGACCGCGTTGAAGCAAATACTGAAAGCTGGGATGCCAACCTCAGTGGCAACATAGTAGTCCACGACCTGAGCAACGGGCTGGTGATCCACGCTACAACCTTGACGTGGCTACACGATGAAGAGCTGCTCTTCTCACCCTCTGATGAACTGGTACAGCTCATTTATGAGGATGACAAGCGCGTAGAAGGCTATGGCCTTGAAGCGCATTTGTCCCAAGCAATCTTTACCTTCGATCGCCTCATTAAAGGAGAGATCGGCCAATGAGAAAACTCATCACGCTGTGCACCCTCCTCCTCATAGCCGCGACCCTTGGTGCTGCCGAGCCCATCACCTTCCAAGGTGGGGAGACTCGCATGGTGATGAAGGAGGGACGGGAGCGCCTCTCGCTGACCGGCGGTGCGACCATCCAAAGCGGCTCGATTACGTTGAGTGCGGACACCATCGTCCTCAGCGGAAGTGAGTATCGTAGCGTTGAGTGCACTGGGGGTGTACGATTGATCGACCTAGAGCGGGGCATCTCAATGGTGAGCCAACAGCTCTTCTACGACCGCATCGATGAGACAATCCTGGTCACCGGGTACGTAGAGATCGATGATACAGCCAACGAAGTCCAGGCTTCGGCCTTCCGCCTCTATTACGATCTGCAGGCCGCAAAAATTGACCTAGAGGTCTCAGTGCTCCTGCTTCGACATACCGACAGCGGCCCGATGGTCTGCCGCAGTGACATCCTCAGCTATGATCGAGACCAGGAGCAGCTATCAATGGCAGGCAATGCTACGGTCGTGTGGGATGGTGATACGTATGAGGCTCAGCGCATCGATGTGAACCTCAAGAAGGAGGAGATTACGATGAAGGGTTCGATCAAGGGGGTAATCGGTGGTTGAGAACACCCTGGCAGTCAAAAACCTCGTAAAATTCTATGGCCGCAAACAAGTGGTCAAGGATGTCTCCTTCTCCATGCGTAGCGGGGAGGTCATCGGCTTGCTCGGTCCAAATGGAGCAGGCAAGACAACCACCTTCTATATGATCGTCGGTTTTTTGCGTAGCAAAGGGGGTAGCATCGCCCTCAACGGTGAAGAGCTTTCCGGTCTGCCGATGCATAAGCGAAGCCGTAAAGGCCTCTCATACCTTCCACAAGAGCCCTCTATCTTCCGTAAGCTCACTGTCGAAGAAAATATCCGCCTGGTAGCTGAGAGCAGAGAGGATCTCAGTCGTGAGCAACAGCTGCAGAGAGTGGAGCAGCTCTTGGTTGAGTTCGGTATCGATGAGGTCCGCAAACAAAAGGGCTACACCCTCAGCGGAGGAGAGCGTCGGCGCTGTGAAATTGCCCGATGCCTTGCCTCCAACCCCAAGTTCCTTCTCCTTGACGAACCTTTTGCCGGCATTGACCCCAAAGCAGTGCATGAGATCAAGGTACTAATCCGCTCAATGGCAAAGCAGGGCATCGGAATCCTGCTCACCGACCACAATGTAGTAGATACACTTTCCATCACCACCACCAGCCATATCATCGATGCCGGGTCGATCTTAGTCAGCGGTAGCCGTGAGACGCTGCTCGGCGATGCACGGGCGCGTGAAATCTACTTTGGTCATGAGTTTGGGAGCAGCTGATATGGATATGAGGCCGAATCTTGATCTTGCTCAACGCCAACAACTCAAACTCAGCCCTCAGCTGATCCAATCCTTTGAGTTGATGGCCCTGCCGTTGACTGAGCTGCAGGAGCGAATCAAGGCGGAGATTGAGACCAATCCAGCATTGGAGCTTCCCAGTGGATGGGAAATCTCCTTTGACCGGGTTGCCCAACACAAGCGACAGCTCGAAGGACAGCGTAGGGAGGACAGCTACTCTGACTCTGCCAGTTATGGCAGTGACCGCGGCGGCTACGACCAGGAGGCCACTGAGCGACAAAGCCGCTTTCTAGAAGGTGCCCTCTCCGAGCGTGTCAGCCTCGGTGAGCACCTGTTGACCCAACTCGGTTATGAGCAGATCAGTGATGAGGAGTATGAGGTCGGCCAGATCATCATCACCAGCCTCGATGCAAATGGCTTCTTTACCCAAGAGCCAGAGGAGCTGCTCAATGAGAATCAGAAGCCACACTTGGAGAAGGTCCTCAATCTTCTCAGGCGCTTGGATCCGGCCGGAATTGCCGTACACTGCTGGCGTGATTCTTTGATCGTTCAAGCTGAACAACAAGGCCTCGATAGCGAGGAGTTGGCCCTCTTCTCAACGATGGTCAATGAAAAATTGGAACTGATGCGCTCTGGCAAACAAGAGCAGGTAGCAAAAGAGTTGGGTATTGAGGTTGAGGAACTACAAGAGTTGTATGCCTTCCTCAAGACCCTGACCCCCTTCCCCGGCCAAAGCTACTCCAAAGGCCCAGAGCAGTACGTAATCCCCGAACTCTCCATCCGCAGGGAGGAGGGGGAATTGGTGATGCGGATGAACAACTCAGCGCTGCCGGATCTTCGGATCCAAGCCTCCTTTCCTACCCTCGCCGACTCGATTGGCGACAAGGAGGAGGCAAAACGGGCCAGTCAGTACATCAACGAGCAGATCAAACGCGCTGAGAGCCTGATCTTCCAGGTCCAGGTCCGTAACCAGACCCTCTATCGCCTTGGCCAAGTCCTGATGCGTGAGCAACGTGCCTTCTTCCTCTACGGGCCGCTGCATCAAAAACCGCTGACCCAGAAGGAGGTCGCCGCCCAATTGGATGTCCATGAGACGACAGTGAGCCGGATCAGTACCGCCAAATGGATTGATACCGACTGGGGCTTGATCTCAGTAAAAGCACTCTTCAGTTCGGCAGTCGGTGAGGAGGGTGCCCAACGCTCCAAGGAAGCGGTCAAGGAAATGATTCGCCAGCTCCTCGATGAGCATCAGGGCAAGAAGGCTCTCAGTGACCAGAAGATCAGCGACCTACTCAAAGAGCAGGGAATCTCGGTTGCCCGGCGAACGGTGGCCAAATACCGCAACGAATTGAATATCGATCCCTCCTTTATCAGAGGGACCAATTAGAACAAGGGGCGCTTTGCGCCCCTTGCCAGTATTGTCTTCTTGTAAGCAAATTATCGATCCT
>JBAZCM010000137.1:0-4850 GCA_041654935.1 Sphaerochaeta sp. | reverse complement strand
AGTCAAATCCGGTGACATCATTGTCGCTGACCGCAACTTTGGGTGTGGATCGAGCCGTGAACACGCCCCCATTGCCATCAAGGCAAGTGGCGTCAGCTGCGTAATCGCTCGCTCTTTTGCCCGGATCTTCTACCGCAACTCAATCAATATCGGCCTGCCGATCCTCGAATGCGAGGAAGCGGTAGATGCGATAGAAGCCGGGGACCGGGTCAGTGTCGACTTTGAAAGCGGTACAATCACCAATGAGACCAGTGGCAAAGTCTTTGAGAGCGAGCCTTTTCCTCCGTTCATGCAGTCCTTGATCTCAGCCGGTGGCCTTGCCTCCTATATGGCAAACGAGGAGAAGAGTTAATGAAGAAGCGAATTGCTGTTATTCCAGGTGACGGAATTGGACCGGATATTACTGCAGAAGCTCTGCGGGTGCTCTCAAAGGTAGCTGAGAAGTTTGGCCACGAGTTTGAGATCGTTGAATACCTTGCAGGTGGGGCCGCCCTTGATGCACACGATACCCCGCTTCCTGAGAGTACCTTACGCGGTTGTAAGGAGAGCGATGCAGTGCTGCTCGGCTCTTTGGGAGGGCCGAAGTGGGACACCATCGCCAGTGAGAAGCGCCCTGAGAAGGGGCTGCTCGCCCTGCGCGGAGGCATGGGACTCTTTTGCAATCTGCGCCCCGCTATCATGTACAAACAGCTCTCCGATGCCTGCCCATTGAAGGCAGAGGTCGTCGGAGAGGATCTGGACATCATGGTGGTACGCGAGCTTACCGGGGGCATTTATTTTGGTGAGCGTGGACGCGATGAAGAGAAGGCCTACGATACGATGAGCTACACCAAGGCCGAGATTGAACGAATTGTTCGCAAGGGCTTTGAGATTGCCCAAAAGCGATCGAAGCGGCTCTGCAGCGTCGATAAGGCGAATATCCTCTCATCGAGCCAATTGTGGCGCGATGTGACCAACTCCTTGGCAGCCGAGTATCCAGATGTAGAGCTCACGCATCTTTATGTGGACAATGCTGCGATGCAGTTGGTACGAAACCCTCGTCAGTTTGATGTGATTGTCACCAGCAATATGTTCGGGGATATCCTCAGCGATGAAGCGAGCCAGATCACCGGCTCGATTGGAATGTTGCCGTCAGCGAGTCTCAACGAGGAAAACATGGGTATGTATGAGCCAATCCATGGCAGTGCCCCTGATATCGCCGGCAAGGATATGGCAAATCCGATTGCCATGATTCTCTCGGTTGCCATGATGCTACGCCACAGCTTTGCCTTGGAGGCGGAAGCGTTGGCCATAGAGAATGCTGTAGGAGAAGTCCTCGATGAGGGGTGGCGAACAGCTGATATCTACAGCGATGGTATGAAAAAAATTGGGACCAAGGAGATGGGCAGGCGTATTGCTGATGCCCTATAGGGAGGGAGTATGGACCAGATGAAGAGACGATCTAGTGCGATGACCGAAGGGGTGCAGCGAAGCCCCCACCGATCGCTGATGAAGGCCCTCGGATGGACCGACCGGGAGATCCATATGCCGATCATTGGCATCGTCAATGGAGCCAATGAGATTATCCCCGGACACATTCACCTCGACCGCATCGTTGATGCGGTAAAGGCTGGGGTACGCCAAGCTGGTGGGAATCCCGTCTCATTTCCGGTAATCGGGGTATGTGATGGTATTGCCATGGGCCACACTGGTATGCGCTACAGCCTCGCTAGCCGCGAACTAATCGCCGATTCCATCGAAGTCATGGCCATGGCCCATCCCTTCGATGCCCTGGTCTTCGTTCCCAACTGTGACAAAATTGTGCCTGGGATGCTCATGGCAGCAGCACGTTTGAATATCCCATCGATCTTCGTCAGTGGTGGACCCATGCTCGCCGGTACGATGGATACTGACCCTGCCTGCAAGACCAACCTTTCGGTGATGTTCGAGCAGGTCGGAGCCTTCGGTGCCGGCACCATTACCGCCGAAGAGCTCCTGGAGTATGAGAACAATGCGTGTCCCACCTGTGGATCGTGCAGTGGTATGTACACCGCAAACAGCATGAACTGCCTCACCGAGGCTATTGGGATGGGGCTGCCGGGTAACGGGACAATTCCTGCTGTCTACAGCGCTCGTGACCGCCTAGCCAAAGAGGCAGGGTATCAAGTCATGGAGCTGCTGCGCCACGGTGTCCGTCCCCGTGACATCATGACCGAGCGCGCTTTTGCCAACGCCTTGGCCGTTGATATGGCCCTCGGCTGTTCGACCAACACGATGTTGCACCTTCCTGCGATCGCTCGTGAGGCAGGAGTGCCCATCGATATCTTTGAGGCGAACAAAGTCAGTGCGAAGGTACCCAATATCTGTCACCTTGCTCCAGCTGGTCATCACCATCTGGAGGATCTACACCACGCAGGTGGAGTCCTTGCAGTGATGAAGGTCCTCGCCGATGCCTCTCTCATCGACGCCTCGCTGCCAACGGTCAGCATGAAAAGCGTTGGTGAACTCTGTGCATCACGCTCGGTGACCAACGATGAGGTCATCCGGCCCTTAGATCGCCCGTATACCGCAACTGGTGGTATCGCGGTCCTCAGCGGCAACCTCGCCCCCGATGGGGCTGTGGTAAAGCAGAGCGCCGTCGATGAGGCGATGCTCGTGCACACCGGCCCCGCTCGGGTTTTCGATAGTGAAGATGAGACCATCGAAGCAATTTTTGCCGGCAAGATCAAGGCAGGGGATGTAGTGGTAATTCGCTACGAGGGACCCAAAGGTGGGCCGGGAATGCCGGAGATGCTCAGCCCCACCAGTGCAATTGCTGGAATGGGATTGGACAAGGATGTCGCCCTGATCACCGATGGGCGATTCAGTGGTGCTACCCGTGGCGCTTCTATTGGGCACATCAGCCCAGAGGCTGCAGAGGGAGGACCCATTGCGTTGGTGGAGGAGGGGGACTTGATCGCTATCGATATCCCAGCTCGTAAGATTGAACTGAAGGTCGATGAGAAGACTCTAGAGAAGAGACGAGCGAATTGGAAGGCTAAGGAGCCAAAGATTACCGGTGGATACTTGGCCCGCTACGCAAAATCAGTCAGCAGTGCTGCAAGTGGAGCAGTCTTTGAAGAGCAACCATAAGGAGTCAACTATGCAGTTAAGTGGAGCACAGATCATCATAGAGTGTTTGCTTGAACAGGGAGTGGATACAATCTTCGGCTACCCCGGAGGAGCGGTACTACCGCTCTACGACGCCCTGTACCAGTATCGAGACCGGATGCGCCATATCCTGACCAGCCACGAGCAGGGCGCCTCCCATGCCGCTGACGGATATGCCCGTTCAACTGGCAAGGTAGGGGTGTGTATGTCCACCAGTGGGCCGGGAGCTACGAATATGGTAACTGGTATCGCCACTGCGTACATGGACAGTGTTCCCATGGTCGCCCTCACGGGAAACGTAGCCCTGCCGCTCTTGGGCAAGGATAGCTTTCAGGAGGTCGATATCGCCGGCATCACGATGCCGATCACCAAGCACAACTTCATCGTCAAAGATGTAGCTGAGCTTGCCCCTACCATCCGCTTGGCGTTCCAAATTGCCCAGGAGGGAAGGCCAGGTCCTGTGCTCATCGACCTGCCCAAGGATATCACCATCCACACCACCTCCTTTGAGCCAGCAAAGCCCGAGCCGATCGCACCCCGCGTTGATCGACTCACCGAAAAGAGTCTTGCCAAAGCCCTGAGTTTAATCGAAGCGGCAGAGCGGCCGATGTGTTACGTAGGCGGTGGTGTTATCCGAGCAAAAGCTAGCGAGGAATTGGCAACGTTCTTGGATCTGATTGATAGCCCTGCCTGTACCTCTTTGATGGGCAGTGGAGCGATCAACAGTCACAACCTGCGGTTTACCGGTCTGGTAGGCATGCATGGCACCAAAGTCAGTAACATGCTCGTTTCGACCTGTGATCTGTTGGTGGTCATAGGAGCGCGCTTCAGTGACCGGGTAATCAGTCACGCCTCCTCCTTTGCAAAGGATGCGAAGATTATCCACATCGATATCGATCCTGCTGAGATCGATAAGAATATCAAGAGCTACTGCAGTGTCATCGGGGACGTGAAGGTCGTGCTCACTCGCCTCAATGAGCAGCTGAAGAAGCCGCTCTCCCACACCCGGTGGATGGAACAGGTCGCTGACTACAAGCGGCGCTATCCGATCAGGCTCGACAATGAGAGTGCTCGCAGTAAGCAGATCCTCAAAGCGTTGCAATCGGTGTTGCCCGAAGACTTCTACATTGTCACCGAAGTGGGCCAGCACCAGATGTGGGCTGCTCAGTTCATAAAGCACGTCCAACCCGGTCACTTCCTTACCAGCGGAGGATTGGGGACGATGGGCTACGGAACCGGAGCCTCTATCGGGGCACAGGTAGGAAACCCCAAGAGCCGCGTGGTGAACGTCGCAGGCGATGGTTCATTTAAGATGAACTGTAATGAGCTTGCCACCATCGCCCGGTATCGCCTACCGGTGGTTATCCTCTTGATGAACAACCAGACGCTCGGTATGGTGCGTCAGTGGCAGACCCTCTTCTTTGATGGGAACTATAGCGAGACAACTCTCGATGATCCCATCAACTGGGTGGCTCTGGCCGAAGCGTACGGGGTGAAGGGAATGCGCCTGAGCGCCGATGATGACCCCCAGGCAATCCTGAAGGCAGCCCTGGATTTAGGAGAAGCTGTGCTCGTCGAGTGTGAAATTCCCCTTGACGATAAAGTCTATCCGATGGTTGCCCCAGGGGCCCCCATCGAACAGATGCTCGGCGTTCCCGAACCTTGAGCGTTGGCGTACATAAACGCGACCAACTCATAAAATGATATCCCCAGCGCCGAAC
>JBAZCM010000136.1:0-4875 GCA_041654935.1 Sphaerochaeta sp. | reverse complement strand
AAATTGCCGCCGATTATGGTATTTCTCTCTGTAAGATTACCCGTGGATCCAAAATTCTCAAACAGAAGGACTCCTATACAAAAAAACTACTCTCTGATCGCTATGATGATCATCTACGCATTTGAGTCGATGAGTGTATCGTCTTTCCCTTGAGTATGATAGGATTGATGCAACCAAAGGGAAGGGGTGTATGCGAAGATGAAACACGGTAAACGCTCATTGCTTGTCTTGAAGGTTACTGTTGATATAGTAGCTGTCTTGACATCTTGGTTGCTTGCTGGATATCTAAGGTTCTATGTTATTCCTGGTGCTGGTACCTTCAACTCTTTTATTCTTTTTGTACAACTGGCAATTGTAGTCCTAGGATTCAATCTCTTCTTTATCAGTAGAAATGGTCTCTATACAGAGGACCTAGAACACTCCTGGCGAAAAGAAACGACAAAGATAGTATTCAGTACCTTTGAAGCCTTTTTGCTCTTGGTGGTGATGTTGTATTTCCTCTTTTTAGGGAAAATTACCCGTATTGCTATCGGACTTCATCTCATTTTTTCTGTAATTCTGCTGGTAACCGGACGTACGTTAGTCTCCAATCACATCAAACGTGGATATGTAAGGGGTCGTTACACTCGCCGAATCCTTCTTGTCGGTTTTGGTGAGAATCTTGCAAATTTTGAACGTGATCTTCACAGTGATGCGGTCAAAGGTATCCAGGTGGTCGGTCACTTCGATGGTGAAGGAAAGGCAATTGGCAAGGTGAAGGAGATTGAAGGAGAAAATCTTAGACAAGTTGTGGACGCTCTCTCTCCTGATATGGTCGTCCTTGGGTATCCACCATCCGAAGAAACACGTCAAAGGCTCATGATCGGGCAGGCGGTTGACCTTCTTAATGAACGAGTAGTCCTTTTGCCAAACCTCCCTGAGTCATATATTGGCACGAAAATTTCTGACTTCCGTTGGACACCGCTGTTAACTCTCAATGCCGCAGACATGGGAGTTTTCCAACGAATGATCAAGAGGACTTTTGATTTTGTGGCCAGCCTATTAGCACTTATACTGCTCTCACCGATACTCGCTTTAGTTGCTCTTATTATCAAAATTTCCTCCCCAGGCCCAGTGGTTTTCAAACAACAGCGCATCACTCGAGATGGCGAAGAGTTTACCATGTATAAATTCCGGTCGATGAGGACCGACATGCCTGAGGGAGATACAGCCCGTTGGACCGTTGAGGATGATCCAAGGGTAACAGCAATCGGAAAGTTTATTCGAAAAACGAGTATTGATGAATTACCACAACTCTTCAATGTATTGGGCGGATCGATGAGTCTTGTAGGTCCACGGCCTGAGCGCCCAGAACTGGTCGAACAATTCAGCACCACGATCCCAGGTTACCAACTACGACATCGCTTCAAGGCGGGAATATCTGGTTGGGCTCAGGTCAATGGTTGGCGAGGCAACACCTCTCTTGAACGGAGAATTGAGTTTGATCTATTCTACATTAGAAACTGGAGTTTCTTATTTGATTTAAAAATTGTATTGTTTACGTTCTTTAAAGGTTTTGTGAATGAAAATGCATATTGATGGCGCCACGCGGCGCCTGTTAGTTTTTGTATTGGTGTTGCTGGTCGTTGGACAGGTAAGCCTTTGGGCCGCTGAAGGCGCGATAAAAAAGGCATTGCCACAGCTCACCGAGAGTGAGTACCAGCTGCTGTTGGATGGAGAAATACTCCATGATGTGAATGACAAGATTCTCAAATATTTTGTGAAGGGAACCGAGGCAAGTCAACGTGCCCTACAAGCTCAAAATATTGAGAAAGGTTTTGTCTTAGGGGCAGTCAGCTATATTCCTTATACACCAGCTATGAAGAAAATGGATGCTTCGACCCGGCAGCTCGCCATTTTTAACAAAATTCGACAGATATCTACCCAAGAGGGACTGACCTACATCTCATGGCGAGCAGGTAATAAGGAGAAATTATTAATCGAGCGCTCCTCATATATGGCAGATCAAAAGAACCTGAACAACTTATTACCTGACCCGGTTGTCAACCAACTGCCAAAAACTGCACACAGCTATGTTTATCAACGGGACACCTCCTTTGGTGGAAACCGATATGAGCATACGTACACCAATAGTGAGGTAGAGATTTTTGTAGAAATTCAGAATATCAGCGCCATGCGAGTGCTGGGGATTTTTACAGCAGTGAAGAGTGGTCAGCTCTCTATCAATATGGGGACCTACCAGCTTGATGAAGGACTGCTCTTAGTTGCCTTGGCAAGCGTGGAAGGGCGGGATCCCCAAGTTTCTGTTCTTGGTTTGACTGTTGACCTCCCCTCGGCCTTTCGACGAAGGATAGTAGCGTTGCAAGGATGGCTGGTGAATCAGCTGAATACAATATAAATAGGATAATCCATGAGAAAAAACACCGTATTGGTAGTATTGTTGGTTTTATTGGTTTCATTTTCGATAAGTGGAGCCAATCACATTTCCGTCCCAGTTAACCATCGTGTCTACAAGATCCTCGATGTGGGACGCATCCGCGGATTGTATGACCAAAACCTTGTTTCAGTAAAACCCTATCCAGCGAGTACCGTCATTGCACTCCTTACAGAGATGGCAGAACACTCCCAAGCCTTGAGCGCCGGCGAACGAGAGGAGATTACCTCTTTACTCGTTGAATTCGAGCGTACCTATGGCACCGGATCCAGTGGAGTCGAGGATTTATTTTCAACCGGGTATCTCCGATTTGGTGATGAAGAGCGCTCTTTGGGCGCTTCCTTTGGTATCAAAGTTGAGAGTACTCAGACCGTAGATTTGACCCAGTTTGCTGAATTTGATAGCAGGAACGCAGTAAAAGCCTTCCTCAGGGGAGATATTGGACCGCAAATTTCTTTCAACATGGATTTTGCTCTAAGTTATGATCGGCTTCGCCCCGCAGCTTTTATGGCAAATGAGTTTACCATTCCCGGGGAAGGCTTCTATATGGATTTGTTTCATGGCGGCCATCCCCCATCGAACATCCCGTTTGATGGTCATTACTTTGGCCTTGCCACATCTCCGGAGTTAGCTGGCTCATTCTTCGATGGAGATGTGCTACTACGTTGGGCATCAATCAAACGTGATTGGGGGCCGGGAGCCAATAACCTTTTGATCTCCTCCACTGCACGAGAGTTCGATGGCATTGAACTACAGCTGGCACCCACATCATGGTTCCGTTATGCACTGGTTCATGGATCGCTGGGTAAGTTTTCTACTAGTAGTTTCTTAGGCAAAGAGTATAACTTCCCTTCCGATTACTTTGGTGGTTCCAAAGAGAGCAAAATTCACTATCGCTTTAATAACAACTTCAGTGCCCACCGAGTCGAATTGGATATTGGCAAAGACTTGACATTTGCTCTGTATGAATCAGTGGTTTGGCAAAAACGCTTCGAGCTTGGCTATCTAAACCCCTTCTCGATCTTCATGTTCGAACAGAACAATCAGGGCGATATCGATAGCATGTTTGCAGGTTTGGATCTTTCTTATAATCTTTTGGGGAAGGCACGCTTGTATGGCTCGGTTGCAGTAAATGAAATGAGCAAGATTGGCAATCCAATAGCCATGCTCAAATTCCCACGCAATATGTTTGCTTTCCAGCTGGGAGCTGTCATCCCTCTACCAATTGGCAACTTCTCCTCCCTTACCGCCCAGTGGACCTTCATTGGACCGTGGGTATACACCCACTATCCACTGCGGAAGCTGACAGGCACTCTCAATCCTGATGAGAGTATAGATATAACCATAGTCACTGACACAGGTCGAACTGTCACATATAAAAAGGATGGTCCTTCAATTGTTTTGGGAGAGAGCAAGGCGGAAGGAGAAGATACGATAACAATTATCGATCCTTGCGATCCTGATGAATTTGAGTGGTTCTCAAAAAGTGGACGAACCCGAATCCTTAGAGAGAATGGTGTCATTTATGTCTATGAAACGTACGCAGAGACCTTCTATGTGAACAAGGGAGAGAAGATAGGGTATCCCTTACAGCCCAACTCCCAGGAGTTCCTTCTTGCCCTTGACCTAGGCCTCGCAAAGGGATGGGGCGCACAAGCTGAACTCAAATACCAGATACGGAGTGGACAATATGGCTTTGATATCGAGCAATTCATGGATTATGGTTTCACAAAATATTATCCAAGTAAGAATTTTTGGGGTTATATCTTCCAACACACTCTTTCGCTGATGATCGCTGGCTCTAAGAAAATTGACAACATGCCCATCACGCTTTCTGCCTCTTACCGCTTAATTGCTGATTGGTATCGCCCCATCAATGAGATAACTCGCTATGATGGAAGAGATACAAAATTTGGTAATTGGGTAACCGCTGATCTACAGCATATCCTGCAGGTAGGGGTGAAGATTTACTATTGATTCTTTGAGAATACCCTTAACGAAAGAGGCCACGATGTTGGTCTCTTCGTTTTATATTATCAGGCAGATTGCTTTTGCCTCTTTACTCTCTTTTTAATCTTGTCTGTTAGGATAATCATCGAAGGCATGATGAAGAGGGTGGCGAGCATACAATCCATCAAGGCAAGGGACATAAGGGTCCCAAAGTATCGAACCGGGGTATAGGAAGCAAAGAGCAACATCAGCATTCCGCCAACGATTGAGAGGGTAGTGAGGATAATGGGTCTGCCCGTTTCCTTGATCGTTGCACTGAGTCGCTCTTCCACAGTAAGACCACTGTCCACCTTGTTCTTGTAGCGGATCAAGAAATGGATTGCATAGTCGATACCAGCTCCCACAGCCACTGCACTGAAGATAACAGTGATGAGGTCAAAGGGAATGCCGAGTGCGTACATGAAGATGTAGTTGGCCATGACCCCGCAGAT
>JBAZCM010000135.1:0-4903 GCA_041654935.1 Sphaerochaeta sp. | reverse complement strand
GACAGGAGAGCCAATGGTTTGGCTCGCTGTGTGCTACGTATGGGTTCATTGATACTGGAAGATTCTGTAATCCTTCTTTGTAGGTATTGTAGATCTCTTTCTTTCTTCTGATGTGCTCATCAAGATAGGGGATCTGCCCCCTTCCAATACCAGCGACGATATTACTCATCCGGTAGTTATACCCAATCTCACTATGCTGGTAATGAGGGGCAGGGTCCCGGGCCTGGGTGGCCCAGAACCGAACCTTTTTCACTGCTTCTTCGCTGTCAGAGAGGAACATCCCACCACCACTGGTGGTGATGATCTTATTCCCATTGAATGAGAGTGCTGAGTAGACACCAAAGGTTCCTGTTTGTTGATTATTGTACGTTGCCCCAAGGCTTTCAGCGGCATCTTCGATAAGCGGCACCCGATGATGGTTACAAATCTCTTTTATCTCATCTAACTTTGCAGGTGTACCATAAAGATTTACTACGATGACCGCCTTGGGCTTTTTCTCTGTTAGTTCAAAGGCTCTCTCAAGTGCTCGAGGATCCATGTTCCAAGTCTCTCGCTCACTATCGATGAAGAGAGGAATCCCTCCTTCATAACAGACAGGATTTACCGTAGCAGAGAACGTAAGATCAGAGCAAAATACAAGATCTCCTCGTTGCACACCACAAAGCTTGATTGCTAGATGCAGGGCAGCGGTTCCACTATTTAAGGCAGCCGCGTGTTGTACTCCAACATATGAAGCCATCTCTTTTTCAAACTCATCGACATTCTTCCCCAGAGGAGCTATCCAGTTGGTATCAAAGGCTTCTTGAATATATCTCATCTCCAACTCATGCATAGTGGGAGATGAGAGATAGATGCGTTTATTGGGCATTGTCGATTCCTTCTTTATCCGCAGGCATCACCCCTATCTGGGTAAGGATGTTGATGGGGGCCATTGAGTGATTTCTTAAGATTTGATCAGCTTCTGTTTTCCAGGTGATGATAAGTGAGTTCTCTTTTTTAGTATTGGATAAAAGTCTGTTCACTTCATCGGTTGAGATGAATAGGGCTTTTAAGTGGGAAAACTCGCTTTCGGTAATTTCTTTGAGGAGAATGGCAAGTTCATCATTGGGACCAAAGAAGACAAGCGGTGGGTTTGGTTTGACTAGTGGTTTCAAGGCATTGGTAAGCTTGAAGCGAAAGAGAGCTACTTCTCGATAGGTTCGGGTGATATAGGCACAGGTTCGTTCGATCTTAGAGGCAATGCCCTGCGGAGTGAGAAAGTAGCGGGCGGAATTTGGTTGTAGGCGTACAATCTTTATGAGGCCCTTTCTCACCAGTTGTTTGACCATGATGTTGATGGTCCCCAAAGAGACCCCAATATGCTCACTGAGTTCTCTCTGGGTTGCATCAGAGTTCTGGTCAATGTAGGAGAGCATTGAGAGTTCTTTGGTTGCAGGGTCTGTTGATATAGCCATGTGTTCAATTATTGAACCTGTTGGGTTCGATAGGAAAGCTTTTGTATTGTGGGTAATCTTTGATGCTTCTTGAGAAAAGCCCATAGCTATCACACGACATGCAAAAGTAATGTCGTAAATATTCGCTATAGGGTATATACCGGTTGCCGAAACAGACTCGGTATATCGCTTCTTGTTCCCCTCAAGAAGAAGCTCATTCTAGAATTTGTTCTGTTACGGAGCAACAGAACCGTCGAATTAAATTCATCCTACCACCACTTCGTAGGCAATTCAATATTAATCAGCGATTATTGTCTACATTTCCGTCTAATATCCCTGCTGTCAGCAAATCTACTCTGACTTAGAGCAAAATTATTTAGGCTGTTTTTGCAAGTTAGTGACTTCATGCTGGTTTCCTCTCATCCCAGGCCAATTCAGGGGGACTGAATAGGTTCTGTTGCTTGAGTCCTTCGATTGTCACAAAAGTATTCGTCCCCACTCCTCTCAACCTTGATTGCACAAGAAGCAGTGCTTCACTCGAATCCATCTTTCCGATCTGGTATCTGAGACTGAAGAGAGCTGCATATCTATTGATGTACTTAGAAGCGACACCTCCCATATCGCGATACCATTTTCCAACCAGTGAATGGAAACTGTTCACATTGTTGAGATGGTTGACCCTATCATAGTCCTTTTTGCTACAAACCGCCTTGCTGTCACTTCCCAGTTCCTCGATGAGCCGGTTGTATGAGGCACTGGAATCGGTCCATATATAGGCCTTCTTCTCTATGTGAGGCAGTAGGTTCATGACCTCGTCAGCGCTTGGTTTTCCCATGTTGAAGGATCGAAGATAGGAGCCTCCACCTCTTTGGACACCGGTGAGCAAACATATTTGATCATTCGAAATACCTCTTTTGGAGGCTCTGACCCCTCTTTTCTTGCCTGGGACATGCTTCAATTGTGTCCCCTTGTGGCTCTTGCGTAGATATTTCTCATCCAGCTCGACCTGGTCTGCAATCACCGTCGTGGCAGCTTCCTCTTCAAGGGAGCACATGAGCTTATGTCTCATCCTGAAGGCTGTGGCGATGTTTATGTCCAATCGCTGTGAAATCGACTCGAGGGTTTTGCCTGCCAGAGTCATCTTGATCATGTCATTCCATGCCTCACGGCTCTGGTGTGAATAGAATGAATAAGTCCCATAATCGGCGGTGAATCGTCTCTGACATTCGGTACATCTGTACATCTGCTTGCCAGTGGACGTCTTACCTCCCTTTATGACTTTGGGATGCACAATGCCGCATTTGGGACAATGGGCGAAGGACAGCCCTTCAGCTGCAATGCTCTCTTTCTCATAGGCATCCAGGATATCGATGATCTTGCCAATGATGAAATCCGGAATGGTCCTCATCCTCTCAACAAGCATGTCTGCAGTCATTGTGGTCATTGCTCTTGCCTCCTGACAACAACCATAACGCCACAGGTGTGACACAGAGTGTCTCAGTCACTAATTCTAAAAAACAGCCATTATTTATTGATATTGACGATAGGATATTATTCTCGTTTCTTTGATTCTGGGGTGCGTGAGTCGATTGAATTGAATTTTTCATGTCAGTCGTTTAATAATCTTTGTACCATTGGTAAACTCAGGAACGAGAATTTTAAGACTCTCAAGCATTTCTTGGGGATCGGCTTGTTGAAAGGTGGGCAGATAATCTTTGATGAACTGGTCTTCGGTGATGTGATTACCATTAACCTTAGCCTTAAAGACCAGCTTATCTTCGGTAGAAATGGTGGTATCACTGTCAGCTAGGAGCTCTTCATAGAGTTTCTCACCTGGCCTGAGGCCGGTAACGATAACTTGGCTTTTACCGTTGCCGTAGTATTTGACAAGTTTTTGGGCGAAGTCATAAATCTTCACGGGTCTTCCCATATCCAGAACCATGACTTCACCTCCCTTGGCCATGGTTGCAGCCTTGAAGACCAAACCCACTGCCTCAGGAATTGCCATGAAATACCTGATTATCTCCTTGTGCGTCACCGTGATGGGAACCCCTGCTTTGATCTGATCCATGAAAAGTGGCAGCATGCTTCCCCTGCTTCCGAGCACATTACCAAACCGTACTGAGATTATTTCTGTTTCTTCTGTAGTCAGCGCACTCGCAAGAAGCTCCACTGCTCGTTTCGTGGCTCCCATAACATTAGTGGGATTCACTGCCTTATCAGTGGAGATAACCACCACCTTTTCGGTGTGGTGCTCCTTTGCACTTCTTAGAAGTGCATAGGAACCGAGGATATTATTAGTGATAGCTTCTTCTGGGTAGAGCTCCTGCAGTGGCACGTGTTTGTAGGCCGCGGCATGGAAGATCAGTTGAGGCTTGTAGGCACTCATGATGCGGTCAAGCTTCTCTTTGTTTTTCACATCACAGACTACAGGAATGATGAGGTCGCTCCACTCTTTTTGCCAATCATGGAGGGCAAGAGAGAGATCATGTAACTCAGTTTCATCAACATCAAGAAGGATGAGCTGGCTAGGCCCATAGGTAAGCAATTGGCGACTGATCTCACTTCCGATGGAACCGCCAGCTCCCGTGACCAGGATTCTCTTTTGAGCCACCATCTGCCTGATTGGCTCTTTATCAATTTTTATAAGCGGCCGACCAAGGAGGTCAGCGTAATCAAGATTACGCAAATCTAACTCTTTAGAGCCGTGTTGGATTTCAAAGAGTGAGGGGATAACTTTTACTTCAGCTTTCGCTTCATTTGCTGCATCGACTGCTGCAATCATCTGATCTTGTCCAATCTCTGTAATAGCAATAATTAGGGTCTTTACTCTGAGATCAAGGAGGATTTGTTCAAGCTCCTCGACTGTGCCATAGACTCGTACTCCGAGGACGTAGTTTCCCTTGAGGTTTTCATCATCGTCGACAAAACCGACGATGCGAAAATCAAGCTTACCCTTTCGAGATTGTCTCACTAAGGTACTGCCCAACTCCCCTGCGCCATAGACCACAGCTCTCGGAAGGTTTGAAGAATCCTGGCGACTTCGGTAACTCAGAAGAATACGGTAACTGAGCCGTGAAGAGAGAACAGCCATAAAACCGAGGCTGTGTGTGACCACAAGGTAGGGAATCCACTGGGAGCGAAAGCCTAGGTATGACCCGATGACTAAAGAAGAGAGTACGTAAGAGGGCACAAATGCTGTTAAGCCCCTGCTGAGCACATCCAGGGAGCTTTCGCTTATACGGATTCGGTAGAACCGAACTGCAACTAAAATGAAAATAGTGCCAAGGATATTAAGACGAGAGATAGTGTCGAGCAGGTAATGAGGGGTATTACCAAAGACTACCCAGGAGGCGATAAAAGAGGCTGCAGAGAGTAGCAGAAAGTCTGTGATAATCAGACCAACTCGCTTAATCATCTGGAAACGTATTACCCCTTTCATCTCCACCATCCTTTCTTATCTTTCCCTT
>JBAZCM010000134.1:0-4929 GCA_041654935.1 Sphaerochaeta sp. | reverse complement strand
GAGGACTACCTCGCGAATGGTCTGGGTGGCAGGGTCTCCGTCGTACCCGGCTTGGATATCTTTTTTCAAATCAAGACGAATTTGTGGCAGCAAGGCGGCCAAAGAGCGGGTCAGTTGGTCGGCTGCAATCATTGCATCGTAGCGATCCATCTCCGGGTCTTCATACTGCAAGGCCAAAAAGATCTGTCCTTTGAGCAAAGAGCCAACCTTCTCCAGTTGCTGGAGAATGATTTGATCCAGGCTCAGACCCCTGCGCTCCCGCCCACATCGGCCAGGGAACATCAGTTCAACAAACTCATTACAAACCTCTCTGATGACCAACATCTGGGGAAGGGGGCGTAGCCCATGAAAAGAGGCGTTGCCGGCGAGGCGGTCAAACGTCTTGAGCAATGAGGGAACAAACGCTTCGGCGTCAAACTGGTGATCAATGCACTTCTTCATACCCATACCATACGAATCTTCTCGGTCATTGGGCAAGGGTGTCATCGAGGAATTGGTGTATTCGAGGATGGAAGGAGCGAGCGAGTTGGATCGCCACAATAGCTTTGATTACATCTCCGATGATGAAAGGCAGCATCCCTAGCTGGATAGCAGTTTTCCAAGAGAGGGAGCGGCTGAACTTCAAGGCGGTGACCCCGAAGACATAGATGGCGAGCGTGGCGAGTAGGCTAAAGATGACAGCCAGAGCGGTATACCGCTTCTTGTTGGTCTCTTTGTCCTCAAGGTTGCCGGCGATGCCCGCAAGCAGAGAGGCGGGGATGAGGCCGATCAGGTAGCCGCCGGTTGGACCGAGCAGATACGCAGCCCCTCCGCCGCCACTGAAAACTGGAATGCCAATGATGCCCAGCAGCAGATAGATCATCACACTGAAGAAGGCCATGCGACTGCCACCAAGAAAACCGGCTAGTAACACAAAGAGGGTTTGCAGGGTGAATGGCACCGGTGGTAGTGGAAAACGGATGTAAGACCCGATGATGATCAAGGCGCTGAAGAGGCTGGTGAGGATCAAGCGTTTTTGTTGCATGGGGCGATGGTATCACCGGTCGTTTTTATTGTAAACTACTCTAAGGTTGACAATGGACAGAAAAGTAAACATCAGCACAAAAGATAAATTGCTTCGGGTGTTGCAGGAGCATGATGCAGAGTATATCAGTGGGCAGGCCTTAGCCAGAGAGCTAAAGATCAGCCGTGCTGCAGTATGGAAGGGCGTCGAAGCGTTGCGCAAACGGGGGCATACAATCGACGGGATAGCAAGCAAAGGATATCGCTTGCAAGAGTCAACGAAACTCTTCGACCAATATACCCTTGAAACAGCGCTTGCGGGGTGGAAGGTATACCTCCATGAAGAAGTAGACTCCACCAATCGGTTGGCAAAACAGCTTGATGGTGAACATGCTGTTGTCATTGCCATGGCTCAGAAAGCAGGCCGTGGGAGGCTTGGACGCTCATTTCATAGCCCCATCGGTGGCATATACCTTTCGATCAGGCTTCCCATCTCCTTTGCCCTGGAGGAGGCGCAGCTTATTACCAGCATGGCAAGTGTTGCCGCCCACCAGGCGATATTCGAAACTTCTGGCAAAGTCTGTACCATCAAATGGGTCAATGATCTCTATTATGAGAACAAGAAGGTCTGTGGCATCCTCACCGAAGGAGTGGTTGGCATGGAAAGCGGTCAGCTCAGTAGTGTGGTGGTGGGTATTGGGTTAAACCTTTTTACCAAAATACCAGCCGAACTCAGTGAGCAAGCTACCGCGCTTTTTACCAGCGAAGAGGAGGCTCAGTCTGCTTTGGATGCTAATGCCTTGGTTGTTCTCATTGTGCAGAAATTATTGGCTTTGATCGCCAAACTCCCTGACCGCTCATACCTTGAGTACTATCGGACCCACTCCCTGATCTTGGGTAAGGAAGTGGATGTATGGCAAGGGGGAGAGAGCTGGCGGGCTCGGGTAACAGCTGTGGACCAATGGGCGCGGCTGGAAGTTGAGGACCAGAGCGGGGTGCGACACCTGCTCAGTAGTGCTGAGATCTCTATCCGCCTTGCCCGGTGAGATTGGTTTATTGTATAGTCGCCTAAGAGGAATAAGTGATGTTAGAGACAATTCGCGATACATGGAAGAACTTTATTGAAGAGCAGCTTACTGCCTACGCAACGGAGGTGCTGGGGACTGTTGAGGCGTTACCGCCTCTGATCGCCCAGGTCCCTCCCAAGCCGGAGATGGGAGATTTGGCATTTCCCCTCTTTGCGTATGCCAAAGCGTTGCGACAAGGCCCTCCTCAATTGGCTAAGGTGCTCAAAGAGCGCATTGAAGCGCTTGATGAGCGTCCGTATGGCGAGCTGTTGGTCGCCGGCCCATATCTGAACATCCGCATCGACACCGGAGCGCTGGCTACCAGCTTAGCCCAGGCAATAGCCACCCAGGCCGAGCAATACGGATCCAATGATTCACTCTCAGGCCAGCGTATCGTCGTTGAGTTCAGCTGTCCCAACACCAATAAACCTTTGCACTTAGGCCACATGCGTAACGATAGTCTAGGCATGAGTATGGCAGCAATCCTCGCCGCCAATGGCGCTGAGGTCCGAAAGGTCAACTTAATCAATAACCGTGGCGTCCATATCTGTAAGTCGATGCTTGCCTACCAGAAGTTTGGTAAAGGAGAGACACCACAGACCTCGGGCATTAAAGGCGACCACTTGGTGGGTAACTACTACGTGAAGTTTGCCGATTGGGCCAAAGAGGATCCAACAGCTGAAGAGCAAGCCCAAGCAATGCTGCGGGCCTGGGAGGAGGGCGATAGCGATGTCCTTGCCCTCTGGCACCAGATGAATGACTGGACGATGGCCGGTCTCTATGAAAGCTATGAGGCGATGGGGATCGACTTCGATACCTACTACTGGGAGAGTGAGACCTACAAGTATGGTAAAGATGAGATCCTCAAGGGCCTCAGTGATGGAGTCTTTAGCCAAGAGGCAGATGGGTCAGTATGGGTTGACCTCAGTGACATCAAACTCGATAAGAAGGTCTTGTTGCGCAGTGATGGTACGAGCCTTTACATCACCCAAGACGTAGGGACCGCAATCATGCGCCACAAGGATTGGCCGTTCGATGCCCATATCTACGTGGTAGGAAGTGAGCAGCAGTACCACTTCAAGGTTCTCTTTAGAGTCCTTGAACTCTTGGGGTACTCGTGGGCTAAGCACCTCTTCCACCTCTCTTACGGTATGGTGAACCTTCCTGATGGGAAGATGAAGAGCCGGGAGGGGAAGGTTGTGGACGCCGACGATCTGCTTGCCTCCTTGACCGGATTGGCCGAAGAGGAGATCCGCTCCAAAGGTCGTGAAGAGTTGGTGGGTGATATCAAGGCCACCAGTCGAGCCATTGCCCTTGGGGCGCTGAATTACTACCTACTGCAGGTCACCGCCACCAAGGACATGATCTTCAACCCAGCCGAATCTATCTCCTTTAATGGGAATACCGGCCCGTACCTACAGTACATGGGAGCGCGAATCAGCAGTATGTTGGCAAAGTTCCATGCTGACTACCCTGAGGTGGAGGCGCTGGGCTTCGATAGTAGTCTTTTGACCCTCAGCGATGAGCGACAGTTGGTCAAGTTGCTTGCCACCTACCCTGAGGTAGTGCAAAAAGCTGCCGAGCAACATGATCCGTCATTGGTTACTGCCTATCTGTATGATTTGAGTAAACTCTTCAGTCGCTACTATCACGACAATCCGGTGCTTAAAGCCCCCACTCCATCGTTGGTACGCTCGCGCATTGAGTTGGTGCGGATGGTCAACCAAGTGCTGAAGAACGCGTTTGCGTTGGTTGGGATTCCCTATCTCTCCTCGATGTAACGCTAGGGACGATACAGACGGACAAAGCGCTCGATAAATTGCTCCTCCTCCCAGGCTATGGAAGCTTCATCCTCGCTGAGCAGGCGTTGGAGGAGGCGATGGACCGTTGCACTGAACGTTTGTACTGCAAGATCGAGGTCTCCAATAGCAAGTCTGCCAGTGAGCGAGAGCGTCTCCAATAGGACAGTGCTTTGGGCAGTGAGCATTTCACTTAAACTTGTACGGATGGTGTGGGCATCCTTGTTGAAGAGCGCCTCGCTTTCGATGATTCGATAAAACGAGCGCATTGGCTCCTCGCTGTACAGCTCATGCCAGTGATCCATCGCATCGCTCAGTACCTCTAGGGCACTGCCTCCAAGCTCGATGGTCCCCATTTGCTTTTGAGCAAGACCTTTGCAGTAGGAGAAAAGTTCACCGACCAGGGCATCGCGGCTAGGAAAATGATGATACAGGGCAGCTTTGGTGATATCACAGGCCTTAGCCAGCTGCGATAGAGAGACTGCGCCCAGCCCTTTCTCTGAGGCCATGGTGAGTAATGTCTTTATGATTCGTTCTTTGGTCATATAGTATCCTAACCTGCCGGTCGGTAAGTTTTCAAGGGTCTTTTTCTTCAACAGACGAGAAATAGATCAAAACAGCCTTGTCATAGAATTTATATTTATGCTATAAGGGAGAGGCACAAAACAAAACCAAGGATGAATATCGACATGTATGCACTGGTAGAAATTCTCGGCAAACAGTACAAAGCCGTCGAAGGGGAGACAGTCCAGATTGATTACATCGCCGGTGGCGAAGCTGGAACTACCCTCGAGTGGGCGACTGTCTTGGCTGTCGTCGATGAAGAGAATGCAAAATTTGGCACCCCATATGTTGCCGACGCCATGGTCAAAGCGACTCTGGTCGGAGACATCAAGGGTGAGAAAATCAAAGTCTTCAAGAAGAAGCGGCGCAAAGGGTACCGTAGGACCCAAGGTCACCGCCAGAAGTACTCTGTTATCACCATCGACAAGATCATTGGCTGAGGAGGGAAGATATGGCACAAAAGAAAGGCGGCGGTAGTTCCCGCAACGGTCGTGATT
>JBAZCM010000133.1:0-5100 GCA_041654935.1 Sphaerochaeta sp. | reverse complement strand
CCAAGACCCAATGGGAGAAGAGGGGATATATCCTTCCTGCCTTCGATATCGAGACAATGGTCGAAGAGACGCACAAGAATCCAAAGTGGGTTCACTTTGGAGCCGGAAACATCTTCCGCGTCTTTCCGGCTGCGATGCAACAGCATCTGCTCAATGAAGGCATCGAGAAGTGTGGTATCATCGTTGGAGAAGGGTTTGACTATGAGATTATTGATGAGGTCTTCGCCAAGCACGATAACCTCACGCTCATGGTAACCCTTAAAAGTGACGGATCGATCGACAAAGAGGTCATCGCTTCGGTAGCATCTGCTCACAAGTGTGATCCACAGTTTGCCCAAGAGTGGGAGTTTTTCAAGAACGTTTTCGCCAACCCCTCCTTACAGATGGCTAGCATGACCATCACCGAAAAGGGGTACTCCCTCTCCGGTGGGGACGGCTCCTTCTACCCTGCTGTTCAGGCAGACCTCGAAGCCGGACCAGATAAGAGCTCGGTCTTCATCGCCAAGCTGACCGCTCTGGTCTACGAGCGATACAAAAAGGGGGCAGGACCCTTGGCACTGGTGAGCATGGACAACTGCTCCCACAATGGTGAGAAACTTGCCCAGGCAGTACAGACCATTGCCAACGAGTGGCAAAAGCGCGACTTTGTTGATGCGGGATTCCTCTCCTATCTTGAAAAGAGTGTCAGCTATCCCTGGTCGATGATCGACAAGATCACCCCCAGGCCCGATGAGACGGTCAAGAAGATGTTGGAAGCCGACGGTTTTGAGGATACCAGCCTCATCATCACCGACAAACACACCTACACCGCCCCCTTCGTCAATGCAGAGCAACCTCAGTATCTGGTCATCGAGGATGATTTTGCCAATGGCCGTCCAGCGCTGGAGAAGGCAGGTGTCTACTTCACCAACCGGGATACCGTCAATAACGTCGAGCGCATGAAAGTGACCACGTGCCTCAATCCTCTGCACACCGCTCTCGCAATCTATGGATGCCTCCTCGGCCATACCTTGATCAGCGAAGAGATGCGGGACCCCGAGCTCAAACGTTTGGTTGAGCGCATTGGATATGATGAGGGCATGCCAGTGGTCGTCGATCCAAAAATCCTTGACCCCAAGACCTTCATCGACGAAGTGCTCAATGTTCGGTTCCCCAACCCCTTCATGCCCGATGCCCCCCAACGTATCGCCACCGATACAAGCCAGAAGCTTGGTATTCGATTCGGTGAAACCATCAAGGCATACCTGGCAGATCCAGCACTGGATATAGCAGATCTGAAGATGATTCCGCTGGTCTACGCGGGATGGCTGCGCTATCTGATGGGCCTCGATGATGAACTTAACGCATTCACCCCGAGCCCCGATCCTCGTCTTGCTGAAGCGCAAGCCTACCTTGCCTCCATCAAGATCGGTGACACCGGACCCTTCCCATCGTTGGAGCCATTGCTCAGTGATGAGAGTATCTGGGGAGTAGATTTGATTGCCATCGGAATGGCGCCGTTGGTACTCGAATACTTTAGCAGCCTGATCGCTGGCAAGGGTGCTGTGAGAGCTACCTTGAAAGAACACGTGCATTAGTGGATACTCTGCGTATGCGTCGTCCATATGCACGTCTTGTCAGTGAAATACTCTATCTCGTGATTGGAACTGCGGTGGCCGGCTTTGCCATCGCAGTCTTCATTACCCCAGCCAAGATTGCTTCTGGGGGCGTCAACGGTATCGCTACGATTCTCTATCACCGTACCGGTTGGGATACTGGAGCGGTAATGCTGACCATCAGTGTGCCACTCTTTTTGGTGGGGATGAAAATCTTCGGGAGAACCTACGGGGCCAAAAGCCTTGCGGGCACGCTCTTGATCTCTGCCTGGGTAAGCCTCTTTGGCCAATTGACTGGCTACCAGGGCCTTCTGCCGTATGTTGATCGAATGGATACGCTTCTTTCAGCAATCTTTGGCGGTGTGCTCTTAGGTAGTGGGGTAGGCATTGTCATGCGCAGCGGCGCCAATACCGGCGGCACTGACATCATTGCCCAGATTATCAATCGTTACACTCCCCTGCCATTAGGCACCTCTCTCTTCTTCGCTGACGGGGTGGTCATTGTCTTTGGGGCTCTGAGCTTTGGGTTTGAACGAGCACTCTTTGCGGTTATCACCCTCTACCTCTCAGGGCAGATGATCAACTATATGGTGATGAGCCTAGGGACCAAATACGCCAAGACCGCCTACATCGTCAGCAGTCGGCATGAACAGATTGGAAAGCGTATTATTGCCGAGCTGCGCCATGGAGCGACTTTAATTAATGGCGTGGGAATCTTCACCCAAAAAGAGCGGCAAATACTCTTGGCTGTGGTGCACAACCAACAGATCAATGCGCTTACCCAAATTGTTCATGAAGAGGATCCGGTCGCCTTCATGTTCGTCCATGAGACCTACCAAGCCCTCGGCGAGGGCTTTGTGCCGATGCACCGCTTCGTTCCATCAAAGAAAAAACGGAACCAGCATCACCGTCCAGATAACACTCAGACTGATTGAAATTGAGCTCATCGCCCCTTGAACTTCACCGAGTTCCATCGCCTTGGTCGTTCCCAAGGCGTGGCTACTGCACCCTATTCCAACCCCTTGAGCAACTGGGTCCTTGACCCCAAAGATCTTGATCAAAGAGGGGGCCAGCAGGTTTCCTGTCAAGCCAGTAATAACTGTGGAAGCGATGGTCAAAGCCGCTAGACCTCCGAGGTCTTCAGCAAGGGCAATCGCTACTGCCGTGGTCACAGACTTGGGAAGAAGGCTTGCAGTAATGACTTGATCCAAACCCAGTATCTTACAGAGCAGGAGCACACTGCCCATAGCACTCAAGGCGCCGACAAAGGTTCCCAGGACAATGGGAAGAAAGTCATTGAGCAGGACCTTACGCTGACGGTAGATGGTCACCGCGAGTACCGCTGTCACCGGGGCGAGGAACATTTGGATGAATGAAGCACCCTCTTCAAAGTACTGATGAGGAATATCGAAGAGCTTGAGGGTTCCAACCACAATGAGCATGGCGATGATCAGAGGGTTGGCCAGGGTGTTCTTGACCTTGCTCTGTACCCACAGGCCGATCTTAAAGGCAAAGATGGAGAGGCCGATACCAAAGAGTGGGGATGATAGGATTTCAACCATGGGCGCCCCTCCTCTTGAAGGTCTTTTGTAGACGAATAACGAGCATCACTGTCCAGCTTGAAGCGGCAAAACACACAATGACACTTACCACATTCACCAACAGCAGCTGCCACCAAATTGCATTGACGATGTCCATGTATTTGATGATCGACACTCCTGGGGGAATGAAGAAGAAGGTCATATTCCGGAGCATGAAATCAGCGCTTTCGCCAAGATGTTCTTCCTTTAAAAAAGGAGTGAAGAGCAATCCCAAGACCAGTAACATACTCACCACACTACCCGGCATAGAGAAGGGCAGAAGGTAGGAGATGAGGTCTCCAACAAGACAGAGGGCAAAGATGAGGGCCAGCTGACCGAGGTACTTCATATTGGAATCTACCATATCCTATCACTGTCAGACTGGGAAGAGGGTTTGGTTCCCTTTCGCCACGCCCTTAGGGTATACTCAGGCCCAAGGAGTCGTGAATGGCAGCTAAGAAAAAGTCGACTAAACAGCAGAGAAAGGTCACCAAGGCAAAAAAACGGGGCAAACGCCTCCTATTGCTCTTGGCCCTGATCATAATCTTGTGGGTCCTATCCCTCATTTTTGCCCCCAGTGAGGCTGAATACCTTGAAAGCGGAATCTCCTACATCGAAGATTTGGAGCTCCCCTACTATGGAGAGGGAGAGATTGTCGTCTCCCATCCTGGCTTCACCCTCCTCTACGACGAAGAGCATGAGCAAGCTCGGTGGGTCGCCTATCATCTGACCCGTGATGAGCTATACGGAACTGCTCCACGCAAGGACAATTTCCGCCCTGACCCTTCAATACCCACCGGATCGGCCGAGCTGGTCGACTATCGAGGAAGCGGATATGACCGCGGACACCTCATTCCTGCGAGCGACCTCACCTGGTCTGAAGAAGCGATGAGTGCCTCCTTCTTTTTGAGCAACATGAGCCCCCAAGATGGATCGTTCAACCGAGGCATTTGGTCGAAGCTTGAAGCAACAGTCCGTAACTTTGCCGACACCGAAGGGGCAGTGTATGTCGTCACTGGCCCGGTTCTCACCGACGGTCCTTACAAGACCATCGGAAAGAACAATGTCTCGGTACCCAATGCGTATTACAAGGTCATCCTCGATTATGAAGAGCCGGAGCTGAAAGCCATCGGCTTTATTCTCCCCAACGAAGGCTCAAAAGAGGATTTGAGCGCATTTGCTATGTCAGTGCGAGAAGTAGAGGAGATTACTGGTTTGGATTTTTTCCACCGCCTCCCTGATACCCAGGAGGAGCTTTTGGAGACTCAGTACAACCTGGATGCATGGGATCTCTCCCAATTCAGTGCCTCTGCTGCAGAGCGGGAGAACTATCAAAGTAGCTCCCCACCACCAAGAGTACAAGAAAGCGGCACACAGCGCCTGATCAAGAATACGCTCAATACTGTTCTTTTCATTATCAAACGCGAGAGTGTCGGACTCATTGAACTCTTCATCCCTCGCGCACAACTAAAGGCAGCAGTACCGTTTTTATATTAACCGTGAAGAGAGTTCCTCGCTCAGGGATCTCATCTAGATACAACAACGCCCGACCAATCATCATGACGGTCGGGCGTTTTATTGTCTAAAATTTGCGTTATTTAGAGATCAACATCGTCTTAGGATCGAGGGTCACACCCATTGGACGCTTCATCATCTCCCCCTGAGCCTTGACAGCAGTCATCACCACCTTGTCGCGCTCCTCATTGTAAATCAAACCGATAAGAACATCGATTAGCTCGACATATTTAAGCATGGTGTTGGGCACCCCATACTCATCATAGGTCACGTCAGCACGAACTGGAGAGACGCTGAACCAGACCTCAAGATTCATCTCTTGGGCAAATGCCTTGATCTTGCGAACATCGTCTTCGGTGGCAATCGTCAGCTTATATCCATCAAAAAGGATGGCATCTGCCTTGAATGAG
>JBAZCM010000132.1:0-5155 GCA_041654935.1 Sphaerochaeta sp. | reverse complement strand
GATGTGCGTCCTGCACAAGAGGAGAAATAATGGATACGATGCAGCAAAGCCCGAGGCCTGCAAGAAGAGCGTTCAACATTAGCCCGAAACTCGTTCTGTGGGTTGTGGCAGCTGTTGTGCTCGTCATGCTGGTACTCAGCAGTTTCTTTGTGGTCGACCAGACCGAACAAGCTGTAGTCCTGCGCCTGGGGAAGTACAACCGCACCGTTGGACCCGGCCTACAGACAAAGATTCCCCTGGGAATTGAAACCAGTTACAACGTGCCCACCCAGGTGGTACAAACGATGACCTTCGGGTATCGGACCAATAGCAGTGGATCGCCGCTGATGCAACACAACACCTATACCAATGAGAGCCTCATGCTCACCGGAGATTTGAACATCATCGACGTACAGTGGATCGTCCAGTACAAGATTGAGAATCCCTACGATTGGATGTTCAAGGTTGAGAGTCGAGAGACAACCATCCGTGACATCAGCCAGAGTGTGGTCAACCAGCTGGTCGGCGATATGCCGATTCTCAGCGTAATGACCAGCCAGCGAACTCGCATCGAGGTCGAAGCACAGGAGAACATGCAAAAGCTCTTCGATACCTTCGGTCTTGGGGTTCGAGTCATCACCGTCAAGCTGCAGAACATCGTTCCGCCGATCGGTGCTGTACAGGATGCCTTTGAAGACGTCAACAAAGCGATCCAGGACATGAACCGGCTGATCAACGAAGGTAAACAAAACTACAACAAGATCATCCCCTCTGCTCGGGGTGAGGCCAACCAGATCATCCAGATCGCCGAAGGATACGCCAGTGAGCGCGTCAACCAGGCCGAAGGTGATGTTGCACGCTTCAATAGTGTGCGAGAGGCCTACGAGCTGAGCAAGGAGATCACCAAACGACGACTGTACATCGAGACGATGGAGTCGATCATCACTCCCAAGGATGGTGGCTCGGTCACGCTGATCGACAAGAAGCTGGCCAACTACCTACCCATTCAAATGGTTGAAGGGGGTGCAAAATGAGTAACACTGTGAACAAGAAATTTATTACGACCGTCGTGGTCATCGTCCTCTTCATTGTGATCTTCGTCCTGTTGGGCCCCTTCTACATCCTCTTTGAGGGCCAGCAGGCGGTGCTCACCCGCTTCGGTAAGATTGTCAATGTTGAGCAAGAGGCTGGCTTGAAGTTCAAGATGCCCTTGATCGACAACGTGGTCCTCTACCCCAAGAAGATCCTTAGCTGGGATGGCGCTGCACAGCGAATCCCGACCAAGGAGAACCAGTTCATCTGGGTCGACACCACTGCCCGATGGAAGATTGCCAATCCAGCTCTTTACTACGAGACGGTAAACTCGATTGACAATGGCCTTTTCCGACTCAACGACGTTCTGAACAGCTCGATTCGTACCATCGTCAGTGAGAACTACCTCAACGAGGCAGTTCGTAACACCAACGAGATCAATACGATGACCATCGAGGAAGAGGTGCAGAGTCTTGAATCCACCGAGGATGCTGAGACGCTGCGCAACCTCACCGCGACCCAGACCAAGCAAGAGACGATTAAGATTGGTCGTGAAGGCTTGTCGGCGATGATGTACAACCAAGCCAAGCAGTTTACCGACGGCTTTGGTATCGAGTTGATCGACATCGTCGTACGCCAGATTCGCTACAGTGATGACCTCACCGAGAGCGTCTACCAGCGAATGATCAAAGAGCGTAACCAGATTGCTGAAGCCTACCGCTCCTATGGACGTGGTCAGCTTGCCCAGTGGGAAGGTAAGACTGAGAGTGAGCAGAAGCAGATCCTCAGTGCCGCCTATGCAACCGCTGAGCGGATCAAGGGTGTCGCCGACGCGCAGGCTACCCAGATCTATGCTGACTCCTATGAGGCGGATCCGGACTTCTTCGAACTGTGGAGAACCCTTGAGTCGTATCGCAAGACCATTCCTGCTTTGGAGAAGGTGCTCTCCACCGACATGGAGTACTTCGACTTGCTCTACGGCAAGGAGGAGTAAGGTATTACTTCCAAGTACATGGGGAGGGGTGTTCACCCTTCCCCTTTTTTATGCAACCTGCTAGGCTGAGGCATGCAACATGATGTGGCTATAGTCTTTGACTTTGACGGTACCCTCTACCCAATCCTCGACTTTGACAGTGAGCAACTGCTTGTCCATCTCCTTTCCCAAGAAGCCGATGAAGAGTTTCGCCGTGAAGCGGAGCGCTTCATCGCCGACGACCAAGCCGGTTGCTTCCTTTTAGAGGATTTTCATCTGCGCTACGCAAAGATGGTCAGGGCTACTACTCCCGCTCTCGTCGATCAGGTGGGCAAATACCTATGTACCCTCCTTGATGAAGAGGATCGCAAGGCCCTCAAGGAGCTCAGGGGTCGGGTGGCCGGCGAGTTCATCATCCTCAGTTGCGGTACGGAAAACCTTGCTGAGGCCTTCCTTGAGCACCTCGGTATGCCTACCCTCTTTTCAACAATCCGGGCAAAGCGAATCCACTTCAACGAAGGAGGAGAGGCGCATGTCAGTATAGACATCCACACCCCGCTGGCTAAAATGCGGGCTATCGAGGAGCTGAGAAGTCGATTCACCACGATTATCTCAGTGGGAGATGGGCCCACCGATATCCCAATGCTTCAGGCCAGCGATCTGGGCCTGATCATCGATTGGAACGGTGACGGAGCTGACCACCCATTTGAGACCTGTCGCAGTCTTGCTGAGGTCACAAAGCGAATTCTCGATTACCTGGAGAGTGCCAATCGCGCCTGATTGATCGCAAACCGATAACCCCAACGTGCCACAACTGCCCCTATAATGAAAAGAGGGGCGATTAGCGGCGCGCGCACTACCCCCAAGAGTGGGAGGAGTATCAAGAACAGCGCACAGATTACTGTCCAGCCCAGCGCTATTACAAGGCCAAAGAGCCCGTTGAGGTTGGATTTCATCGCCTGCTGGGCGAGAGTCCACTCCTCATTGGGGTTACGGTAGTCAATCGCCAGCTGTAGTGGTGCAATGACAGCCACACTGAGAACACTGAGGGGTATTGCCCAAGCTAGTGCTTTAGCGCCAGCGCCAATGAGGATGAGAGCGGTGCTTACGTAGATGATATTTGTCACCCCGACGAGCAAAAGGTGTAATAGCAATTTAGCCTGCACATATCGAGCCGCTTCCACAGGATAGAGCCGGTCTAGGGCAAAGTACTTGCCCTGGCGCGAGACGCTGGTAGAGCTGAGCAGGCTGAAGTTACCCATCAACAGGAGAATAACAAAGATGATTTGGGTTGCCATATCCAGGCTCAGAATTGAGGAAAAGAGTGCAGCCATATCCCCGATCGTGCCGGTGATGATCCATACCACCAAAAGAATGAGCGGGATAAAGAGCTCACCGACAATCTCAAAGACAAAAGCATTCTGTGATGAGAGAACAACCAACTCTCGCCTCATCAGGGCAACGAGGGGCGAGCGACCCCTTTCCAAGGTTGCACGCCGCCCATTTGCTCGTCTGTGACCGCCAATCTTTGCGAGAGCAACGGTGCTGTGATAGGTGGCCACCACTACCTGCATTGCGACTGCCCCTACTCCAAGAGAGAGGAGGATAAACCAAAAAAGGGAACTGAATGACAACAGAGCATTGGCTTGCACCAAAAGTGGCTTGAGCCAGCGCTCCAGCACCTCAATCAGCGGAACGAGGGAGGCAATCATCGCCTGGTAGTCGTACGCCATCGCCCCACTTTGATCGAGGTAGCGGGTCATCATCGATGACAGACCAACAAAGAAGAGGATGAAGAGCACCATTGCGATTGTCTTGGAGAGTCCTGGTGAACGCTCAAAGATCCTAGAGCGCATGATCGCTACCCCGATGAGCGTCAAGATGCTCAGTGGCAGGATTGGACCGAGGACAAGGAAGAAGAGGGCTCCGAAAAAAAGCTGAAAAGAAAAGCCTCCGATCAAGGCAGCCACTACCATCGCCGGGAGGGTGAAGAACCAATAGATCGGAGCTGCGGTAGCATAGAGGATGGCCAGACGCGAGAGGGCGAGGGTACGTTCTTCGATTGGTAGGGCTTGGAGCATCTTGATGTCAGGGGCTTGGTAGAGAACATTGCTCACCGAGGTGAGGGTATAGACGAGGGTTGCCACCGATGAGACTACGGCAGCAAAAAAGAGTCCGAGATAGGGGCGATCGATCATCATCCCCAGCGTCTGATATGCCCAGTAGTTGGAGAAGAGCATCACCATGAAGTATCCGAAGGTGATAACAAGCAGGGCCGCAAGCACGACCGAGAGAACCTTGTTCTGTCGCCGTCTTGAGCGAAAGCCGAAGCGTTGGAGAAACATGGCGTAGGGCTTTATCCCAACCCAATAGGCTTTTAGTAGTAATAAGGTCTCTCTCATGACCGATCCTCGGTGAGTCGGAGAAAAAGGGTCTCCAAACTTTGGGCTTCGGAGCCTTCCATCTGCTGCAATTCTGAGAAGGTGCCGCTGAATCGGAGTTTTCCCTCCTCGATGATCCCCAACTTGGTACAAAGATTTTGGGCGACCTCCAGGACGTGGGTGGAGAAGAAGACCAACTTGCCCAAAGCGGCATACGATTTAATCAACTCTTTGAGGTTATAGGAGGCTTTGGGATCCAGGCCGACCATCGGCTCATCGAGGATCAAGAGTTTGGGACTATGTAGCAGCGCTGCGATGACACTGAGTTTTTGACGCATTCCATGAGAGTATGTGGAGATGGGGTCAGCAAGCTCATCCACCAACAGCAGCTGCTCAGAGAGCGTGGTGATACGCTCCTTTCGAGTCGCTTCATCCAAGCCATGGATATCGGCAATGAAGCCCAGGTGGGCCAATCCGGTCATCTTCTCGTAAAAGAGCGGCTCATCGGGGCAGTAACCAATCATTCTCTTGTACTCGATTGGGGAGGAGACCAAGTCCAATCCGTCGAGGCTGACTGTACCACTGTCGGCTTCCAAGAGGCCGACAATCATCTTGATGGTCGTAGATTTCCCAGCGCCATTGGGGCCCAGAAAACCAAAAATTTCTCCGCCTGCTACATCAAGATCCAGCATATCGACAGCGTTACGCTTCTGGGATGGATACCGTTTACTCAAGCCCCTGCACTGTAACATATTCACTTCCCCCTCCATTTGAGTATAGGGACATCACC
>JBAZCM010000131.1:0-5247 GCA_041654935.1 Sphaerochaeta sp. | reverse complement strand
GGCCATTCCTGCCTTGAGACGACTCGTTCCTACTATGCGAGGCCATCGCTGGAAATGCTCAGTAACGCCATATCCTCTGCTTCGTCTTTCGAGAGTGAGGAAAAGCAGCTTTGGACCGACAAAGAGGAGGACCTTGCCAGATTGTGTGGGCTCGCTTGACCCCATCAAACGTTATCCCCAGCTTTTCAATCTTGAAAGCTGCCCCAATAAGGTCATTCATTGAGTTTGGAGAAAGCTGGGGGTTTTACAATGCTGGGTGTAAGATCGCTAATCCACTTATCAGGATTAGTCATAAAGATCGAGAGGTGTTAATACTATGACAATTGAAATTAGACGAGCTGGATTTGTTAATATGGGCGCTTATTTAATGCTTTTGTCTGTGTTGGAGTCAGCTGGACAAAAATACCCAACCACGACCTTTACGATGATTCCCAGTACATATAATCAACAAATAGAGAATATATTTCATCTTGGGATGTATCCAAAAGTCTCTCTATTTTGGCGACGCATTCAATGGGGTGGAATAGGTTGTTTAATTCCAAAAATCCTAAGAACACAATATGGGATTATCTTGGATAATGAAGTAAACCTAGTATTGGACGCAGCTGGCTTTGCTTACGGTGATCAATGGGGGACCGGATGTTTGAATGAATTGGAGAACTCTTCACGAAGATGGAAGCGAAAGGGAACAGCGGTAGTCCTATTGCCACAAGCCTTTGGCCCATTCACATCCAACCGAATGCAAAGGCAAATCAAGAAGACGGTTAAGAATATGGATTTGATCTATGCAAGAGAACAGGCTTCTTATGATAATATTGTAAAAGTAACTGGGCCTCTCGCAAATTTAAAGATTGCACCAGATTTCACTACAATATTGCCTGGGAAGCTGCCCGAAGGGTTTAAGCCAATTGAGAATTGCATTTGCATTATTCCCAACAAAAAAATGATTGATAGAACTGAAAGTCAGGTTAGCCAAAGCTATCTTGGATTCTTGAAGACTTGTACAACCTACATACTATCGAAAGGATCCAATGTAGCCTTCCTCATTCATGAAGGGGAGCCAGATTACTCTTTAGCCAAGGAGGTATGTACCCAACTACAAATAGATCTGCCCATAATCAAAGAAGAAGACCCTCTGTTTATCAAGGGAATCATAGGGACCTTTAGTGCTACAATCGGAAGTCGTTTTCATGGTCTTGTCAGTGCTTTGAGTCAGGGGGTACCTTCACTTGCTACCGGTTGGAGCCATAAGTATCAGATGCTTATGGAAGACTACGGTTTTTTAGAAGGTCTTCTTGAAGATCTTTGTGACGAATGCATCATCAAAAAGAAGATTGATATGGTTATTGATCCCGCTATGAACTTGGCTATTCGCAAAAAGTTACTGACCAACTCAGAGAAACTCAAAGAGAAGACGCATGCAATGTGGGAAGAGATTTTCGAATTAATCGAATCGAAACAGTTATCCAAACGCAATACGAACAAATGAAAGTCATGAAATTCAACCAATGTAACAGTGCCAATGTTGTCATTTCCACAAAGCGATGGATATCGTACACATCGCCTACAGCGATAATCTGGCAACCTCGATATAGCATTAGAAAGAAAAAGATAGACTGTGAATCATCTTCAATCGATCCACCATATATCAAAGTAACAAAAAGCGAAGGTAGGATTCTTAGCATTGAGATTCGAAGTGGAATCGTCAGGGAAGTGCCGATTTATTATTGCATACACGATGACATGTTAACCATCTCGGATTCATCGAAGACATTTTCTCACCTCAACACAATATTAGACGATCTCTCAGTTAAAGAGTTTTTGGTGTATGGATATGTGACTACCAACAGAACCTTGCTTAAAGACGTGTTTTGCTTGACAGCAGGTCAACGATTGGTGTTTGAAAACTCTACACTCTCTATTGAAAATGAATATGTATACAATACCGCTACGGAATTTGATGAAGATATTCCTACATTGCATGAAGAACTATTAAGCGTATCAGAGTCGATCTTCGATCAGTTGATCAAAGACCTTGAGGGAAGGACGGTTATACTGCCCCTCAGTGCAGGGTATGATTCCCGCTTTATCGCAGCGATGCTTAAGCTCGGCGGTTATGAAAAGGTCAAATGCTTTTCATGGGGTGAGGAAAAACACCCCGATGTAGGCATTAGTAGAGAGATTGCAGCTATACTCGGATACGATTGGACCCACATTGACTATAATCAGAGTAGTTGGAAAGAAACGATCATGTCTGATTGGCTTCCCGAACTTCTCTGTGAGAGCAGTGGATATGTTTCCACAAGCGGTATCGCTTCTTTGCCGTTCCTGAATTATCTTATGCGAACTAAGCTGGATCATGCAGATTGTGTTGTTCTCCCAGGTCATACAGGTGATTTTATCTCTGGAGGACACATCCCACTTGATTTGGAAAAGAATTCATCCATAGAAGATGTAGTACAGAGTATTCTATCAAGGCATAGCCTAATTGGTACCGATTTTTTGGATGCTACTATTGTGGAAGAACTTACCAATCAAATCTCTGACTTCTCTCTCTCTCTCTCTCTCTCTCTCTAGAACTTACGAGGCGTGGGAATGGAGAGAGCGGCAAGCCAAGCACATTGTCAACACAAATCGATACTACGAATCCCTTGGGTTAAGCTGGAACATGCCTTTATGGCATGAGGAATTTGTCCAATTCTGGGATAGGATGCCCCTTTCATTGAAAAAATCCAGTCTCTTCTACAACCAAGTGTTGGAATCAGCTGTGTTTTCTCCATTGAATCTGGATATTCATTTAAAACCCAAGCAGTCTCCGAATACTTCAAAATTGGTACTTAAGAAATTGATACGTAGCAATAAGCTGTTGTTGAATATGGCTCGGAAGGTAGTGAAAAGAAAATCAGACGAATATGGGTTTTACTATGCTCTGGAGGAATTGGAGAGGTATTTTGCAAGTCAATTTTCCTCTACTCATTCATATGTAGTGAATGAATTCTCCAGTTTGGGCTCTATACATAACCCAGGGGTTTACTCCCATCTGTCAAAGACCGTCTTGACCTTGATCATTAATGAGATGAATCGAAATGTTCAGTGATACCGAGGCAATGCCAAAAGCATAGAATGAAACAAAAGACAATCCAACCCATTAGTGTCAATGCTCTCTGTACCGCTTGTGGCGCATGTAGTGGTATCTGTCCTACAGATGCCATTGCAATGCAATACAACCCGAGTGGCTATCTGTATGCTCATCTTGATGAAGAGAGGTGCATTGATTGCGGAAAGTGCGTGTCGGTATGTCCGAGTGTAAGCCAAAACACTCCCCACTTCGATTATGATCCATTCCATGGTCTATCGCTTACAGGGTATGTCGGATATGCCGTTGATGAGGAGATTCGATTAAGAGGGCAGAGCGGTGGTATTGTGACAGCATTGCTTTGTTATCTGTTGGAAAGCAATCGAATAGACGGGGCAATGGTCAACAAATTCGATCAAGAAACGGGAAAGACAAAGGTCGTGTATGAAGACACAATCGAAGGTATCAAGGAAGGATCGGGATCGTACTATATTCAATCGGCAGTATCTAAGAGCGTCTTCGAACACCAGGACAAGAGAACTGCCGCAGTCGTGTTGGGCTGCCAAGCAGAGAGTATCACCCTTGCTGAGAATCAGAGCCGTTCTTTCCGGAAGCCCGAGTATTTGATCGGCCTCATATGTGCAGGACAATACTCTGCAAATTATATTGATTCGCTGTTGACCTCGGCGAACGTAGGGAGACCGATATCTAATTTTCGGTTTAAGGATAAACGAGCAGGTGGTTGGCCTGGTGATATCTTGATCGAGCAGGAAGAGCGGGCAACGGTCATTCCTAAGAAGTTGAGACATGAACAGAAGCCACTATTTGAGAATTTCCGTTGCATTCAATGCTTTGATAAGATGAACATCTACAGTGATATCGTGGTTGGTGATCCTTGGGGTATAGAGGAGAAGGCTGAACCCTCTGGTAATTCCGTTGTGATTGCGCGAACACAGAAAGGGGTAGATCTCATCGAAGCTGCTGTAGCAGCTGGCTACATCCGTGTAGAATCACTATTGACAGAACGAATAATTGCTGGGCAACAAATCGATGGGTTATTGAAGAATCAATTCTATACTGCGATGGAGTGGATGAAGAGCAAGGAGCCTCTCTCTCCATACAATCAAGAGCTCTTCGCCCAATATACGCCTGAGCAATTATCCCTCAAACAAAAAAAGAACCTGTTTCGTAGACTGCAATTTTCAAGAAGTCTATACCTAGAACCTACGAAGACAAGGTATCAATCACGGATTGAGAAAAAATCGGAGGAAATAAAACGGCAGAGGATCTGTAATCGAATTTTACGAATCCCAAAGAGAATGTTCAGATTGGTATTTAGGTAATACAAGAGATGGATGTGCCAAAAACAATAGATTGCTTCTATGATATCATCATGCACGTAGGCGACAACTATGATCACACTAGAAAGATTGATGAGGTTATTAAACGATATACTGAGGAATGAGATAGTATTGGATGCTGTGTAAACCAAAGAGAGTTTCTTGATTACTACCTTTCCTAAAGGGAATTATAATATAGAGATGGTCAGTTAGGGGAAATCATCTTGCCTAACTCCAGCAAAACAAAGCAATCTTTAGGATTGTTTGAACATAGTTGAGTTTTGTTAGCCAAATTCATCAAACAGACTATTTTTTATTTTTTTAGTGCTGTTCTAATAGCTGCAACAGAAGTTCCATGCTTCTTAACAAGCTCTCTTAATTCTGCTTCTGTTACCCCAAGGGCTTTGGTCCAATAGTCAATTTCCCACGATTGTGAAAGATTGATTCTGGATTTATCATGCGGAATTTTTTTTTTGGTTCGATCATCTGGCATATCCGTCCTCCTCATTCTCTTCTAGCGCTCGATGCGAATTTGATTATCTCCATAGAGATCACTTACACTTCATTGTCACCTTGTCGAAGGTGTATGTCAATTATTTCGACCTGTGCGGTTGGTATAGACACTAAGCAGCTCTGATAGAGGATATTACCCTTCCTTCCGATTTCAGTGACATGGTGAGTTTGCCTTCGTGTAGCCATGAGTCCAGGGTGTTGTTCATTTCCAATGTGGTCAGAAGTGCAAGGGCTCCACTGCCTTCAAAAGACCAGCTCATGCCATTGTGCTTTTGCCTTTGGGCGACGAGGCAATCGTTGGCCTTTTCACTGGTATTG
>JBAZCM010000130.1:0-5281 GCA_041654935.1 Sphaerochaeta sp. | reverse complement strand
CTTGATGAAATTGCTGAGATGCCTATCACTGTCCAGGCAAAACTGCTTCGAGTCCTACAGGAACGAGAGGTTCGTAAAATTGGTGCTGATATGGTTATTCCTGTAGATGTACGGGTTATTGCCGCTGCGAGCAATACCATCCTCGACCGCGTCAAGGAAGGGAGCTTTCGCCTCGACCTCTTTTACCGGATCAGTTTGTTGACGCTCACCTTGCTGCCGCTTCGCGAGCGCAAGGATGACCTGGGAATTCTCTTCAGATATTTTGTATCGCAGTATTGTGATCGCCATCAACTTGATAAACCGACCATCACCGATGAGGCGATTGCCATGCTCGATGCGTTTCCTTGGCATGGGAATATCCGGGAGTTGCGCAATGCAGCCGAACGGCTTGCCATCCTTCATACCAGGGAAGTGGTAAACGCCGAGGACATAGAGGCCCTGGACATCGGGACGACAAGCCTCTATATGGCCGATGAAGAGCCAAAACCAGAGAGGGTCAAGACACAACTGACCGATGAGGAGCTCTATGACGCATTCTTGGAGAGCGGTCTGAGCCGGGAACTCTTTGCCAAGGAAGTTGGGCTGAGTCGGACTACCTTGTGGCGACGGTTCGCAAAGTTTACTGAATGATATGTTCCAAAATGTTTAATAGTGAAACATGAAACAGTAAATTGAAACATTGAAACATCTTCAGGCAGGATTGAAAAAAGAACATTTTCTTTTAAAAAGAAATAGTAATTTACTATGCAGAAGCAAATAATTTCATCATAATGAATATAAAACATTTAGATTGTATACAACATTTTAAAGCTGGCACGCAAGTTGCTTGGTATTCAGTGAGAGGCCAGCTGTGCCCAAATGATATGAAGAGGTAGTGAACATGAGCAACAAGCCGATATTAGGTGTGATGATTGGAGATGGAGCGGGCGTTGGCCCTGAGATAATTGCCAAGTTGGCAGCACGGGACTTTTTCTCGGAGTACTGCCAGCCAGTGCTCGTTGGTGATGTCCGGATTATGGACCGAGCCTTCAAGGCAGTTGGATCTTCCGTCGAACTCCAAGTTGTCTCCTCTTTTGATGAGATTGACTTCTCCAAAACCCTTCCAATCATCGATACCAAAGACCAGGACCCAAGCCTTGTCCAGTTTGGCGTACAGACCGCTGAAGCTGGTAAGGCCAACCTTGATGGTATGGAACTCTGTGTTGATCTTTATAAAGCGAAGAAGATTGAAGGATTTTGCTTTGGTCCCTTCAATAAGGCTGGTATGAAGGAAGCGGGAAGTGAGCTGGAAAGCGAGCACCACTTCCTTGCCCAGCTTTTTAACCACACCGACCCATTTGGTGAGATCAACGTTCTTGGGGAGCTGTGGACTACCCGTACTACCAGCCATATCCCCATCGCTGATGTCAGCAAAAATCTCAGTGTTGAGCGAATCATGCGTGCAGTGCGCCTAGCCAACACCTCCTTGAAGAATAGTGGTATCGAAAAGCCACGGCTTGCCCTTGCAGCATTGAACCCCCACGCCGGTGAGAATGGACAGTGTGGTCGCGAAGAGATCGACATCATTGCCCCTGCTATCAAGGAAGCGCAGGCGATGAGCATCGATGCAAGTGGCCCCTATCCCAGTGATATCACCTTCATCAAGGCATTTGCCGGTGAGTTTGATGGGGTGGTGACGATGTATCACGACCAGGGCCAGATCGCCCTCAAGCTTCGTGGATTTGATGAAGGCATCACCATCGCCGGTGGCCTTCCTGCCCCAATCGTGACCTGTGCTCACGGCACAGCCTATGATATCGCCGGAAAAGGTGTGGTGAAGACCAGCGCCTTTGAGAATGCAGTGAAGATGGCAAGCCGAATGGCTGTTGCCATGAGATCCTAATCAAGGGGTAGGTTTTCCATGGAAACAAGTACGAAAAAGAAGAAAATAACAGTGATGCAGGTGATTCCTCTCTGTGGAATCATCCTGGGCGCTGCCTTCATCTATCTCGGGATCTCCAAGTACGGATTCTGGGATGAGTTCAAGGGACCGCTCCCCGGATTCTTCCCCACTCTGATTGCTATTTTGATGTTAAGCGCCTCAGCCTTGGCCCTCTTTTCCTCACGTAAGGAAGAGACAGTGAGCTGGACCCTCGATAATTGGATTCTTCCGCTCAGTGTCATTGGCATTTTCCTGGCTACCTGGGTCATTGGACTGTTGCTTTCATTGGCAATCTTCGTGCTGGTATGGCTCAGGAAGTTTGAAAAGTGTTCTTGGAAGACCACCCTCACCGTCTTTGCTGTGGTGGCTGTCATCGTGGTTGGGGCATTTGTCCTGTGGCTGGGGGTTCCCTTTCCCAAGGGCATCATCCTCACGATGCTCGCCAACTAGGAGGCCTCAGATATGATGAATAATGTTTCCATGCTCTTCAGTGGGTTTGCAGTCCTGTTTACCTTCCAGAATATTTTAGCAACAATCTTTGGTGCAGTTCTTGGATTGCTCGTCGGAGCCATGCCCGGCATTGGGTCGTTGGCCGGGGTTGCCCTGTTGCTTCCGTTGACCTTTAAATTCAATCCGACTACGGCGATCATCATGTTGGGAGCACTGTACTACGCCAATATGTACGGTGGAGCCTTCAGCTCGATCCTCATCGGCATCCCCGGTGATGGACCTGCGGTCATGACGATGCTCGATGGCTTTCCGATGGCGACCAAGAAGAATCGCCCTGGCCAAGCCCTGTTGACCTCAAACCTCTCCTCCTTCATCGGAGGGATCATCGGTATGATCATCCTGACCTTCATGGGTCCCCTGCTCGCTGAATTTGGTCTGAAGTTTGGGCCCGCTGAGATGACCGCCCTCCTGTTGGTGGCCATGACCTCCATCGGCTGGCTGGTAGGGGAGAACCCGACCAAGGGGATTCTTCTCACCGCCTTTGGTATTCTGTTGGCCAGCATGGGCATGGATACCCTCAGCGGCATGCCTCGCTATGACTTTGGATCGATCTACCTCCTCGGAGGCGTACCCTTTGTACCGTTTGTCATTGGTGTCGTCGGCTTCTCGCAAGTCATCCGCTTGATGGGTGAGCGGCACGAGGAGACCAAGCTGGTCGTTGAAAAACTCTCGATCAAGAATAGTATGATCACCCTCCATGACCTGAAGCGTCTGTTGCCCCCGGCGATCCGTTCGGGCGTTATGGGCACCTTTGTCGGTGTGTTGCCAGGCGCTGGTGCAACTACCGCCGCTTTCATGGGATATGCGGTACAGAAGTCCTTCAAGAGTGAAGAGCCGCTTGGTACCGGGGCCATCGAGGGCATTGCAGCCTGTGAGGCTGCCAACAACGCTGCGGCAGCCGGTGCATTCGCCCCACTGCTTGCGTTGGGTATCCCAGGATCAGGCACCGGTGCAGTGCTGCTCGGGGGCTTGATGATGTGGGGTCTCAACCCGGGGCCGCTCTTGTTCACCAGCTCCCCGGAGTTTGCATGGGGCCTCATTGCCTCACTCTTCTTGGCGAACCTCATCACCTTGATGATCTCTTGGGGAGTGATCCCCTTCTTGGTGAAGATCCTCTCGGTTCCCACGCGCCTGATGATCCCGATCATCACCGTCGTCTGTATTGTTGGATCGTATAGCACCAGCAACTCGATGTACGGTGTGCTGATCATGTTCATCTCAGGGGTCCTTGGATTCATCCTCTCTGAGACTGGCTACAATACAGCCCCTGCAGTGCTCTCGTTTGTACTTGCCCCGCTGCTTGAGTCCAATATGCGTAAGGCATTCATCATCTCGCGCGGTAGTTTGAGCATCTTCGTTGAGAAGCCGATTTCCTTGGTGTTTATCATCATCCTTGTCATTACCATCCTCTTCCCGTTGATTCGGTTGGCGTTGGTAAAGTTTGGAGTGATGAAGAAGAAATAATTATTGTGTGTTGAAACTTGGCGTTGCCGAGTTTGAAATAACAAGTAGGAGAATCGTATGAAGAAGAACGTTTTGTTAGCTATTGTTCTCTTGGTTGCACTCGTGATGCCTGTCATGGCACAGGGTAGTAGTGAAAGCAGTGGAGCCTTTGCTCCTTCGAAGGACATCGAATGGTTCGTAACCTCAAGTCCAGGTGGTGGTAGTGACATCTATACTCGTTCGATCGAGAAGATCATGACCCAGTACAACCTCGTCAATGGCAAGACCTTCCTTGTCATGAACAAGACCGATGGTGGTGGAGAGGTCGGCCGTTTGCAGGTCAGTCGTGTCGGTGCAGGCAATAACGCCAACCACACCCTCCTTACCTTCAACAGTGGGGACCACGATCCGATGCTGCGCAATACTGCAAACCGAATTGCCAACTTCACCCCGATCGCCGTCATGGCCGTCGACAAGCAGTTGCTTTTCATCGGTGAGCACTCCAAGTACAAGGATTGGGCCGAGATTCTAACCGCCATTAACGCTGGTAAGAACATTGTCATTGCTGGTTCAAAGGGTGACGACATTCTTACCTATGGGCTGCTCATCGAGGAGCTTGGCGTCAGTGAGAACCAGGTTTCCTTCATCACCAACGACGCCACCAGTGATGCTATCACCTCTGTGCTCGGTGGACACGTTGATCTGGTGCTGGGTAAGCCCGCTGCTGCTGACCAGTATGTTGAAGCTGGTAAGCTGATCCCGGTTCTGGCTCTCTCCACCAGTCGTTTCACCGGTAACCTCGCCGGAGCCCCGACGCTCAGTGAGACTGGTCCGTACAAGGACGTTGAGAACGCAATCTGGCGTGGTGTTGTTGCCCCTGGTGCAATGAGCGATGCTGCTGCAGAGTTCTGGAGCAATGCATTTAAGGCCGTCGCCGAGAGCCCGGAGTGGAAGCGTGATTACATCGACAAGTACAAGCTTGTCCCTGAGTTCAAGGATTGGAAGGAAGCCAAGGCATACATGGAGGAGTTCGAGAGAACAACTCTGCAGGCAATCGGCAAATAACCAATACAGGTAACAATTTCGGGGAGGGCTAACGCTCTCCCCGTTTTGGTCTCTAGGTAAAAAAGACTCCCGCCGAGTAGTGGCGGGAGTTGTTGTAGTAGATGGACTATCAGGTAAGGCCGTAGCGGGTGTACGTCTCCTCCATGGCATCCGATTCTTTGAGTAACGTCACCATGAGGTTTTGCATCTGCTTCACTACCTGAGGGTGAGTTTCAACCAAATTAGCTTGTTGCCCGTCATCAGCCTCAAGGTCAAAGAGGAAATCTCCGAGCGTGTGCTGGTAGGTGTTATGCGATGGCCTAAGAGCCCTGATCTTCAAGACCTTACAGCCCTTGGTGAAAG
>JBAZCM010000129.1:0-5290 GCA_041654935.1 Sphaerochaeta sp. | reverse complement strand
ATTTTTCAAATTCTCTTGACAATTCACCTAATATGGCGATAATAGAGGCTAATGTTAGGTGTGGCTAACATTTGATGAGGAACGCTTTTGTGAATCCTCACTGAATGATAGATAACGCAAGCAATTGCACAAAATATATAGGTGGTTGACGCTGATGAACGTAAAGTTGACAAGCCTCCAAAAGGGTGAAAAGGGTAAGGTTCACGCAATCGATGCCGGAAAGCATGCAACAAAGCGATTGTATGAGATGGGCTTTAACACCAGTGCCCGGGTAACGGTCATCAAAAACGATGCCGGCCCAGTTATTGTCAGTATCAACGGAAACAAAGTGGCCCTCGGCCGTGGACTTGCCTATAAAGTCCTGCTTGCCCGTGATTGATCTGTGTACAGTGATAGTAAGCCAGTGTGGGCAGCCTTGAGGATATATAGGTGAGTAACAAAAGAATAGCGTTGGTGGGTAACCCCAACAGCGGTAAGACGACCTTTTTCAATGCGATTACCGGAGCAAACCAACATGTGGGCAACTGGCCCGGTGTAACGGTAGAGAAGAAAGAAGGTCGTTGTTCGTATAAAGGCGTTGAATATGACGTGGTCGACCTTCCAGGAATCTACAGCCTAGGCGCCTTCAGTGAAGACGAAGTTGTCGCTATGGACTATGTCCTCAGCGATGATGCCGACGTCTATATAAACGTTATTGAAGCTTCTAATATTGAGCGTAACCTCTACCTGACCACCCAGCTGCTGGAGATGGGCAAGAACCTTGTCATCGCCCTGAACATGGTCGATGAGGCTGAGCGTCGCTCTATTAAATTTGACCTTGAGAAGTTGAGCAAAAAGCTCGGAGTGCCGGTCGTTGCAACAATCGCCAATAAAGAAATTGGTACCGATGCGGTGATTAAGGAAGCGGTCAAGGCAGCAGCAAGACCCCACATCTATGAAAACCCACTGACCTACAGCGAAAATGTACTACACCACATTCAGCATATGGAAGAGGTCCTTGCGAACAAAGAGTTGCCCTATCCGGCTAAATGGACCGCGATAAAGATTGTTGAGGGCGATACACATATCATCGGACGCATCGAGGACTCTGGTGTCGACCAAGAGGTCTTAGACGGTATCAAGGAGTTCCACCGCTTCCACAGCAGCGATAACTTTGAGCTTGAAATCGTAGATTCACGGTATGCATTTGCCCACCGTCTTGCCGAAGAGACTGTCCTCCGTCCGAAGGAAGAGGTGACGACCCTCACCGATAAGATTGACCGGATTCTGATCAACAAGTATCTGGGCATTCCTATCTTCGGCCTGATCATGTTGGTAGTCTTCCAATTGACCTTCGCCATCGGCGAGGATCTCCTAGGAGGGATCGCTGTCTTTCTCATAGAGGGGCTGGGATCGCTGCTTGAGAGTTTCTTAATCTGGACTCGATCGCCCGATTGGCTTGTCTCCTTCATGATCGATGGCGTCATCAACGGGGTAGGGGCTGTTGTTGAGTTTGTTCCCTTGATTACCGTCATGTACCTGCTACTCAGTTTCTTGGAGGACAGTGGATACATGGCCCGCGCCGCCTATGTGTGGGATAACCTGATGCGAAGCTTCGGCATGCAAGGTAAGGCCTTTATCTCGATGATCATCGGCTTTGGCTGCACGGTGCCTGCCATCATGTCGGCGAGGACGATGGACAACAAGAAAGACCGGATGGTCACCATGTTGATCGCCCCCTTTATGTCTTGCGGAGCGAAGCTTCCGATCTACTCGGTCTTCATCGCCGCGTTCTTCCCACGCCATGGGGGTTTGGTACTCTTCTCCCTCTACGCCTTTGGTATCATCGTTGGCCTTTTGATGGCCAAGCTCTTCAACAAGACCTTGTTCAAGGGAGAGAGCTCCTACTTCATCATGGAACTTCCTCCATATCGTGTCCCCTCGATGAAGAGTGTACTGCGCAACATGTGGATGCAGGTCTCTGACTTCATCACCCGCGCAGGGACGGTCATCTTTTTGGTGGTCACCATCATGTGGCTGATGGCAGTGCTCCCGGGCTCGGCAGACCCATATAGCCAGCAGAGTTTCCTTGGAAAGCTTGGAACTCTTCTGGTCCCAATCTTCAAGCCAGCAGGCTTTGGGACCTGGCAGGAGTCAGTCGCCCTCTTTGCCGGCATCCCGGCCAAGGAGGCAGTGGTTGGAACGCTGGGCATGCTCTATGCAGGCCAATATCTTGAGGAAGGGGCAATCCTTGTCAACGCTGTGAAGCAGAACTTCACCGCTCTGACAGCTATGGCCTACATGGTAATGGTTTTGCTCTACACCCCTTGTGTCGCTACATTGAGTACGATCGGCAAGGAGACCAAGTCAATACGATGGCCTCTGATGATGGCCGTCTACACCTTTGCCATCGGATGGCTGGTGGCTGTCCTGGTCTTCCAGATCGGCTCACTCCTAGGCTTTGCCTGATAAGGAGATCTATAGATGCTTAAAGAAGTACTTGCACGAATACAGAGTGACGGATTTCTCTCAAAGGCGCTGCTGGCCCGAGAACTCTCTGTCACCGAACCGATGATCGAAGATGCGATCGGTCAGTTGATCAGGATGGGATACATGCAAGAGGAGGAGAGCGGCGCTGACTGTATCACCTCTTGCACCGGTTGTGCGTTTGCCACCATGTGCCACAAAAAATTGGTGACAATGTACCAGCTGACCCAACGCGGAAAGAAACTGCTCGCCTAACCGATTCTACCAAAGGCTATCCACGTACGCTTGTAGCCCGATACGGTCGACGATGGTGATCCCTCTTTGACCCTCGAGAGTGATATACCCCTCTTGGCTCAGCGATGCCAGGCGACGACTGAGCGTCTCCTGACTCATTCCGAGGAGCGAGGCAAGATCACCCTTGGAGAGGGGTAGGTTGAAGGAGTTTGCTCCATCGGAGATTTCCAGCAGATAGCGGGCTATCCGTTGTTCCACCGGCAGTAAATTCGTCTGTTCCAATAGGCTCTCAGTCTGCGCTAGGCGGGCCGAGAGCTGCTCCATTACTTTGAAGGCAATAGAGGGGATGCGCTCCATGAGCGTACGCAATTGATCCCATTCAATGACACACATCGCAGCATCCTCAAGGGCGACGGCGCTATCGCTTTGGCGCTGACGACCAAAGAGGCTGAGCTCCCCAAAGAACTCTCCGGGGCTTACCGTACGCAGTACTTGCTCCTTGCCATCAGCGCTGAGACGAAAGACCTTTACCTTACCGGTGTGCAGGACGTACATCTCCTTACGGTTGTCACCTGCATGGTAGATATACTGGCCCTTCTGATAGGGACGCTCTTTGGTAATTGTGGCGACTTCTCCCATCTCCTCCACGCTGAGGTGGGCAAAGATCGGTACGATCGCGATACAGTGGACATGGTGTTCACACGAGTGGCTCATGAACATAACTATACTGCCAACAGCAGGTATCGACAATCAGAGGAGTTTCAGTATTCATTCATCCCTATCTACAGATAAGAGATGATATGTGATTCTTATGTTCTGAAAAGACTCCCCACTCGGAAGCTAACTGTGGCCAACGGGAGAGAGCTGTCGTAGTTTGATCAAGAATATCATCAATCGTCGAACGAGCTATCTTGGCCTGAAGACCGAGCTCGATGAGCTGTTGGATGCTGGGATTTCTTCAATCTGGCGTACTTGATAGACTTTGGTGCCAAAATCAAGTTGTACAGTGAGTGCTGTAATAGAATTGGCCATCAACTGTTTTTCTCTGGATTAGAAAAATCGTTCTCTTCTTCGTAATAGTAGGAGTAGTCTATGCCTTTGAGAAAGGTCTCTCGATCTGAAATCTTATCGGTCAAAGCATGGTTCAATAGTTCATGTATCCGCGTTGAGTCCGTCGTACTCTCTTTCATAGCAGACAGGTACTCTCCTTTGTTGATACGACTCCAGTCGATACAAACCTGCAAATTCTTTTTGAGTATTAGGTCTAGCCAAATGCGAGTACTTCTTCCATTTCCTTCCATGAAGGGATGGGCCATATTCATCTCAACATACTTGTCGACTATCTTTTCAAGTGAGTCCTCACCCATTTTTTCAATCTCACCTAAAACGGCGGGCAAGAATCGAACCATAGCGAATTGAAAACCATCTTTTGCAATATTTTGTGTTCTAATCTGTCCTGCGAACTCATAAAGACCGCCAAATAGCTACCCATGTATCTGCTGTAATCTCTTGACGGTTCCAACCTCGATTGTCTCTAGTAGAGTGCTGTCAAAGAGTGCATAAGCTTTGGATTTACTTTTTGCATCAATTGTCTCATCGCTATAAGTAAACCACTGGATAAAACGGTTGGCATTTTTGCTAGGGAAATTCTTTGCTAATTCAATGATTTGGTCATGGTCGAGGACATTAGCTAAACGTTTTTTGCCATCGGGTGCAGTGAGTTTGAACTGGGTAGTGTCACTACCCAGTTGACTGCCTTCTTTTTTTAGCTTTGCTTTGAGGTACTTCCAGTAATTTCTATTTTTTTTCATATCTGTCTTCTCCACGCAAGACACCGATGATATCCAAAACCGAAAACCACCACTTGGATTGGGTATCGTCCCATATTGCACGTACTTCCTTATCATCAAAAAAACGGATAGAAATTTTGTTCATAACTACTTCCCTGCAGAGGATATTATCGGAAGATTTACCATTATAGGAGTAAGCATAATATTAAGCATTTTCCATCCATGTATAACGTTAATCTCCTGATCAGCGTCTACCTTTCATTAGAATAATTGTATCATATTCTGAGAGCAAAAACATGTTTTCTCCCCAAATAATTAGAGAAAAAAGGTCGTGTACTATCAAAGGTGAATGATTTAATGTGGGTAGCGACACTAGCTATTTCATAGGAAGATTGTCTGGATAATGTCAGCAACGGGTGAAATTGAGTCAGACATCTCATGGCCTGTATGCCCTCATACGCTTTAGGCGACTACAAGTTGAGTGCAATGCACAATTCAAGGTGAGATGTGTAGCCTGAATTTCGTAGATTTTGTACATAGATGATTCTCCGATCATCAGAGAGGGGGCAAGCCGTGCTTTTTCCTCCTTCGCTGCAGGTCCCGCTGTACTGCCTTGGGGATGTCATCGCGTAGGATTGAGTCCTTCACCGTACCAAAGATATGGAAGAGCTTCTGGGTCTTGGTGGGAAGTTCCCCCCACTTCCCCTTGTCAAAGGTCTTGCCTGCGCTCTTGTGCCACTTGGCGCTGAAGACCTCATCCCTCAGGCTCTTGAAGTCATATTCGTCCCAGAGGAGGTGCT
>JBAZCM010000128.1:0-5349 GCA_041654935.1 Sphaerochaeta sp. | reverse complement strand
GTGGTGGCGCTCCTTCACTTGCCACGTGCGCTCCAAAAAGCGCTCACGGCCCAAATCCTGACGTCGTAGCCCCTCTTTGGCGATCTCTCGCTCAACCACGTTTTGGGTGGCGATGCCTGCATGGTCAGTGCCCGGCAGCCACAGTGTTGGCCGCCCGGTCATCCGGTGATACCGGGCAAGGATATCTTGGAGGGAGTTGTTCAGGGCATGGCCCATGTGTAGGATACCCGTTACGTTGGGAGGCGGCATGACAATGGTAAAGGGATTGGTTCCCTCTTTACGGGGGGCAAAGAGCCCCTTTTCCATCCACCTGCGGTAGATGCGATCTTCAAAGGTCTTGGGGTCATACGCCTTGGACAACTGTACAGCTTTCACTCACTGCCTCCCTGAAAAAGAGTCTTGTCATAGTAGCAAAATACAAAAGGCTCTACAAGTGAATGTAGAGCCTCCATAGCGGGTCAAAATCTCTTATTCGATCGGGGTTACCGCCTTCACCTCCAACTTGACAGCATACCCCATTGCATCGAGGTGCTGGATGATCTGCTCTAGGCTGAACATATCGAGCGTCGGCTTAGGGAGGTCGGTGACTTGGCGGATGTGTTCACTATCTATGGGAGCGACCACACCAGGTAAAATCTCCTGGCCATGGGGAGAGTTAGGGCTGAAGAAGACAAAGGCGCCAACGACTACCACTACGAAAGCGGCAGCACTCAACAGCGCAGGGGCGAGCTTCAACTCAAAGCGTCGCTTCAGAAACGGTACTTTATCGGTTGCGGTGGGAAATTTCGTTGTTTCAAAAAAGGCGAGTACCCGGTCCTTACTGGCGGCCATCTCATCTTCGGTGAGAGTCACCGAAGTAAGGCGTTCGCTCAGCTGCTGCAATTGGGAGAGACGGGTGCGACATGCGCTGCAATACCCCAGGTGCTCGGCAACTTGGGTCTTCCATGGCTCGGTCAGCTCTCCATCTAAAAACGTACTCAACAATTCATCATCTACACACATGTGCTACTCCTGGTTGAGGATCGATTCGAGCATTTTTCGTGCTCGGTAGACCCGTACCTTCACATTACTTTCGGAAATATTGAGCACTTGTGCTATCTGCTTGTAATCCATGTCGGAGTACTCCTTCAGGACAATCACAAGGCGGTACTTTTCAGGAAGCTCTTCAATCGCCTCCTGGACTTGCTTTCTCGTCTCCTGCTCCATCAACACCTTCTCACCATCGGTGGTATTGGCGTGGGGGGTCGGCATCTGTTTCAGCTTCTCCACCATGCTCCGCTCGCGACTCTTGCGCTTCACGTGGTTGATGGCCAGATTCTTACTCACCCGTATGAGCCAGTACTTGGCGTCATTGAGCGAGGGAAAGCTCATCTGTTTGTCAAAGAACCGGATGAACGCCTCTTGGCAGATCTCTTCAGCAAGGTCGACGTTGTTCGTTACGTGGTACACAACTCGCATCAAGATCGGAAAGACCTCCTCATAGACCAATCTGAATGAGCGTTCATCGTTGCTCTGTACTTCCATAACCTTAACAACTGTCCCCTTTGGTAAGTTACATCTTTTTTTCGATTGTGCTGCTGCCAGCACTGTCTTTTACCACATATCCCAGCTGCGCCAATTGATCGCGCAATGCATCACTCTTCTGCCAATCCTTGGCAGCACGAGCTGCCACCCGTTCATCATAGAGCTCTTGCACCTCCTCGGGAAGAGCCCCGTCTGCAACAATCTCATCCAGACGCAGGCCGAGAATCTGATCGTAGAAGAGCAGCAGCGAGTAGCGATGGTCACTATCCAGGCTCTCATCCTTGATCGTCGCCCAGAGCTCAGCGAGAGCCTTGGGGGTATTGAGATCGTTCTGCACATGGGTGAGAAATGCCTCTTTGTGCGTAAGGGCTGCTGAGTCGGTCAGAGTGACAGCTTTTGCCCCCCCGTTGAGCTGTGAGCGCACTGCCTCACCGATCCTGCGGCGGGCACTTTGGGCCATCTTCAAAGACTCAAAACTGAATCGTAGCTGGCTGCGATAGTGGGCTCCCAGGACCAGATACCGGTAATCCAATGGATCGAAGCCTTCACTCTCTAAGAGTGAGAGGGTGAGAAACTGGCCCTTGCTCTTACTCATCTTCCCTGTTTCATCGAGGAGAAATTCACCGTGGAGCCAGTATTTGACCCACTCTTTGCCGGTGGCCGCCTCGCTTTGGGCGATCTCGTTGGTGTGGTGGACCGGAATTGCATCGATTCCCCCACAGTGGATATCAAAGCTGTCGCCCAGGTAATGCATGCTCATCGCCGAGCACTCGATATGCCAACCCGGAAAGCCCTCCCCCCAAGGCGAAGGCCACATCATCTCCTGCTGTCCATGCTTGGACTGGGTAAACCATAGGACAAAGTCCTTGGGATTCTTCTTGTTCACATCCAGCTCAACGTCCTCTCGGGCGCCGACCATCAGGTTCTCCAAATCCAGACGGGCTAGTTTACCGTAGTCAGGGATGGTATCGATGGAAAAGTAGATGTTTCCACCGCTCTCATAGGTGTGCCCACCCTCTTCCAAACGTTTGATCAAATCAATCATCTCTTGGATGTGGTCGGTTGCCTTACAGACGGTGGTGGGTCTGATCATGTTAAGCGCATCAAAGTCCCTGTAGAAGGCTTGGGTGTAGTACTCAGCTATCTGCCAGACGCTACGTTTTTGCTCTCGGGCTTGCTTCTCCAGCTTATCCTCTCCCTCATCGCCATCGTCGGTAAGGTGCCCTACATCGGTGATGTTCATCACGTGGTTGACGGTAAAACCGCTGACGGTCAGTACGCGCTTGAGCAGGTCCTCAAAGAGGAAAGTACGGAGGTTTCCAATGTGGGCATAGTTATACACCGTAGGGCCACATGTGTAGAGTCCAACCTCCTCCTCTTTGATCGGGACAAAGGTTTCGATTGAACGACTCATGGTGTTGAACAATTGGACTGACATGGCGGCTCCTTTTGGTTGCCCACCCCCGCTTAATGGGAGTATGATGACGCTATGGCTTCCAATGTACGCAATCAAAGTGAAAAAATCAAGTTTGCAAAGCAGAGTCTGGCCCAGTGCTCCCATATTGGAACCGGTGGAGAAGCTCCTTACCTGATCCGCCCGACCACCTTGGAGCAACTTCGCTCAGCAGTAGAAGTTGCACAGCAAAAAGACCTCTCGTTCCAAGTGTTTGGTGCTCTCACCAATACCCTGGTTAGTGACAAAGGAATCGACCAAATTGCCATCGATACCAGCTCTTTGACTGACATTTCGGTGCAGGGGAACCTGTTGGTCGCCCAATGTGGAGCTCTGATGGACGATGTGATCGACCGGGCTATCGACTCTGGTCTCGGTGGTCTTGAGCGACTTGGTGGACTACCTGGGACAGTGGGCGGAGCTGTCCACGGAAACAGCGGAGCCAATGGCCTATTGACCAGTGATCATCTCTATTGGGTTGACTACCTCAACAAAGAAGGTGAGCTTCTTCGGCTGCGGGCACACCCCGAATCCTTCGCCTACCGCCACTCCCCCTTCATGGGTCGTGATGACCTGATCATCTACGAGGCTGCCTTCAAGCTTGAGCCGATTGCCAACACCCTTGAGGTGAGGCGGATTAAAGAAGAGTTCAAAGCCTCGCGCAACAAGAAGGGGCAGTACCGCTACCCGAGCATCGGCTGTATCTTCCGTAACCCAGATGGACAGAGTGCCGGCAAGCTGATTGACTCAGTTGGCCTGAAGGGCTACTCCATTGGTGGGGCAACTGTCTCAAGCGACCATGCAAACTTCATTACCAACCCCAATGGGGAAGCGACTTCATCTGACGTCAAAGCGTTGATCGAGCACATCAAAAAAACGGTCAAAGAGAAGACCGGAATCAACTTGGACGAGGAGATTCGCTACCTCGGTCAATGGTAAGGCAGTAGGACCACCTCACACTCACCGTAGCGAGTTCACTAAAGACAAGATCAAAGTGCCACCCATCCTTGTCAAAGCCAAAGGAGGCTGAAAACCCTCCCTCTTTGCCGATAAGGCGACCAGCTGAACCCTCCAGGCGACTGCGAACCCTTCCATCGTCCCAAGCTACAAAAAAACTGAATGCTCCAACTTTCAACGTCGCCTCCAGGTGGCGAGATTGACGAACATTGCCGGTTTTATCGAGTGCGATGAGTACACGCTGGCCCAAGGTAACCTTCCAGCTGCTGCCCTGAATACTCACGGTACTCTCTTGTGTACGTTTCATCGTTTGGTATAGGCCGCTGTACAGGGCCTCAGAACCCAGCTCAACGCCCAACAGAGTGCGCGCCTCAATTGCTTTCGATGCAAGGGTAAGGGAAATCTTTTGGGAGCGCTGGCCTGAAAGCGGTCCAATTTGTCGGCTTACTACCAAGGGCCCACCATGATAAGAGATCTCCTCAATCAGACGTAACGGTCGCGCTTCTGATCCAGCAATCTCCAAGTCTACCCTAAAAGTCCCCTTTTGAAGACGCCACCTGCCACCATAGAGGAGTCCAGACCGCTCATCCTGCCACCTATGAAAGAGCTTTGGTGTTGCCGGCCGACCCATCTGTGTCAAACCTACTGTGAAAGACCCTGCACGGAAGATTGCCCCGGTGGTGGCATTTTGCCCAGCGAAGAGAAGTAGTTCCTTCTTGCCATGGGTAATGGAGAGCCGGTTGACAATGACTGTCTGTAAACTTCTGAGGTGATATCCTAAAGTACCTTGGCTACGGCTGAGTAAAAATCCACCGCCGAGGGGCAGGTTGCGCACCACAAAGGAGGTGTGTCCCTCCTGCTCCAAGGAGAAGGTGAAGATCTTGCTATCCAGCGTACATCGAAGCTGAGGAGATCCTACTACCCCTTCGAAGACTACCGAAGCCCCTTCGAGGGAAAAAAGGAGGAGGAACAAGAGGGCGAATGCCACCACTACCCGCATACTCACATAGGGTTGGGTGACCACACTTCACTTCAAGCTAACGGTTGATTTTTCTCTGTGATAATGTTTTAATCGTTTGTGTCATATCCCATGCATTTCAATCCTGAATACAGGTTGCAGATAGGAGTTTTCAATGGTAATCCTGACCCTCAACTGTGGCAGTTCCTCTGCCAAGTACCAAGTCTACGACTGGGAAACCAAGACGATTCTTGCCGTCGGTGTCGTAGAGCGCATCGGCCTTGAGTACTCGACCATCGAGCATAAGGCCAACTCTCGTTTGGAGTACAAGGCAGAGTTTTCCTCCCCTACCCACAAAGAAGCCATCGATCTGATCATCAAAATGTTGCTTGATGAGGAGTGGGGCGTAATCAAGAGCCTTGATGAGATCGGAGCAGTAGGTCACCGCGTCGTCCAC
>JBAZCM010000127.1:0-5369 GCA_041654935.1 Sphaerochaeta sp. | reverse complement strand
CAATTGTCAATGAGGGAGCCATACCAAAGAGTAGCAATGCTGCAATACTGATGAATGCGAGGATCAAAAGGATGGTTTTTGCACGGTTACTCTTCTTCAACAGAGGAAGAACGAGTAGGCGGCTCGCCGTCGCTCCACCATGAAGGATTGAGATACCCAGGCCAATCTCCTTGGCACCAGCATGGTGAATCTGAGTCAAAGCGATAAATGGATAGACTACATTGGTAAATTCAATCGCGTTAGCAAGGATCAAAAAGAGCAGGTAGGCTAAAAATTGACGATCTTTCAATAAAGAAAAGGAGTCAATCAATCGTTGTGGGCGCTTGGCGAAGCGATCGATGAATGGAGGGGTAGGTTGGAAAGCCAGAATAACACCGAGGATTACAAAGAGCGCTGCGGTCTGTAAGTATCCGTGATACCACACCCCATTCTTCAGGTAGGTGACATACCAACCACTAGCAATAGCACCCACAGAGTAGATTAGGTGCATCAGTGGGATACTATAGCGTACCCGTTTGGGGTCAGAGGCAACCAACATGACCGTGTTGCTGGTGATATAGATGTAACCCATCACCGAGTTCAACAAGAAGAAGAGGGAGAAGAGTACAATACTGCGGCTGAGGCCCATGCCGAGCAACGCTGCTCCCGATCCAATGATGCCGACGACCAACATCGCATGAGGACCCAGTGCACGCTCGATCAAGGGTAAGGTAAGAAAGGAGACAAGGCTCCCCACCTGGCTTATGCTCATCAATTGCCCTAATTGTTCAACGCTGATGGTGTTTGCAACTTGTATCTCTTCGGCCAATCCACCGAAGAGTGAAGATGCAAGGGCGAGGGCGACAGCCATCACGAAGAGCGGAAATTTCAGGCGCATGGCTCACCATATCACAAAGCACTCACTCTAGAGTAGACTCCTTTCCCAAGGTTGCGCTTCATGCTACGATAGAGACATAAAACAGCACTCCAAGGAGCAGAATATGACGTTTGCGATATCGATGAAAGAGAAGGCAAAGAAAGCACAAAAGACCCTCGTTCTCCCCGAGGGATGTGAAGAGCGAACCATCAAGGCCGCACGTATTATTGTAGATGAGGCATTGGCTAAGGCTGTCATGCTGGTCGGTTCCACAGAACAAGTTACCAAGGCCGCCTCTGATCTCGCCGTCTCCCTCGATGGCATTACCATCGTTGACCCCGCCGCAAGTGATCGTCACCAAGCGTATGCTGATGAATATCATAACCTACGCAAACACAAGGGCCTTACCCCAGAAGAGGCATTTGAAGCAATTGCCGATCCCCTTCGCTGGGCTGCTATGATGGTCCGCTTGGGCGACGCCGATGCGATGGTTGCCGGTGCAGAGAATACCACTGCAGCCGTATTGGTAGCCGCCTTTACTATCATCAAGACAAAGCCGGGTATCAAGAGTGCCTCTTCTTGCTTTGTCATGGCTACCGATAAGACCGAGTATGGGGCAAATGGGTCGTTCATCTTCAGCGACTGTGCCACCATCCCCAACCCCACGTGTGATCAGCTTGCCGAGATTGCCTTGGCCAGCGCTGACTCTTGCCGCACCTTCCTCGGTGTCGAGCCAAAGGTGGCAATGCTCTCCTACTCCACCAAGGGCTCTGCCCAAGGAGAGATGGTCGACAAGGTCATTGACGCAACCCGCCTGATTCGAGAAAAAGATCCAAGTCTTGCCGTTGACGGAGAACTTCAGCTCGATGCTGCAATCGTAGGTAGCGTAGCTGAGAGTAAGGCTCCAGGTTCAGCGGTTGCTGGAAGCGCCAATACCTTGATTTTCCCCGATCTACAGTCAGGCAATATCGGGTACAAGCTCGTTCAGAGACTTGCCGGTGCCGAGGCATATGGGCCGATCCTCCAGGGCTTTGCAAAGCCGGTGAGCGATCTCAGCAGAGGCTGCTCGATTGATGACATCGTCATCACCAGCGCCATCACCCTCGCCCAAAGTGCCGACTGATCAAATCATCAATAGGCTACCTCTTTTCAGAAGGGGTAGCCGATGAGCACTCCTAGTCGCTCATCCAAGCTTCTCGACCAAAGCCGCCCCCCGTGGGCGGTCATTGTTGCACTCGCATGGCCAACAATTGCTGAACAACTCCTACAGGTTATGGTCACCTTTGTCGATTCGGCGATGGTCGGCTCATTGGGAGCTCATGCAACCGCTTCAGTCTCAGTGCCTACCTCAACCATTTGGTTGGTCAACGGGTGGATGAATGCCTTTGCTATTGGCTTTGGTGTGTTGATGGCGCGTAATCTGGGAGCTGGCAAAGGCGACCGGGCCCGCCAGATTGTCCGCCAAGGCTTAATCACCGCCGTTCCGTTTGGTGTGCTGTTAACCATTCTCTTTGTGGCGATGGCAAAAATCCTGCCCTCCTGGATCGCCGATGACAGTCGCGTCATCGCCCAAGCTGAGACCTACTTCCACTATATCGCTATCGGCTACCTGCCCAATGTGATGATGATTCTCAGCTCTTCGTTTTTGCGTCTCAGTGGCGATACCAAGACCCCCTTGATCCTCAACGCCTTGAACAATGCGATGAACATCATCTTCAATGCCTTGTTCATCTTCCCAGCCCTCACTTTCGGTCCAATCCGCATTGCCGGCCTAGGCTTGGGCGTTAAGGGTGCTGCGATGGCAACAACCTTGGCTTGCACTATTACAGCAATCCTGCTGTTGACCACCATCTTAAGTGGCAGACGGGATATCTCACCACAAGCTCATTCACTGCACAAGTGGGACCGCGCCATTCAGCGCTCAGCACTACGACTGGGTATTCCCGTTGCGTTGGAACGCACCACTCTTTCCGGTGGCCAGATTCTTTATACTAAGTTGGTTGGCAGCCTTGGGACCACCGCCTTAGCTGCACATTTTTTAGCCAATACGACTGAATCGATCACATACCTACCAGCTTCCGGACTCTCAACTGCAGCCACTACGTTGGTAGCCCACTCACTGGGTAGTGAGAACAAACCCCTGGCTAAACGCTTTGGAGATACCTCTTTGGTGTTGGGAACCGCCTTCATGAGCATGATGGGGTTGGTCCTGTACTTCTTTGGCCCAGCGATTATACGGATCTTCACCGCCGATGAGGCAGTTGTACAACTTGGAGGTATGGTGCTGCGCATTGAAGCCTTCGCTCAACCGGCATTTGGCCTCTCGATGCTGGCCTTTGGTGTCTTCAGAGGAGCGGGCGACACAAAGAGCCCCTTTTATATCTCAATTGCCGGGATGTGGTTAGTGCGTCTGCCACTGGCTTGGGCTTTGGTGCGATTCACCGCCCTCGGTCTTTTGGGTGTGTGGATTGCCATGGCCAGCGACCTGATCCTCCGAGGGGCAATCTGCCTCTTTACCTATCGTCGCTACGGTTGGTTGAGTGCGTATAGAGAGCAGCACTGAGGGCAAGAAACTCCTCCCACCCCAAGGCTTCAGCTCGCTTTTGCGGGTCGACCCCACTTTCAGTGAAGAGGCGACTTACCCCTTCTTTACCAACAAGAGCACCGCTTTTACCTCGACGTACGTTATTGAGTATAGTCTTTCGTTTCTGTGCGAATAGGTCACGGATGAGTAGCAAGAATGCCGGACGTAGGTGCTGGGCTACCATGCTCTGCTCTCGGAGGGTAAAACGCACCACACTACTCTCTACCTGCGGTGGCGGGTAAAAGTTTCCAGGAGCTATCATCAAGGGAGTGGTCACCTCATAGTCCATCTGAGCGAGCAGGGAGAGGGCTGCCCACTCCTTCGACCGCTCTTGGGCCCCAAGGCGGTCGGCCACCTCTTTTTGTAAGGTGAAGACCATAACTGGTGGACGATGTGAGCTCTCCAGGATTTTGGCCACCAGGATGGTGCCCACATTATATGGAAGGTTTCCACAGATCCGATCTGGAGTGCCAACTCGCTTCAGATAGGTGAAGAGGGTCTTCAAGGCATCTCCTTCAACCAGGGTGAAGGAGGGTTCGTCGACAAATGCCTCCTCTTCGAGGATGCGGCAAAAACCACGGTCGATTTCAAAGGCAGTAAGCTGTACTTTTTCATCGAGGAGCAGCGTCGTAATTGAGCCGATGCCTGGCCCAATCTCAAGGACTGTCTGGCCCTCCTCTAGATCCAGAAGGCTCACAATCTTCTGGCGAATCGGGGTGGAGAGGAGAAAGTTTTGTCCAAACTTCTTGGTCATCGCAAACTCCCTCTCTCCCAAGAGTGTGCTGATTGCCTTGGGTGAGTCGTATGCGAACTCCCATTTCATACCGTCTCCTCCTCGCCATTTTGCTAGAGAATTCAGCATAGCCAATAGCTGTGAAGCTCGTCAACAGAATCAGAAGATAGTATCCATAGGCTTTCACATCGTAGGCTTTCGCTGTCACAGCACCGTAGCTCATAAGAGAGGCAATTGCTTCTGTTACCCAAATCAATGGCAGCGCTACAAGCCTTCCGCCAATTAGGATAAAGAGGCTGCATCCCATGGCTGTTCCGACCAACAGCGTAATCATCGGAGCATAGAGGAGGCCCATAGGATTCCAAGTACCACTGACCAACAAAGAGGCGGGAGCAGTTGCAGCAATAGCCATCGCGGTGGTGACTAAGGGGATCTTAGGCAGATACTGCACGAGCAACAGAGCTGAGAAAGCAGCCCAGCTATAGAGAGCAGCCATCGAAGTGACTACCTCAGGATAGAGAAGCAATTGCACCAAAAATGCCGCAATACTGGCCTGCTCACCGCCAAGATTGAAGGATCCAATGAGGCGAAAGAATAATGAGCGGATGAGACTAGGCTTAGGTCCTGCGACCCCTACAAAGAGAGTCGGAGGTATAAGACCAAGACGTCTTGCCCGTCTTTTTCCAACCAAGGTAGATAATACCACCACACTGATTGTGCAGAAGAAGGAGAGGTGCATTCCGCTGAGAGCAAGGGTATGAGCACAACCGGTTGCAACTGCCAGGTCTTTGAGAAAGAAACTCTCAGCTTCGCTTTGACCAAGCAACAGCATCACGGCAAGACTTTTTGCCTCGCCCTCTCCAAGAGCATGCTGCAGACGTCGCTCCAGGAAGAAGATGATCCTTCGTCTGAGATCTGCTATTTTTCTGACCTCCAATACCTGCACATCCGAGGCGACAAAGAAGGAGGGATCGTCAGTCAGAGTTCCGGTCAAATAAATTGAACTGGATGCTGGGATGAACTGTTCAATAGGGATGAGAGCACTCATTACTCCCCCAGCCGAACCGCCGCTCTCTCCAATTGAGCAATAACGCAGTTTAACACGAACGACTTGCAGCTCTGATCTGGTAAGCGCTGAGTCTTCGACCAGCTTCCCTTCAACAGCCACTATACGATCAGGAGCAAAGGCGTAGGAG